>LCJJ01000001.1 GCA_000999175.1 Parcubacteria group bacterium GW2011_GWB1_44_7
TTTGTCAGTGGGTTTTATGAAATTACAAAAAAGTGTTTGGGTATATCCGTATGATTGCGAGGATTTCGTAAATCTCATTAAAGCTGATTTTAAAATTGGTAAAGATTTGCTTTATTTGATTGTTGATTCTATCGAAAACGATAAATTTATTAAGGAATATTTTCAATTATAACAATGCAAGCCGATCGGCTCATTTTGTTATAGGCACAAAAAACCAATAAAACAAAAAACCAACAAAAAATGAAGTGGAAAAATATTTGGTGAACAGCTTTTACTTCCAATTTTTGGCTTTGAGACCGGCGGAAGCGGCGGCTTGTTCGGCATCTTGTTTGGATTTACCGCCGCCTTCCGCCATTTTTTCTTTGCCGAGAAAAACGCCGATGGTAAAATGTTTGTCGTGGTCAGGACCAATTTCTTTGAGTGTTTCGTAAACGGGAGTAATACCGACAATTTCCTGGGCTCTCTCCTGAAAACGGCTTTTAGCGTCCATCCAAAAACCCTCTTTAATTATTTTGGGCAAAAGCGGAAAAAGATTTTCCCCGACAAATTTTTCGGCCATTTGATATCCTTGGTCAATAAAAATCGCGCCGATGAGGGCTTCAATGGCATTTGCCAAAATATATTGTCGCGCTCGGCCGGTATCTTTGGCTTCGCCGCGCGATAACAACATAAAATCGTTCATCTTAATTTTATTGGCCGCTTCCGCCATAGTATTGGCATTAACTAAAGCCGAACGCAAGGCGGTCATTTCACCCTCGTTGTAATCAGGATATTTTTCGTAAAGATGGGCGGTAACAATCAATTCCAAAACCGCATCGCCCAAAAATTCCAGCCGTTCATTGTGTTCCAAATTTGTTTTGCGATTTTCATTTAAGTAAGAACGATGAATAAAAGCTTGGCGCAAAAGCGCTTTATTTTTAAAAACAACACCGATGTTTTTTTCAAACTCGCTAAAATTCATTGAGGATTAGAAATTATTTATTATTTCCTAATAATAAGTTTACCCCCTTGGTAACAATCGGCAGAATATCATTGTAAAAATTCAAGTCAATAATGTCGCGCAAACGAAACCAACGACCATCATCCAATCCCCCTTTTTGTTCAAGCTTAATATCAGTAAATGGCGCCTCAGCCAAAAAATAGGTAACTTGTTTTCTAATTTTGCCTTTTTCTGGATGTGAGGCAACATATTCATTTTTACCCAATGATTCTTTAATGACAATATCAAGTCCTAGTTCTTCCTTAATTTCGCGTTTTGTTCCTTCTTCGGCGCTTTCTTCAGAAATTTCAGAACGATCACCTATTTTGCCCTTGGAAAGCGTCCAATGGCCAAAAATATCATGGACTAAGGCGATATAAATTTCTCCTTCGTGTCGGGAAAAAACCAAAGCGCCGCCTAAGCGTTCCACCGGAAATTTCATCGGATCAATTATTTTTTTGGTGGTGGTTTCGTCTTTGCCCGGTTCGCCGAGTTCCTTGTAAATAGAGCCCATGACGCCGTTGACAAAACGGCCGCTATTTTCGCCGCCGTAAGTCTTTGCCAGTTCAATCGCTTCGTTAATCGCCACTTTGGCCGGCACTTCAGCTCGCTTGGCGAATAAAAGTTCGTAAAGGCCAACCCGCAAAACATTTCTATCCGCGCAAGAAATTTTATCCAGAGGCCAATCGGGCGCCGCCTTGCTGATAACAGAGTCTAAATCAGCGCGTTTTTTTATAATATTTAAAAAAAGAGAATCGGCAAAAGAGTGCTCATCCATGTTGGGAGCAAATTCAGCGAGGTTTTGCTGTAAAATTTGTTTCGCCTCACTGTCGCTTTTTTGAGCAAAATCCCATTCAAAAAGCGATTGAAGAACTATTGAACGAGCTAAATGCCTGTTGGCCATTTTTTTAATGGGCCGTCTTGTCGGCCTTATCTTTCCGCTTTTTTTCCTTTTTCGCCCGAAACGCCAGCATGTCCACTACCAACCGCCCCCGATAATTACCGCAATTTTCGCAAAGTCGGTGGCGTAAGTGCATGCCATTGCAATTGGCGCACTTAGCCATCCGCGGCTCTTTCAGCGCGTGATGGCTCCGCCTATGACCGGTGTGAGACCGGGTGCTACGCATTCGAACGACCATAGTGAAAATAATATAGCATAATTGCCCAATGACTTGCAAATTCAACGGGAATCGCTATACTCTTTCCTGCCTGTCCCGAATTTTATTGAGGGATTTTTAAGGCCTTAATAATTACAGCGGAAATTAAACTCGTTTCATAAGCCTTTAGAGCTTTCCGCCTTAAATTTTATTTTTTATGAATACAGGAGTTTTAACTAAAGAAACGCCGGGAGAAAATCCGCCGGCTGATGGATTCGGCGTGATGAATTTCGTCTTAAGTCAGAGTAAAAATCCAAACAACGAAGGTGATTTAGTGGAAGGCACGGTGCTTGGTATTGAACGAGCGGTTGTTTACATTGACCTTTCGCCCTTGGGCACCGGCATCATTTACGGCCGAGAATTCAACAGCGCTCGCGACCTTATCAAGAAAATGAATCCCGGCGACAATGTTTCCGCAAAAATCGTCGGCACCGCCCATAAAGACGGTTATATTGAATTGTCGCTCAAAGAAGCCCGTCAAGCGCTGATTTGGGATAAAGCGGAAAAAGCCATCAAAGAAAAAATAATTTTTGAATTAGCGGCCAAAGAAGCCAACAAGGGTGGAATAATTTTGGAATGGCAAGGTCTTCAAGGATTTCTGCCCGCTTCTCAATTAAAAACCGAACATTACCCAAGAGTTGATGACGGCGACAAAGACAAAATTTTGGAAGAATTGCGCAAATTAACCGGCACCAAACTGTCGGTGTCCATTATTGCCGCTGTGCCCAAAGAAAATAAATTGATTTTCTCCGAAAAAACTTTGGAACAAAAAGACAAAGAAAAAATCGTGGAGAAATACGCCGTCGGCGACGTCACTGAAGGAACAGTGACCGGCGTTGTGGATTTCGGAATTTTCGTAAAATTGGAAGAGAGTTTGGAGGGGTTGGTTCACATTTCCGAAATGGATTGGGCGCTGGTGGATAATCCGCGCAGTCGATTCAAAACCGGTGACTCGGTGAAAGTAAAAGTGATTGAAATTAAAAGCGGTAAAATTTCTTTATCCATCAAAGCGCTCAAACCGAATCCGTGGGTGGAAGCGGCAAACAAATACCACAAAGATGATGTGGTTAAGGCAGTGATAATTAAATTCAACAAACACGGCGCTCTGGGTTCCATTGAGGAAGGTGTGGCTGGCTTGGTCCACATCTCGGAATTTGGTAGCGAGGAAAAATTGCGTTCCACTCTAGAACTCGGCAAAACTTACGATTTTAAAATCACTCTCTTTGAACCAAAAGAACAAAAAATGACTTTATCTTATGCTGGAGAAAATAAACCCGTTAATATTTTCAGTTAAATTTTCCCATCGCTTTTTCTTTTCCTTCTGAGGCTATCGTTCCTAACGCTTCAATAATTTTCTTGGCGGTTTTTTTGAGAATTTCTAATTCTTTGGTTTTAAATTCTCCCAAAATAAAATCAATGACGGCTTTTTCTCCAAACGGCTTTTTGGTTTTACCACTTGGCGTGACAGGCGCGATACCAACACGAATTCGAGTAAACGCTTCAGTTTTGAGCGCTTTAACAATTGATAAAACGCCGCGATGTCCCCCGGCGCCGTGATTGAAAGAAATTTTGAAACGACCGATGGGCAAATCCAAATCATCGTGAATAACCACCAAATTCTCGGCAACTTTTTTGCTCTTTATTAATTTTGAAACCGCTTCACCCGATTTATTCATAAAAGTATCGGGCAAAAGCAAAGAAATTTTTGTTTTACCAATTTTTCCCGCGGAAACCAAACTTTTCAGCTTCCGATTTTCTTTCCAATCAGGCAAATCATTTTTTTGCCGAAAAATATCCAAAACCAGCCGGCCGGTATTGTGCCGCGTGTTTTTGTATTCTGTTCCAGGATTTCCTAAGCCAACGATTATCATGACAAAACATTATCATAATTTTCCACATTAACAAAACTCGTTGAGGGTTCCTTTGACGAGAGCTTGCGGAGCCTGACTGAGGCGAAGCAGAGAAATTTGTCAGCAGACAAATTTCGTGTCTCGACAAAGGAATACCCGAAAAAGAGTTTTGTTAGTTGCGCTAAATCGTTTTTTGTAATAAAATACTTGTCATATGGACAATAACATTCCGAACATTCCGCCGGAAAAAGAAAATTTCTGGCGCGAAACAGTAAAATTTGCCGTTATTGCCCTCGCCATAGTTTTGCCCTTTCGTTACCTCATCGCCCAACCATTCATCGTTTCCGGCGAATCAATGGTGCCAACTTTTGCTAACGGCGAATACTTAATTGTTGATGAATTGACTTATCGTTTTATTCACAGTCCAGAACGCAACGACGTAGTGATTTTCAAATATCCTTATGACCGAAGCAAGTATTTTATAAAAAGAATCATCGGTTTGCCGGGCGAAACAATCACTCTTCACGCCGGTCAAGTGTCGGTCAAAATCGCTTCCTCAACCGTTATTATTCAAGAGCCATACATTTCCGAAATCACTGGCGACGAGCTTACAGTAACGCTTAAAGATAACCAGTATTTCGTACTTGGTGACAATCGTCCGGAAAGTTCTGATTCTCGGATTTGGGGGCCGTTGGATAAAAAATTTATCACCGGCCGCGCTTTCGCTCGATTATTGCCGCTTCGTCGGCTTGATATTTTCCCAGGCCAAATTGAAACAAAAATTGCGCCATGAAAAAAACAAAAAAATTAAAAAGAGAAAAAGAAAGCCGAGAAGGTGAAATTGCCGGTTATTACGGTTTCAATCGAGAAGAATCGCCGGCAATAAAAAAAGAAGATATTCAAAAAATAAAAACTTTACTTGAAGAAGAACCCCTGAGACATCGCGGCCAACTGACGATTTTGCCGGAAGAAATAGCGGCCACGCTCCGATTATATGAAGAAAAAAATTTGGAAAAGTTGCCTCAACCGGTAATGCTCTATTTTCAAAACTGGCCAAATGAAAAATATTTTAATCTAGAAATTCTCGGCTGCGCCAAAGCGATTTCCGAAGCTACGATTATCCAAACCGCGATGGTAATTTTACGCGAACAAGGTTATCAAGACCTCTATGTCAATATCAACAGTCTGGGTGAGCGTGAATCGGCCAATCATTTTTTCAAAGAACTCGCTAATTTCTGCCGCAAACATTCGGATGTCTTGCCGACTGATTGCCGTCAAGCAGTTCGGCGCGACGCTGGTGAATTTTTTCATTGTCATGGGGAAAAATTTGAAACATTGCTTGAGGAGGCGCCGAAATCAGTGGCATTTTTATCAGAACCGGCTAAAATTCATTTTAAAGAAGTGCTAGAATATTTGGAAGCGTTGGATATTCCTTATCGAATTAACAATAGCTTGTTGGGAATTAGTCGATTGATTACTCACACAATCTTTGAAATTTGTGATTTGAAATCGGAAAAAAATGAAATTTTAGCTTTCGGTTTTCGTTACAATGGAATCGCGCGAAAAATCGGCTTAAAAAAAGAAATTCCGGCCATTGGCATTCGTTTGGCGAACAAAAGTGCCACACGCAAACGCCAAATTTTTGGTAAAACAAAAACCAAAACACCGCAAATCTTTTTCGCTCAAATCGGCGCTGAAGCCAAATTTAAAAGTTTAAAAATTATTGAGATGCTTCGGCAAGCGCATTTTCATCTCCATCAATCCTTATCAAAAGATAAAATCAGCAGCCAAGTGGCGATTGCTGAAAATCTGAAGGTGTCATACATTATTATTGTGGGCCAAAAAGAAGCGCTAGAAAACAGCGTTATTGTCCGCAATATGCTCAACCGCAGCCAAACCGTTGTTCCCATTCCCAAACTCGCCGACCATCTCAATCATTTGAAGTAAATAAAAGTCCATGTTATATTGCTAATTATGGTTATTAATGTAGAAATTACCAAAACCGGCTCGGAAAATAGTTTAAGCGTGATTCGCCGATTTACCAAAGCCGTTCGGGAAACGAATGTGCTTAAACATATTCGGGCAGTGCGCTATCAAACTCGCCGCCAATCAAAATGCGCCCGAAAAAAAATCGCCTTGAAAAGAATCGTCGGCCGGCTTGAGTTTGAGCGTTTATTCAAATTAGGCAAAGTGGCGGAAAAAAGCAAAAAACATGGTTTCAAAAAATGAAAATGGACAAATTTTCAATCAGAAATTTAACCAAAGGCAAGCTTCCCAGCTTGCCTTTTGAACGCGCCAAAGAAATAATTCTCGGTAAAAATTACGAATTGAGTTTGGTTTTCACCGGCAATGGTTTAGCCCGAAAACTAAATAAAATTTACCGCAACAAAGATAAACCAGCCAATGTTTTGAGTTTTGCTTTGGACAAGCAAACCGGTGAAATTTTTATTAATCTGACGAAAGCCAAAACCGACGCTCAATTGACTTTATTACTTATCCACGCCTTGCTCCATTTGAAAGGTTGGCGACATAGTAGTAAAATGGAAAGCGAAGAAAGAAGAATTTTGAAAAAAATTTCTAATTTCTAATTTCTATCTAATTACTAATTTCTAATTGATTTTATGGTCCGCCAAATCTCGAGCGGTATAGATATCGGCAGTCACCAAACAAAAGTAATGGTTACCGAAATGATAGACGGCTCTCTATTGCCGCGCATTATCGGCATTGGCACAGCTGAATCCAAGGGATTAAGGCGCGGTTTCATCATGAATGCCGTCGAAACCGCCAAAAGCGTCAAAAGCGCCGTCAGCCAAGCGGAAAAAACGGCCGGTCTACAAATAAATAAAGTATTTTTGAGCGTCGGCGGAGTTGGCGTCAACGCTTTTACCCAAATTGGCACAACAGTCATTTCTCGAGCGGATTTGGAAATTACGGATTTAGATATCAATAAAGCGGTGGAAGAAAGTCAAACTGCCATTACCGAAAACGCGCTGCTCAATCGCAAGATTATCCACAGCATTCCGATTAGTTTCAAAATTGACGGCAAAGCTATTTGGGGCCAGCCGGCTGGCATGAAAGGCACTAAACTAGAAGCCAAAACTTTTTTTATAACTTGCTTAGAGCAACATTTGGACAATTTAACCGAAGCGGTGGAACTGACGGGCGTAAAAGTGGAAAATCTTACCGCTTCTCCTTTCCCGGCCAGTTTAATTAATTTAACCAAAGCGCAAAAAATCGCCGGCGTCGCATTGGCAAATATCGGCGCCGAAACAACCGCCGTTGCCGTCATTGAAAATGATTTACCGACATCGTTGGAAATATTGCCGTTTGGTTCTTCCGACATCACCAATGATATCGCTCTGGGTTTGAAAATTTCATTGGAAGAAGCGGAAAATTTGAAAATCGGAAACGCGCCGCTCGGCAGTTTTTCTCGAAAAAAGTTAGACGAAATTATTGAAGCCCGTTTGAGCGATATTTTTGAATTAATCAACACTCATTTGAAAAAAGTTGGCCGCAACGGTTTATTGCCGGCCGGCATTGTCCTTACCGGCGGCGGCGCCAATACCGTCAATATTGAGCAATCGGCGCGCGCCAATTTGAATTTGCCGGCCAAAGCTTTAACCAGTTTGCTTGGCGCTAATTCAAAAATTCAAGTTAAAGAAAATATTTGGTCAATCGCTTACGGCTTATGCCTAATCGGCAAAGACGGTTTGGTTGAAAATAGTTTTGGCAGTAATTTCGCCAAAAAAGCTCACCTTAATATTGTAAATTGGTTCAAACAATTTATGCCGTAGTTATTTTTTTGCTTCTTTGTGTGGCGTGCGGAGGCGGCAAGAATGGCAAAACTTTTTGAGTTCAATTTTACGCTCAACTTTCTTTTTATTTTTCTCGCTCCAGTAATTGATTTTTTTACACTTGGAACAAGTCAGTTTTATCAATCGGTCTTGGCTCATTTGATTGGCTTCAAAAGCTTTTAGTTTCACCAGCTTATAGCAAGGCGTCAAAAAAATCAAGCGTAAATTCTCTTGATGAGGGGATTAATTCGAGTAATAAATTCATAATTAGAAGTGTCGGAAAGATTGGCTAATTCATTGACAGTAATTTTTTCTTTTTTTTGCTTGCCAATAAGAACAACTTCGTCGCCAACTTTTGCGCCTGGAATCTCACTAATATCAACGGAAATCATGTCCATTGAAATTCGTCCCAAAATTCTAGCTCGTCGGCCATTAATTAAAACAAAACCGACACTGGAAAGCGCACGCGGATAACCGTGCCAATAACCAATCGGGCAAACGCCGACGCGAGAATTTTTTTGTAAAGTTTCCACGCAATTATAACCGATTTTCGCGCCCTTCGGCAATTCTTTTATTTCCGAGATAATTGTTTTCCACTCCAAAACCGGTTCCAAAATTAAATGATTTTTAAAATGGGACTCAGTTTCTTTCGCTGGCCAAAGACCATATAATCCGATACCGATTCGCACCATATCAAAATGCGCTTCCGGAAAAATCATGGCGCCGGCGGTGGCGCTGGCATGGCAAATTGGAATTAGTCCTATTTTTTTAAAAGCCAAGCGCCATTGTTCAAACTCATTTATTTGTTTTTTGGTGTATTCCGGAAAAGCCGGATTTTTCGCTGTTGCAAAATGGGTATATAGTCCTTCAATAATAAATTTTGAGTTTTGAGTTTTGAGTTTTGATATCAAGGTTTTTTGCTCTCCAAGCAAAAAACCTTGCCGGTGCATGCCGGTGTCAACTTTGATATGAATTTTCAGCGATTTTGAAAATTTTTCCTTTTGGACAACCTTCAATGTTTCAAAATTGGAAATTGTTATAGAAATATCATTATCGGCCGTTTCTTTAAATTTTTCCGGCAAAGTGTAGCCAAGCACCAAAATCGGCGTTTTAATTCCCTCGCGTCGCAAGGTTAGCGCTTCAACGATTGAATCAACGCCCAGCCAGTCGATGTCGAGTTGCTTCAATTTACTAGCAAAATCAACCAAACCATGACCGTAGGCATTGCTCTTGACTACGGCGAGCAGTTTAGTTTTAGAAGCAATCAGCGAGCGAAAGAGCCTGTAATTTTTTTTAATCGCCAAACAATCAACTTCAATCCAGGTGCGCAACCCGTTTCTTGCGTTTTTCATATTCAAATTCGGCCATTATTATTCCAATTTGTAGATTAAAGCGCCTTCTTTGGCTTTTTCAGCCAATTTAACGGCCACTTCGTCGCCCTTTTTTGCCGACTCTACCGGCAAGTGGTCAATTTGCATTGAATCAACCGAGTGCTCAAATTCTTTCTCGCCGTGCTTAATTTTAAGCTTGTCGCCGATTTTCAAAACGCTTTTTAATTTAAGCACCGCAACGCCGATTTTGTCGTACCAATGGGTAACTTCACCAATATGTTTTTCCGCCATAAATTTTATTTAATTATTTTTTTCGACCTTTTGCGTAGGGAGGGATTCGAACCCCCGTAGGCCATAGGCCGAGAGATTTACAGTCTCTTGCAATTGACCACTCTGCCACCTACGCAACTTGTTAAAGTTTACTACATCCCCTTCAAAATTTCTACCGCTTTATCCATTTGTGGATCGCGCTTGGCTTCCAAATCCTTAGCGGAAATTTTTACTTCATAATCGGGCGCCAAACCCTCTTCGGAGATGGAATGATTAAGCGGCGTGAGCCAGCGGGCAATGGTTAGTTTCAACGAAGTATCGGGTGTAATTTTAATCAATTCTTGAACCGAACCTTTGCCGAAAGTTTTTGTTCCAACCAATTTGGCAATGTTGTGTTCGCGCAAAGCGCCGGCCAAGATTTCTGAAGCCGAAGCCGAACCTTCATTAACCAAAACTACCATTTTCAAGGTGTCGTTAAAAATATTGTAGCCGCGCGATCGATGTACCGTCGGCTCTTTGCCTTGAGCGTATTCTTCGGAAACCACTATTTTGCCGGCCGGTAAAAACCAACTGGCCATATCCACCGCCGCCTCCAAATAACCGCCCGGGTTGCCGCGCAAATCTAAAATCAATTTGTGAGTGTCGGATTCAATAAAACCACGTAGAGCTTCGCGGAATAAATTAGCGGCATTGCCGGAGAAATTGTAAAGTTTTATGACATAAATGCCATTTTGCCATGGATTGTTAATTTCATTTTTATTGCCGTTAGTTATTTGTTTGATTTCGGTATCAATTGTTGGAATATTGATAACATCGCGAGCGATAATTATTTCCAGCGGCTCATTTCTGTTTTCACGAACAATGGTCAAGCGTACCGAGGTACCACGCGGTCCGCGAATCATTTTTACGGCCGCTTCCACCTTCATGTCAGTCGCTAAAGTGTCGTTGATTTTGATAATTTTGTCACCCGACTTGATGCCGGCGCGAAAAGCTGGCGTGTCTTTAAGCGGCGCCACCACGCTTAAAACATTGTCTTTGATGCCGAGTTCCATACCAACACCTTCAAACTGGCCGCTGATTTCCGTTTCAAATTCTTTTAATTCCACCGGCGGAAAAAAAACGGTGTAAGGGTCGCCAAGCGATTTCGCCAAACCCTCAATGGCGCCGTAGACCTTTTCTTGAGCAGTGGTGGTAGTGGCTTTTGTAACGAATTTTTCATTGATAACATTCCAAGCCTGCCAGAACGGTGAAAAATTTACCGTTTCCGGTTTACCGATTTCTTTGTTTTGTAATTCGGTGATTTTCCGCTCCGCCGGAACATTTCTTTCACCTTGGTGATAACCCAAGAAAAAAGCGCCTCCGATTATCAGAAGCAAAATAAAACCGGTAGATAGTCTTTTTGAAGCGCTGGTTTCCATTTTTTATATTCTAAACATTTTATCATCCCTACCACTTTTCCACCAACAGCATTTCTTTTTCGCCAAATAATTGCCAAATTTCTTCGGTGATAAACGGCATAAACGGATGAAGCGTTTTTAGAATCTCCCGCAAACTGTGCGCCAAAACGGCAGTGGTTTCAGCGTCTTTCCTCTTTTTGCTGTTTTCAATAAATTTGTCGGCGAATTCATGCCAAACAAAATCGTAAAGCAAATGCGCCGCTTCGCCGAATTTGTAAGCATCTAAATTTTTCTCCACCGCTTTTTTATTTTCTGCTAAGATTTTTAGAAATTTTTTATTTTCCCAATCAACCAATTTACTTGGGAGTTGAGCTCCCAAGTGAGGGATTTTGAGTTGAACAAAACGGGCGATGTTCCAAAGCTTATTGGAAAATTTTTTGCCCATCAAAATATTTTGCTCATTGAAACGAATTTCTTGCCCGCCGAACTCCTGAAAAATCAAACCAAAGCGAGTGGCGTCAGCGCCGTATTTTTCAATCAAGTTTAACGGGTCAATACCGGTACCAAGTGATTTTGACATTCTCCGACCATCCAACGCTTGAACAGTGGAGTGAATAATTACATCTTTGAACGGCGGTTTACCCATAAATTCCAAGCCCGAAAAAACCATCCGCGAAATCCAAAGGTGTAAAATATCACGAGCGGAAGTGATGATTGAGGTCGGGTAATAATTTTTTAAGTCGTTGGTTTTTTCGGGCCAGCCCAAAGCGGCAAATGGCCAGAGCGCCGAAGAAAACCAAGTGTCAAAAGTGTCTTCGCTGTCGGCAATTGGAATTTTATGTCCCCACCAGATTTGCCGCGAAACGCACCAATCCTTCACTTCCCGTAGCCAATCCAAAGAAATTTTTTTCCAGCGAGCCGGTGTATAAGTTATCTCGCCCTTTTCAATCGCTTTAATCGCCTTTTCCGCCAGCGGTTTCATTTTGACAAACCATTGTTTGGAAAGCATTGGTTCAACGGTAGCGTTACAACGATAACACTTAGCGACATTGTGAGTAAATTCTTTTTCTTTTTCTAATAAACCGAGTTCAGTAAGCCGTGCAATAACTTTTTCCCGCGCTTCGACGATTTTCATACCATCAAAATCTGGAGTGGCATTTATAATTTTTCCCACCTCATTTATCACTTTGCGGTAAGGCAAACCAGCGCGCTCGGCAATAGCGCTGTCGGTGGCATCATGAGCTGGCGTAACTTTGACCGCGCCAGTGCCGAATTCCTTATCCACGGCAAAATCGGCGACTACCGGAATTTCCCTCTTCATAATTGGCAACATTAAAATTTTACCGCTCAAATTTTTGTAACGTCCATCTTTGGGATTAATCGCTACCGCTGTATCACCCAACATCGTTTCCGGCCGCGTGGTCGCCACCGTCACAAAACCGGAACCATCTTTAAATGGATACTTGATGTGCCAGAGTTTTGAATTTTCTTCAATATATTCCAATTCCAAATCGGAAAGAGCCGTTTGGCATTTAACGCACCAATTTATTACTCGCTCGCCTTGATAAATCAAACCTTTCTTTTGGTAATGAGCAAAAGCGGTTCTGACTGCCACCTGATACTTTTCATCCATAGTAAAGCGTGTTCGGCTCCAATCCAAAGAACAGCCGAGCCGCTTGAGCTGATTCAAAATCGTTTCGCCGTATTGCTCGCGCCATTGCCAAATTTTTTCCAAAAATTTTTCCCGACCGAGCTGATGACGCGAGAGACCTTGTTTCTTTAAATCCTTTTCCACCACGTTTTGAGTGGCAATACCGGCATGGTCGGTGCCAGGCAACCATAGAGTTTTGTAACCTTGCATTCGTCTAAAACGCACCAAAATATCAGCGATGGTATTTTCCAAAGCGTGACCCATATGAAGCGAACCGGTAATGTTCGGTGGCGCGATCATTACCACGAATTTCTTACTTCTTTTGTCGGGTAATTTTTCCGGTGCGAAAAATCCGCTCGCCAACCACTGTCGGTAAATTTTATCCTCCACCATTTTCGGTTCGTAAGCCCCTGATATTTCTTTCATATTGATATATTAGAGCATAGTTGAGTTTTTTTCAAAGTTTGTTATGCTATCAAATAGCAGTAAGAAATGGTCGAAAATACTGCCTGATAGAATTTTACAAAATTCAACAGTTCTAATATGCAGGACCAGGATGTCCAATTTCTTGATTTCGTCACGAAAGCTTTGGTTGACAATCCGAAAGATGTGAAAATCAATCGGACGGTTGATGAAATGGGCGTGCTTCTGACATTGGCCGTTAACCCGGCGGATATGGGTAAAATCATCGGCCGCATGGGCAATACCGCCAAAGCCATTCGCACCTTGCTCCGCGTCGTCGGGATGAAAAACAACGCTCGGGTCAATCTGAAAATCAACGAACCGGAGGGCGCGCCGCCTCGCGAACCGAGAGCAACCAAAACGGTGGACGAAGCGATGGAGGATTTGAAAATCTAGCTTCAAAAACAAAACCGCTCTAATAAAAATCTGGGCGGTTTTGTTTTGCTCCGATATCAGCGGTCGCAAATATCGGAGCAATTCGTTTTATTGCCAATTTTTATTTTTTCTTGTAGATTGTGAATATGACTTTTCATATTATTACATTATTTCCTGACGCCTTTCGCTCGTATTTAAATGAGTCTATTTTAAAACGCGCCATTGATAATAAAAAAATAACCGTGAGATTTTACAACCCTCGCGACTTCACCAAAGATAAGCACAAACGAATTGACCGAGCGCCATACGGCGGCGGACCAGGTATGGTCATTCAAGCCGAACCAATAATAAAAGCGGTGGAAAACGTCACGATAAGCTCAAAGTTAAAAACTCAAAACTCAAAACTAATTTGGTTAACACCGAACGGTAAACAATTTACCAATCAAATCGCGAGAAAGTTTGCCGATAAAAAACAAGACCTCATTATCATTTGCGGTCGCTATGAAGGAATAGACGCGCGGGTTAAGAAAGTTCTTAAAGTTCAAGAAATTTCCGTCGGCCCTTTTGTTTTGACCGGCGGCGAATTGCCGGCGATGATAATGATTGACGCGATTGCCCGCCAAATTTCCGGCGTTTTGGGTGATGAAAATTCGCCGGAAGAAAATCGGATTGCCAGCCCCGATGTCTACACCCGTCCCGAAGTTTTCAAATATAAAGGCAAAAATTATCGCGTGCCCAAAATTTTGCTTTCCGGCCATCATCATAAAATCAATCTCTGGCGTTCCGGTCAAATTAATTAACAAAAGTCTCATTATTAATCTTTCGAAACTTTGACTTCTGACGACAATTTATGTATCGTAATGTTTAGAAAAATTAACCGCAACTTTCTACCAACCCTCTAAACACAATGACAACCGCCAACCAAGAAAGACGCATTAGGTGTGTTCAATTAAGAAAAGAAATTGCCAGATTAAGAAACCAATCGCAGAAAAAATTAAAACAAGACGAGCTCTTGGTAATTCAAAAAGACTGTCCGCACACCGGAGCAGAAACACTATTGGGGGAACTTGCTGAAACTTGCCCCATTTGTTTTTGTCAAAAAAATCCCATTTTCCAAGAGGAAACGCCGTGAAAAATGAACGCTAAAAACTTTCAAAACGGACACCGCACGGTGTCCGTTTTTTTATTTGGCTAAATCAAGGTTTCCACCGTGCTTGAAGCGCGGAGTTGTTGAATAAAGTTTGAGATAAGTTGCTGTTGTTTTTGCTGGATAATTTGATTCTCAACCTGGACGCGAACTTGGTCCAACGGCGGAATGGTTGGATTACTTTCGACAGCCTGTTCGTAAAGCGCCTTTATTTCTTTTTCCGTGGCCGTCACTAAACTCACATCTATGTGAGCCATAAGATATTGCCGAATTATGTTGTCCTTGGTTAAAAATTCTTTAAACGTGTTATCGGTAAATCCTTGGTCGGTAAGAGCTTTAACAAACGCCTCTTCATCGGGAAACTGGGACTTGTTTTGGAAAAATGCCGCTTCTACCTCTTCACTATTTATCTTGATGCTTTCTTTTTCGGCGGCCTGTAATAAGAGAGTTTCCGTAACAAGATTATCCAGGGTCTGTTTTTTAATAACAGCCTGCATTTCAGTGGTAGTCGCGGACTGCCCTTGCAACGCGATACTCGCCGCAAGTTGCGCATAACGCCCGTCATATACCGAACGCATTATTTTTTGACCATTAATCACTGCCACCGCGCCGCCGCTAACAACACCCTGCTTCAGGGCAAAATATCCGACAGCGATAATAGCTACCACAATTATGGTAAATAAAAGAAATTTCAAAAACGCTCCGCCCGAGCGCTTCTTTATTGTTTCTTGTTGATTCCCCATTGTTTCTTCAGACATAAAATTTTTACTTACTTAATAATATCCGACTATTGTAGCATAACTGAAATTTCCAGCGAGTTTTGACAAAATCGTTTGATAAAATTTTTAAGCAATGACTTTACAAAAGGTAAATTTCTGCCGGCCAGGGACTCGAACCCCAATACTCGCCTCCAAAGGGCGATGTCCTACCATTAGACGAGCCGGCAAAATTTCATATATCACTCTCTCTTAATAGGTAATAATTTAATCATAAACTAAAATCTCCGCCAGCGCCATTTTTAAAAAACTTTACACTTTACATTTAGGGTTCCACTTTCTTTGTTGAACTGCCTGCTGGCAACTGACATTCTATTTATTTCTTTTGATTTATTGGCTTGGTTTAGCTTGGGCAAACAATCCGAAGTATTTTGGATTTACTATAACGTCGAGCTTGGTACTATCCATAGCGTCAGTGCCAACGATTGCATCGTATCTCTTGGCGAATAGTAAGTTCCACGCAAATTCAACTGGACGCGGTTTTTTCCTAGTCCGTGAGATAGTTGAACGGTAGAATGGCAAGATCCGGGTTGAATCCGAAGATAGAGGAAGGGGCTCCGCCTTTCTTCATGGAATTACCAATTGCGGGGCGCTTAAATAAGGGACTTGATTTGTAACAGATTGTTTAAATATATACAGTCATATCTTTTCTTACGGTCACTGTATTTTCTGTCAATAATGGCCGCCTTACACCCAGCACGTTTCGCACCAACTATGTCGGTCGCGTAGCTATCTCCCACAAACAATACCTCAGCCGGTTTCAAACCCAGTTTATTAATCGCTATTTTGAATATTTTGGGGTCCGGTTTACTGATGCCGACTGCGCTTGAAATAACAATACAGTCAAAATATTTCTCCAACCCCATATCCCTGATAACTTTCTTGGTCGTTTTGTACCCATTCGTTACCAGGGCGAGTTTTACTCCTTGCTTTCTTAATATGGTAAGTATTTCCATTGCGTCAGCATATACTCGATGCACCTTCGGGTTGGTATAAAAATCTCGAGACAGCTCAGAATTAATGAGTTCGCACCCTCTTTTGTTATTATAACCGAGACGCGCAAGCATCTTTTTGTGGAACCCTAGCCACCATTGCTCCATGCCTTTTTCATCGCGAAGGGTGGCGTGTTCCGTGGAAATCTTGCTGTCGCCATAGCTATCCCAAATTTCGTTAAAAATTCTTTTTGTTTTTCTTGGATGAACACGAAGACCATGCTGCCTTAATACTTTTCCGTAAACAATGCCTCGAGAGGGGTTTGGTCGGATCAGCGTGTAGTGTAAATCGAACAGAACTGCTTTTATTGTCTCGCCGTTGATGGGACTCGAAAATAAATCTGAAATTGTTATGCTTAAGGCAGCTGCAAGTCTGTACATGTTAAGCAGAGAAATGTTCTTCTTCCCTTGCTCAAGAGAGTTTATGAAACTACAGTGTAGACCCGCTTTCCGGGCTAGAGTAGCCTGTGACATGCCCGCCCTAGTCCTCATCGCTCGCAATGTTTTGCCGAATCGATTTTGAACGGTTATTTGGTCCATAATCCGCTATCCTATCCTATAGAGTGACACAGTGTCAAACCCTATTGACAAGTTTTCCCAGGTGGATATTATTGCTATGGGTTGAGGTGCTTGTAGCACTTTGACAAGAAAAGATGAAACCCACAAAGAAAGGTGGTATATGGATCATGTAGAATTTACCGTGGTTGTTATCAAACCAGACGCCATAGAAAGAGGGTTGGAATCTCTCGTCACAGAAGAAATCGGCAACGAAAATCTCGCTGCGAGGAAGGTGTGCGACACCTCGTTCAGTCTTGCTATGGTACAATTGTTCTACCGGTGGGAACGCATTGATAACCCACCTGCGATAGAAACATACCTGTGTAATAGACCCTTACCCGTTTTAGTTGTCTACGGTGTAGATGCGATAAACAAGGTGCTTAATGTTAAGAAGCGCCTGAGAATAGGGTTGTGCATAGGCCGGCTCAAAAACCTCTTCCACTGCTCTGGCACACAACCTGAAGCCGAGTGGGAGTACAAACTAATACGACAGCAGTACATACATATGAATACAGTGAATACAGAAAAAAAAGAAAAGACGAATAATCAAGTCGAAGCGATTGTTTTCCGGCAATCGCCCACCAGTGGAATAGTTGAGTATCTGATACTGAAGCGGAACCCACAAAAAGGCGGTTTTTGGCAGCCAGTTACCGGTAACGTTGAGGTTGGCGAGCCGTTTGAGATGGCCGCTATCAGAGAAGTCAGAGAGGAGCTGGGTATCAAGGAGATTCTTGAGCTCATCGACACAGGGTTCTCTTTCGAGTTTGTAGACGATGGCAGGAAACAGTTCGAGAAGGTATTCGGTGTGCGTGTCTCGACTAGCCAAGAGATTACTCTCTCACCGGAACACACAGAGTTTAAATGGGTTCCGAAAGAGGTGGCACTGGATGTCTACTTGAAGTATACTGGGAACAAGACTGGTTTGACCAAGCTGCACGAGAAACTCTCTGGTGCAGGACAGAACGGGGGTGGTAGGTGAATAACGAATCATTATCCCGTTATGTTAGCGACAAATTGCTCGCCGTGGACTTTCGGCGATACCTCAAGGTTGCATCCATTGTTGCAACCAGCCAGGATCCAGAACTAGTTCTGGATGTGATGGTTTTCATTCCTGACAGGATGTTTGAATGTCACTTCAAACTGGAGTTCGGCGACTGTTTTGTGATCGATGATCACGATCATAAGCCACCGGTATTCGCGAGGTTTAAAAGCTACGGATGGCTTCGGAGCGATTTCTCCAAGCGTTTACCGATAGCGCTTTGGGTGTTCCAAAACGCGACGATAATCCAGGATCCCCATGGATCATTCCGTAGACTATTGAAAGCCCAAGAGGTGCCATTCCTTGCAAGTGTTGAAAGCATCTTACGGAGAAAGTATATAGAGTTCCGTTCGGAGCGTCACAATCTCCGCCAAGCCGTGTGGCACAAGGACGGTCTAGCTATCGACTTGTTGAGGTCGACCGTCATTAAACTCGCGTTGGAAATGGTGTTATTGTCACTCGGCCTCCCGTATCCTTTCAAGAAATGGTTGCCAAGAGAAGTCAGGAAATTGGGTGGCCGGTGGTCTCAGTTCGTGACATTGCAGGAGGAATTCCTACGGGAAACTGACCCGCAAGAGATCATAACGCAAAGTGACATCATTGTGGCAGAAATTGCCGCTATTCTAGGCAGAAGGCGGGAATTTCCGGAAGGGTTTCTCCAGCAATGGTGGCTTCATCTAAGCTAGTATTCACAAAGCCTACTTCCCGCGTTCTACTCGGGGATTAGGCTTTTTTATTGAGATGGTGCCACGCTCGAGTCAGGGCTTCTTTATCCTCTGGCCACTTTAAGTTTCTTAGCGCATCGTGATATCTGAGAAAACAGTTGTCGTATTTCTCGTGCGACCCGAGTTTCTTTCCTTTCCTTTTCAAGGTCTTGAGATTTACCAAATATACGGTTATCGTTTTTTTAAGAACTTCTTTATTCACGAAGTACCGATAACTGTATCTGCCAATGGGTCGCAGTACCTCCGTATCATAGAAGCCGGTTTCCTCCTCAATTTCACGCTTGGCCGTTGCAACTTTTGTTTCGTTAATCTCTAGGTGCCCTTGTGGCAGAGAGAAGTGTTTTCGGTTCCTATCGAACAAAAGCAGAAATTTGTCTTTGTACATGACAACGGCACTAACGCATTTATCAGTTCTCTCACCTAAAAATGTTCGGTTCTTTCTGTGGCTTCGAAGCGTGTTTCTGACTACTCTTTTTGCTTTTTCAAAGCCAGAGTTGTTTGTGAGGTCAGTGATAAGTATTTTTGTGGCTAAAATTGTCGGGAGAATTTCTTTATAAAATCCAAGGTATCGGTCATAGAAACCGGAATCCCGAGAAATCAGCATCCGCACCGTTTTGTCTTGAATGTAGCTGGAGTTTCTTAGTGTAGCTTTCTTGTCTTTCGATAGAAAAATCACTTGTGTATTTGTCTCACTAAATTTCTTAAGTTCGCGTCCTGTCCACGATGGCAGTATTCCTGTCGAAGCAAAGTAGAATGCGAGGCTCGATATAATCGAACGCTCCATGACAACGTGTTCACCGAGTCGATTATACTTCTTTGCCAGCTCGAATCGTCTACGGTGTTCCTTACGATACCAATTGCTTATATCGTTTTTAATTCTGTACTCAATGTGGTTTGGTTCTGGGATAAAAACACACGGATAGGATTTGCGAATCTCCGCGATTAGACCGGATTTCCCGGTACCCCAAAACCCTTCAACCACAAGGATGCTAGGGTAGTGTTTGCGAATGTGTGACGAGACCATTTTTGATGACATAATACTTTTTGTTGGTGATCTTTCGTACCCTGTCTTCTTTAAGCCATAACGGCAGGGGGATTTCTATCCTCGCACCGTCCAAGTTTCTGTCACTGGGCGGTGTTTTCACGCGACCCGTATCGGAGTAAATTTCGATTAAAAAATCAGATAGTTTATCTATATCATAAAACCTCTCAACAAAATCCCGATTTTTCTTTCCCAGATCAACTAGTTTGTCCCTGTCTCTTAATAGATCGACGATAATTTCTGCATAGCGGTTGAGATCGTCTTCGATAACCAGGCTCGAGACGTGTTCGTACCCTGACGCCCCTATCGTTGTAGTAACAATAGGAAGCCCTGCTGCACAGTAGTTAAGAATTTTAACTTTCATTCCAGAACCCTCCTTAACCGGACACAGGGCAATTGTTGCCGTCTTTAATATTTTGTTTAGATTATCTGTTGGCCCCGTGACAGTCACAGAGGTATTGCCGGAGCATTTATTTTTGATGTCATCGGGTACCATCCCGACAAGTGTGAGGTGCACACGGGCATCCCTTCTCTTTAGCTCTTGGTGTAGTTTGTCTACAATAAAATTTGCTGCATTTTGGTTCGGCCAATAAAACATGTTGCCAACAAAGATAGCTGTATGAGCTTGTTCATTGGGACCAGAATATTTGAATTCTTTAAGGTCTATTGGGTTCGGGATTAGTCGGAGTTTGTCTTTTTCAGCCCCGATTTTATTGATCAGCTCTTCACGATCTGTTGGTGTCATACAGATTGTGACGCAAGAGAGTTTGGTAGCAAGACGAGAAATTTTCTCGGTCATTTTTATGTCTTCTTTCTCAAAACCGAGCCCCTCTTTGAGGGTGGCCTCGACGTCGTGCATTTCTAGAATCATGGGAAGAGCTAACTCCTTGGCGATTGGGTGATACCTTAACAATGATACCGCATCCTCAGTTTGTAGGATGGTTACGCCGCTGCTTCTGATTATGTCTCTCATAACGGGAAGCGTGTAGAAAGCCTCCTCGGGGATTATATGGAACTCGATACCGGGTGTGTTTGGAAAGTTTGCAATGTCGGCATCAGTCTTTATATTTCGGTTGCATAGAAATATTTTTGTTTCTAACCCCCTTTCAGCAAGTTTTTTCGAGAGGAAATGAAGCCGATATGTTACCCCCGTTTTTGGGGGGACAGCAAAATCCGTGTCAATAATGATACCGAGAACGGTTTTTCTGTCCTTATTTCTGTTAGGATTGCGTACAGAATTTACGCTCTCTATTTTTTGGAGTCGATTTTTCAATTTAATTTCACTGAGTTAGTAACTGTTTCAGGCCATCTTGGATTAGATATTTTGCTTCCCACCCTAATATGCTGGTTATAAGGTGTGTGTCCGCGATAAGCCTATTTCTGTCAGTTGCCCGCGAGAGTCCCGGATCTTTCTTTAGGAGAAGATTTTTATTAGTGAGTTTGGCAATAAGGTCAATAATTTCTTTTCCCGAAGATCCTTTTCCGCTACCGACATTTAGTCGAGTATATCCGGGCAGATTCTTTTTAAGAGCCCTTATTATTGCGTTCACAACATCACCAATGTAAACATAATCTCGTATAGTTTCCAAATTTCCGTGGCATACAATGTTTGCCGCCTTGACCTGCCTTACAATTTGCGGTATGAAGTGTGGTGTGTTATCGCTGGGACCATACACATTAAATAGTCTGAGAACAACAAACTCAACCCCCTCTTGTTCTCGCGCCATCGAATGCGATCTAATTAACCACTCTCCAGCCACTTTTGACATTCCGTAAATATCTATCGGTTCTAGGGCGTCGCTCTCTTTGTGTCTTTGGTTGCTTGATTTATAAACGGCAGCAGACGATGTAAATATAAACTTCTTTATCCCAACCCTCTTTGCTATATTCAATAACCCCATTGTTCCGTCCACATTAATCGATACTGTTTCGAGGGGGTTAGCATTGCAATCAGGGATAAAATGTTTTGCGGCCAAATGGATAATCGCCGCGGGCCCTTCTTGCTCCAATAAGTTAGCTACCGTCTCGATGTTCCGGATATCCTCAGTAACAACACGATAATCTATCCCAT
Organism: Parcubacteria group bacterium GW2011_GWB1_44_7; assembly: GCA_000999175.1. Next base: position 21,617 of record LCJJ01000001.1, read on the forward strand.
GAATAAGATTCCATTTCCCTGTAATCTTACCTATCCCCGACGGGTCTAAAAAATCAATCACTAACGGGAAATAGCCCTCTTTTGCAAGAATTGGCACAAGATTCTGGCCTATAAAACCGAGCCCGCCGGTTACAACAACACGTTTACGTTTATTGTCCATACTGCAATAGTATGGTGTAATTCCATTTAATGTCAAATCCTAAATTCCACCCTGAATTAGGACACCCTCACTTTTAATGCTTGTAATGATACCAGCCGCCAGCGCCATTTTTAAAAAACTTTACACTTTACATTTTTAGTTTTAAACTTTTTCTATCCGCCCATAGCTCAGTCGGTAGAGCTGCTCCCTCTTAAGGAGAAGGTCGGGGGTTCGAATCCCTCTGGGCGGACATTGAGGGCAGGTGGCGGAATTGGCATACGCGTGCGCCTTAGAAGCGCATTCCGAAAGGATTGTGGGTTCAAATCCCACCCTGCCCAATGAGTGCAATATGTATCTGGTCTTATGCGTCAACTCGTTTGATTTTGACGCCGATTTTTTGCAGACGTTCTTCAATCCGCTCGTAGCCGCGGTCAATGAAATAAGCGTTGTTGATAGTTGATTCTCCTTCGGCGACAATCGCCGCCAAAATATAAGCTAAACCGGCCCGAATATCCGGACCATCCAATTCTTTACCTTTAAGCGTTATTGGACCTTTAACCAACGCTCGATGGGCATCCCACATTTTTATATCTGCGCCCATTTTTTCCAAATCAGCAATATAATTAAGCCGGCCCTCAAAAATCGTTTCGTGAATCAAACTTTCGCCATAAACTTGAGTCAAAAATACCGCCATCGGCGCCTGTAAATCGGTGGGAAAACCGGGATATTCTTTGGTTTTAATATTCACCGTTCGCAAAGTTTCGTTAGCGGCTTTGGCATTATTTCTTACCACCAGCCAATCACTGCCAATTTCTATCGTTACACCGGCGAAACGAAGCGTCTCAATCAATGAATCCAGATGGGCTGGCTGACAATTGATGATTTTCAAATGAGTTGCCGCCAGCGCGCCTAAAATCAAAAAACTGCCGGCTTCAATCCTGTCGGGAATTATTGGAAAAATCTTGTCCGCCGATGAGGCGGATTCTTTAAGTTCACAACCGCCCTCAATAATTATCTCCGACGAACCGGCACCCAAAATTTTCGCGCCGTGCGAGTTCAAAAATTTAGCCAAGCAAACCACCTCCGGTTCCAACGCTGCGTTTTTCAAAATTGTTCTGCCTTTGGCGCCAATAGCCGCCAAAAGCAAGGTTTCGGTACCGGTTACGCTGGGCACTCGAAAGAAAAAATCAGTGCCCGCCAAACCGTCGGGTGTTGAAATTTCATACAGTCCGTCTTTTTCGGAAATTATCGCGCCCATTTTTTTAAATCCTTCAATAAACAAATCAATCGGCCGTTCGCCGATAACGCAGCCGCCCGGGTGCGGAAAAAAAACTTTGCCGAAACGAGCCAAAAGCGGCCCAACCAACAAAATTGAGGCGCGCATTCTTTTGGCGTTTTCGTTATCCAAAATCTGGCCGGATACTTTACTGCCGTCAACTTTTAAAGTCCGTTCGCCTGTCCATTCAAATTCAGCGCCGAGTATTTTTAAAAGTTCCAGTATTCTAGCCACATCTTCAATTTTCGGCACATTGGAAAATTCTACCGGCTTGTCCAGTAAAATGGTCGCCGCCAAAAGCGGCAAAACTGCGTTCTTGGCGCCGTTGACTTTTATTTCGCCGTTCAAAATTTTTCTGCCGGCCAAACCCTCAATGACAAATTTTTGCTTCATAATTTTATTTTAACACAAATTCGTTGAAGGCAACAAAAAGGCGAAACCTTAAGGTTTCGCCTTTTTGTTTTTCAATTAGACCTTTGCCAATTCGCGATTCCAGCATTTCGCTGAAGACCGCCAAGGTTTCGCGCCTTCTTTCTCGTAAAGATATCTGGCGTATTCCAAGTTTCCGTCCAACGAATAAATATCCAAACCGAGAGTTTCCGCTTTTTCTCGGTGATACTCTTCATTAATCTGCATTACGCCAACATCTTTGGCATTAACGATGCCGCGAATAATATTGCCGTTTTTACCGAAGTGGCGAAATTGCGATTCGCAACGGGCAACTTCAGCCAAAATCGGCGTGTCGCTATAATAATCGCGCACCAATTCTTCCAGAGTTCGCGTTGGTTTGACAATTACTTCAACATTATTATTAACTGGAACCGGCGCAACATTATCAGCGGCTAAACTGAAAGCGGAAAAAACATTGGCAAAGAGCAAGAGACTGAAGGTCAATTCGGTGATAATCATATTAGAATTTGGCTAAAATTAAAATCAGAGCTGGGCTCTGATTACGCCAAGAGCATAGCATATTCATTTGAAGCTGTCAATACTAGTCCACAATTTGGGAGTTTTGTCCAAACAGTCAAAAACCCTTGTCTGACAAGGGTTTTTGACGCACAGCTAGGCTAAAATTTTTGGGATAAATTTAAACTTTTTTCGGGCTAGGCAGAATCGAACTGCCACCTCACGCACCCCATGCGTGTATACTACCACTATACTATAGCCCGATTTACTACTTCAGTCCCTTACAATTACTTGCCGGCGTGTAACCAGCCCGACGCGCTTCTTCAACAGTATTAAACCAGATTTTATTGGCTTCGGAAATGGTCTTGGCGCCGGCGCACCAAGGAAAATGGTACTTGGCGCCGTTCTTGGAGGCAACATACATTCCCGCTGATTGGGTTTCATTGTTTGCTGTCGGCGCCAAATTTTTCACGGCGTTTATGTCGCCTACTGCCTCCGAAATTGCCGCCGTTTGTTCAATTTCCAACGGCAACCGAGCAGTTTGGATTACGGAAAGTCGACCAAGACCAAAAGAAGCAAAAGCTACCAGAATAATCAGGGTGCCGATGAAAAAATCCGGCCGTTCCAAAATTGCCAATTGCTCTTTGCTTTTTTTCCAAATCTCCGCTATCATCATTCTATTCTACATTAGAAATTAGTAATTAGAAATTAGACATTTCTTAAAAATATGGCCCACACCAAAGCCGGCGGCACAGCAAAAAACCTTAGGGATTCTAATCCAAAATATTTAGGCATTAAACTTTATGCTGGTGAAAAAACGAGCGCCGGTTCAATTATCGTGCGCCAGCGCGGCACTAAAATTATGCCCGGAAAAAATGTTTTACTTGGCAAAGACCATACCATTTACGCCATAAAAACCGGCATCGTGAAATATGGCCGCAAACGCAAACTCGGTTTCAATAATCAAACCCTCGTCAAAAAAACCGTCAGCGTGATTTAAAACACCTAAATTTGCTATCGCAAATTTAGGTTGAAATTGAAATTAATCTTTTTTTACGATAAGGGTAAATTTCGCGAGCTTATCTTGAACCTTTACTTCAAATATTCGTTCGCCAATTTCTTTAATCGGCTTATCTAAAACCAGAAACTCCGGCAAAACATCCAAGCCGGTCTGTTTTTTAATCGCCGGAATAATCTGTTCTTTGTGAAGACCGGCAAATAAATGGCCTTGGGCGTTGGCTTTTTCAATAATTTCAATTTTCGCGCCATCCAATAGTTGTAAGTTTTTGAACAATGAGTCTTCTTGAATTTTTTTCTCCATCGCCAAATGGGTTTTGATGATTTCTAATTTCTTCAAAGCGCCGGCCGTCGCCGCCACCGCCAAACCGTGAGGAATTAAAAAATTCAAAGCGTGGCCGTCGGCGACATTTTTGACTTCATATTTTTTCCCTACCTTGGGAATATCCTTATTTAAGATAACTTTCATACCGTTTGAGCCAATGGCACTTCGCTGACAATTTTACTTTTTCTGCCGTTCTTAATGTTAAAAACGAAATCACTGTCTTTAAAATCCACAACGATGTTGCCGCCTTTCATCAAACCTTGGGAAATCATCAACGATGCCACTGGAGTGAGAATTTTCGTCTGAATCAGCCGCTTCAAGGGACGGGCGCCGTATTGCGGGTTATAACCCTCTTTGGCAAGATAATCAAAAACCGCCGGCGATACTATTAATTCAATTTCTTTGGCTTTAAGCCTAGCTTGAATCTGGGCTATTTGAATGTTGACGATTTGCTTAATCGCTTCAAGTGACAAAATATCAAAAACAACGATATCATCCAAGCGATTCAAAAATTCCGGCCGGAAATAATCCTTGAGCGATGCCAATACTTTATTTTTAGCTTCGGCATAATTAGCTTGCTCGCCCTCTCTCATAGAGAAACCGATTTTTTCCATTTTGTCTATAAACTGGGCGCCGATGTTGGAGGTCAAAATGATAATAGAATTTCGGAAATTTACCGTTCGGCCTTTGGCGTCGGTCAAACGGCCATTGTCTAAAATCTGAAGCAGAAGATTGAAAACTTCCGGATGAGCCTTTTCAATTTCGTCAAAAAGAATAATGGAATAAGGGCGGTGGCGAACGGTCTCGGTGAAAGCGCCGCCTTCCTCGTGGCCGACATAACCGGGCGGCGCGCCAATCATTTTAGAAACCGAATGCTTTTCCATAAATTCGGACATATCCAGACGAATCAGCGCTTTTTCGTCATCAAACATAAATTCCGCCAACGCTTTGGTCAATTCGGTTTTACCAACGCCGGTCGGACCCAAAAAAATGAAAGAGCCGATGGGCCGATTGGGGTCAGCGATGCCCACCCGCGAACGCTTGACTGTGTCGGAAATTTTTCTAACCGCTTCGTTTTGGCCGATAATGCGTTTTTTAAGTTCATCTTCCATTCTGGAAAGTTTCGCCGCTTCGGCTTCCAGCATCCGATTAACCGGGATGCCGGTCCAGCGAGAAACCACATCGGCGATTTCATTTTCATTAATCACCTCTTTTAATAATCGCCGCGAAACCTGTAGCCGCTTTAATTTTTTATTTTTCCCTTCCAAATCTTTTTCCATTAGAGGAATTCGGCCGTAGCGGATTTCCGCCGCTTTGCCCAAATCAGCCCGCGCTTCGGCCCCTTCGGCCTCTAATCGAGCGGTTTCTAAATTTTTCTTCAGATTTTTAATTTCGGTGATGATTTCTTTTTCATTTTTCCAGCGCAATTCCAAATCGGCGGTCTTTTCTTTAAGGTCGGCAATGGTTTCCTCAATGGCTTTAATGCGGGTTTTGCTTTTTTTCAATTCGGCTTCTTTTTTAAGCGCCTCTTTTTCAATTTCCAAGCGCATTACTTTGCGACGAGTTTCTTCCAAAGCCGGCGGCATATTTTCCAGCGAAATTTTCAGCGACGACGCCGCTTCATCTATCAAATCCACCGCTTTATCGGGCAAAAATCGGTCAGTGATGTAACGGCTGGATAAATTAACAGCCGCTAAAATGGCGTCGTCGCTGATGCGAACGCCGTGGAACAATTCGTATTTTTCTTTGAGGCCGCGCAGAATCGCCACCGCGTCTTCAATTGACGGTTCAACCACCAATACGGGTTGAAACCGACGGGTTAAAGCCGGGTCTTTTTCAATATGCCTTTGATATTCGCGCAAAGTGGTGGCTCCGATGGCGCGCAATTCACCCCGCGCCAAAGCCGGTTTCAACATATTGCTCGCGTCCATTGAACCTTCGGCCGCGCCGGCGCCGACAATAGTGTGAATCTCGTCAATAAATAAAATAATCTTGCCTTCAGCCCGCTCTATTTCTTTCATGATGTTTTTCAGTCGTTCTTCAAATTCGCCGCGATACTTGGTGCCGGCGATTAAAAGCCCCAAATCCAGCGAAACCAATTCTTTTTCCTTGAGCGATTCGGGAATGTCGCCGGCAACGATTCGGCTGGCCAAGCCTTCAACGATAGCCGTTTTGCCGACACCGGATTCGCCGATGAGAATCGGATTATTTTTTGTCCGGCGCGAAAGAATTTGAATAATTCTGGATATTTCATTGTCGCGGCCAACAACCGGGTCAAGCTTATTTTCTTTGGCCAGCTTGGTCAGATTGCGAGTGTATTTTGGCAACCAGCGGAATTTTCTTGGCTGACTGACATCGGTAATTTTAGTGTGGCGCACTTCTTCCAAAACTCTTAGCACTGAATTTTTATCAAGCCGAAATCGCGAAAGAATTTCTCGGGCTTGGCTGGTTGAATCAAAAATCGCCAAAAAAAGATGCTCCACCGAAACAAATTCTTCTTTTAAAGAAACCGCCACCCGCGCCGAACTTTCGATGGTTTGAGCCAATTCCGGCGTCAGATAAAGTTGATAGGAAGGCGTTAAAACCGAACCGCTTTCCGGACTTTCAATCGCTTCCAACAACGAATCAATAAGCAACGGCGTGTCTACTTCCAATCGATCAAGAAGGGCTACCATCAAAGTATCTTCCTGTAAAACCAGAGCCAGTAAAAGATGAATCGGATTAACGTGATTTTGGCCGCGCTCAATGGCAAGCTCATGAGCCCGTTTGATTGCTTCTTTGGCTTTAGTTGTAAATCTGTCTATGGGGGGCATAATAAAAAATTAAAAAATTAAAAATCAAAGTGAAAAATTACCGATTGGAAGTGGTAGAGGCGGAATTTGGCAGAATTTTTTTGATTAAATTTATCGGCACGTAACTCATCTCGCCGCCGGCAACTTTGAGCGCCACCACTTCGCCGGCGGTATTCAACAACGGGCCACCCGTGATGAAATCTTTGGCTGTGGTGGTTACTTCCAGCGCTCGTCTGACTTTAATCGTAGTAGTAGCGCCTTCGGCAGTCAGTTCATCTCGCGCGTCAAAACTGGAAATCGCGCCGACTGCGGCGGTAAGTTGATTGGCACCAGACAAACCAATCACCGTTTGGCCCAATTTGAGCAAATCGGAATTACCGAGGGTAATTGCGGGAAAATTATATTTCTCTTGATTATCCGCTACTGCCCGAAAAATCACTACTCGGCTTTTTTCTTCGGTAAACACTACCGCTAAAGGAAAAACCTTGCCGTCGGCAAATTCACCGATATAAACGTAATTGGCATCAGGAGTAACGAAATTCGCATTATCGGCGACTATCACGCCACTCGCGAAAACCACCACGCCCAAACCGGCGAAAGTGCCGGTAGTTTGCGGCGCCAGCGCCAATTTTATTTTAACTACGCCGCCAATGTTCTTTTCTATCGCCTCGGTAATCAAATCCTGTTCCGTAATAATTACTTCTTTGGTCACAACGGCGGCGGCTTGCGATGGCGCCTGGACTACTCGTTCAATGGTTTTTTCCACCACCCGATTTATCGTTTGGGTCACTCCCGCTGGCGCTTGATCCATCAAAGACACCGTCACAATACCGGTAGCGATGGAGGTTACGAAACTCACCAACAAAGCCAGCAAAATCAATTGTTGTTTATTAAGATTTTCCATAAATTGGTTTTATAATACCAAATCTTTGGAAAAAGGCAAATGGATTAAATATGTAATCTGGCGGCTATGCCAAAATAATCAAAATATTTTTGGAGGTCCTTAATCTGTGCGCCATATTCTTTGCCGCCCAAAATCGTGTCGCAAAAAAATTCTCTCGCCCTGCCGATTTCCCGTAAACGTCCGAGCCAACGCTTATCAGAGAGAGTTAAGTCAAAAAGTTCCAGAGCTCTGTCAGTCGCTTTTTGAAAAAGCTCTGGATTTTTGTTTTCCTGTTTGCCGGCTCGCGAAATTTCGCTTCCGATATTCCCCATTTGTTCGGCAAGAGAAAGTGTAAACCACTTACCGCTCGCCAAATCCTTATGTATTGGTTGATTCATCGTCTAACAATAAGATTATTTACAATTGCCATTATTTCTTTTCGTATTTTTTCATCTTCAACATTTCGCGTTCTGTTTCCAAGCGCCGGTTTTAAATTTATCATTGAGTCAAATTCAATAAAATCTTCTTCGGAATTTTCCGGATAAAGATTTATACCCCATGTGTCTTTTCTCAAAGAATTTTCTTTTTCCATAAGCAAGGTTTCCATATCGGCGTGCAACTCTCCCCCGACGGCCATAATCTTTTTTTCTATATCAACCGCTGCTTTTGCCAAATCGCCAAACTTCTCTTCGGCAATCTTTTTTAGTTCAGTTTTCGTTATTGGGTTTTTTATAATTCTTATATCCGCCATACCCAATAGTTTAATTGAAATTTATCTTAAACGCAAAAATCAAAAACGGAGGGTAAGGGATTCGGACCCTTGATGCCTTTCGGCATACGCGCTTTCCAAGCGCGCGCACTAGACCACTATGCGAACCCTCCTTATTAACCACGACCAACAACTGACAATTTACACCAATTTTTAATTCCCGACCAGCGCTTTTATCCTATCTTTCACCGGCGGGTGAGTCATAAAAAGTTTTGAAATTCTACTTATGACTTTAGGACCGAACGGGTTGGCGATAAAAAGATGGGCGGTGGCATTGCTGGCGGTTTTCATTGGTTGGTTATATTGACTGATTTTTTGTAAGGCCGAAGCCAAACCTTCTGGATAACGGGTCAAAAGTGCGCCAGAAGCGTCAGCCAAAAATTCGCGTTTGCGAGAAATCGCCAATTGAATGATGGTTGAAATTATCGGCGATAAAATTACAAAAATTACACCGACAATCATAATAATCGCGCCCGCTCGGTCGCCGCTTCCGCCGCCTCGATTGCGACTGCCGCCCCAACCCCAGATATGACTGCGGAGAAAAAAATCAGCAAGAATCGCTATGAGGCCAACCAAAGTAACAACAATGGTGGAAAGCAAAATATCGCGATTGCCAATGTGCGAAAGTTCGTGAGCGATGACTCCTTCAAGTTCTGTTCTGTTAAGCGCGGTTAAAAGTCCGGAGGTAACCGCAATTGCCGCGTGCTCTTTGTTGCGACCGGTAGCAAAAGCATTAGGCACCGGGTCGTCAATAATGTAAACGCGGGGCATCGGCAAACCGGCGGTAATCGCCAAATTTTCCACAAGATTAATAAGAGTCGGATTATCGCCTGATGAAACTAACCTAGCGCGAGTAATTCTTAAAACTATTTTGTCGGAATACCAATAACTGCCGAAGTTCATCAAAATACTAAACAAAACTGCGAAATAAAGAATAAACGGACTATTGTAGTAATAAGACAAAAACCAACCAAGCGCCACAATTACGCCAAAAAACAGCGTCATTAACAGCCAAGTTTTTCGGATATTGGAATCCTGATGAGTATAAAGCGTTGTCATTTCTGGGAACTAAAAACTAACTTTGACTGGTTCTTTGGCCGCCTGTTGGTCGGCTTCCAGTTCAAATAATTCCATTGCCGAAAACTTGAAGATGCCGGCAATAAGATTACCCGGGAAAACTTGAATGGCGGTATTGAGATCGCGGACATTGCCATTGTAGAAACGGCGCGCCGCTTGGATTTTATTTTCCGTATCGGAAAGTTCGCGCTGTAATTCCAAAAAATTTTGGTTAGCTTTGAGTTCTGGATAAGCTTCGGCAATGGCGAATACCGATTTCAGAGCGCCGGCCAGATTATTTTCCGCCGCCGACTTGTCGGCCAAGCTGCCCGCACCCATCGCCGCCGCCCGGGCTTGGGTTACTTTTTCAAAAGCGGTTTGTTCGTGAGCCGCGTAACCTTTGACGGTATTGACCAAATTAGGAATCAAATCGTAACGACGCTTGAGCTGGACTTCAATATCCGCCCAAGCCTCTTTGGAACGATTAATTAAGGAAACAAAATGATTGTAAGCGGCAATCGCCCAAACCACTAAAACCGCCGCCACACCTAAAATAATATAAATGGTAAGCATGAAATTAAAGTTAATGATAATAAAAAAAGTATAACATTAAATGATATAATGACTCAATGAGTAAATTCGTCCACTTACATGTTCACAGTCATTATTCGTTGTTGCAAGCTTTGCCGAAAATTCCCGATTTAATCGATGCCGCCAAGAAAAATAAAATGTCGGCTTTGGCTTTGACCGATAACGGCAATCTTTACGGCGCCATTGAATTTTACAAAGCTTGTCAAAAAGAAAACATCAAACCGATTATCGGTTTGGATGCTTATGTGGCAATACGCGCCCGTTTTGACAAACAAGCTGGCGTGGATAATCGGCGGACGCGTTTAGTTCTGCTCGCTAAAAATCTTATTGGTTATAAAAACCTGCTTAAACTGGTTACTTATTCTCACTTGGAAGGTTTTTACTATAAACCGAGAATTGACCGCGAACTTCTGGAAAAATATCATGACGGACTAGTGGCGCTTCTACCGTTTTTTTCCAGCGAAGTGTCGTCAGCTTTGAAAAATCGCGACCAAGAAAAAGCTGAAACAACGGCCAAATGGTATAAAAAAATTTTTGGCGAAGATTGTTATTTGGAAATCACCCACCATCCGGAAATTGAAAATCATCAAGAATTGATGGAAAAAGTTGTCGCCATCGGCAAAAAAATCAATCTGCCACTTGCCGCCGCCCATAATGTTTATTACATTTCACCCGACGACAAAAAAGCTCACGAAACTTTGCTGTCAATCCAAAATGGCGGCGATGGAACGGAGCATAAAATCTTTGACGGTAACGGCGATTTCTCGTTCATTTCAAGCGAAGATATGGAAAAATCTTTCGCCGATTTGCCCGAGGCGCTCGCTGGTACGAAAGCCATTGTTGAAAAATGTCATTTGGAAATTCCTTTAGGTCAGTGGGTTTTCCCCGAATTCAAATTACCTAACGGCGAAACGCCGGACGAAGCTTTGCGAAAAATCGTGATGGCCGGTTTTGAAAAACGGAACATGTTAAAAACCAAAGAACTTAACGAGCGAGTTGAATACGAACTTAAAGTTATTGGAAACAAGGGTTACGCGCCTTATTTTCTGGTAGTCAGCGACCTATTGCGTTTCGCTCACGAGCATAAAATTTTAACGACTATCCGCGGTTCAGTCGCCGGCTCACTGGTTACTTATTTGGCCGGCATTACCAACGTCAACCCGATTGAATACAAACTGCCGTTTGAAAGATTTCTTAATCCCGAACGGCCAAGCGCCCCTGATATTGATATGGACTTCGCCGATAATCGCCGCGATGAAATGATTAATTATGTTAAGCAAAAATACGGCACTGATAAGGTCGCTCAAATCGGCACTTTTGGCACAATGATGGCGCGTGGCGCGGTTCGTGATGTCGCTCGAGCGCTTGGTTTTGAATACGCGGTCGGCGATAAAATTTCTAAAATGATTCCTCTTGGTTCGCAAGGTTTCCCGATGACTCTGGCTCGAGCTTTAGAAATGGTGGTGGAATTGAAAGCTCTTTACAAAAACGATAAAGATGCCCGAGAAATTATTGATTTGGCAAAAAAAATAGAGGGTTGCGCTCGGCACATTTCCGTTCATGCCGCCGGTGTCGTAATCGCGCCAAAACCGCTTATTGAATATACGCCACTGCAATATGACCCGAAAGGCGAAGGCCTGCCTGCCGGCAAGACAGGAAAAATTATTACCCAATATGATATGTATGCGGCCGAGGAGGCCGGCTTGTTGAAATTTGATTTTCTCGGCATTAAAAATTTGGCGATTATCGCCGATGCCGCCGAACGAGTGGAAAAATTAGAAGGCCAAAAAATAGACATTGAAAATATCCCTTTGAACGACAAAAAAACTTTTGAAATGTTAGCCAAAGGTGAAACCGCCGGTTTATTCCAACTCAATGGCGACGCCATGACTAAATTTTTGATAGACCTCAAACCGACCGACATCAACGACATCAATGCTATGGTGGCTTTATTTCGGCCCGGCCCGATGAAAAATATTCCCGAATACATCGCCCGCAAGCACAAGCAAAAACCGATAGTTTACATGCATCCAAAAATGGAAAAATATTTGAAAGAATCCTACGGCATTTTGGTTTATCAAGAAGATATTATGTTCACTGCTTTGGAATTAGCCGGTTACACTTGGAAAACGGTGGACAAATTGCGCAAAGCCATCGGCAAAAAAATTCCCAAAGAGATGGCGGAACAACACGAAGTTTTCGTTGATGGTTGTCAAAAATGTTCAGGTATCAGTAAAGATAAAGCTGAAAAAATTTGGGATTTGTTTGAGCCGTTTCAAGGTTATGGTTTCAACAAAGCTCACGCCGCCAGTTATGGAAAAGTTGCCTATCAAACCGCTTATTTGAAAGCTCATTTTCCGGCCATTTATATGTCGGCCGTTTTAACAGCCGATGCCGGCGACGTAGAAAAAATAGGAGAAACGATTGCCGAATGTAAAAGAATGGGCATATCGGTTTTGCCGCCGTCGGTTAACGAAAGTTTCAGTCAATTCACAGTAATAAAAGAAAATGAAAATTACAAAATAAGATTTGGGTTAGTGACAATTAAAAATTTCGGCCAAGGAGTATCCACAGCAATAATTGAAGAGCGCAAACGCGCCGCCGCTGTGGGAGCGGGGCAAGCCGGCCGATTCAAATCGCTGGGAGATTTTTTAACACGAGTGCAAGACAAAAATTTAAATAAAAAGTCATTGGAAGCGCTAATCAAAGCCGGCGCGTTGGACGAATTCGGTTCGTCCGTGGGCGAACGCGGCGCAATGTTGGCTAACATTGAAAATCTGCTGGAATACAATCGCGAGTGTTCGCGGACGCCGGCCAGCCAAAATTCTCTTTTTGGCGCCCTCGCTGACTCGGGCGCCACTATCCCGGATTTGCGCTTAGAACCAGCTCCGCCCATCGCCGCCGCCGAAAAGTTGGCTTGGGAAAAAGAACTGCTCGGCCTTTACATCTCCGGCCATCCTTTGGACAAATACCGCGATAAATTGGAAAAACGCGAAGTCAATATCAGGCGAGTCAAAGAAGAATTACGCGAAGGCATGGAAGCGGTTATTGCCGGCATTGTGGAAGAAACCCGGGCAATTATTACCAAAGCCAATGAACAAATGATGTTCGCTCGCCTCGCCGATTTTAGCGGTTCAATTGAAGTGGTAATTTTTCCGCGAATTTTTAATGATTATAAAAAAATTTTGGCGACGGATAAATTACTCGCCATCAAAGGCCGCATTTCCAATCGCAACGGCGTCATCTCTCTCATCGCGGAGAAAATTAAAGAGTTAAATTAAAATAAATCTGTATGGTTTATCAGCCCACGCTTTGCCAGCATAATGAACACCGACCCGAGGCAATTTTTTTACATGAAAAATTTTTTTACCGGGGCGAAATTTAAAATCACGGTCTTCAATATGGGGCGACAAAAACACCCGCACCACCGTGTGGGGTGCGTTGAGCAAGGCTTCTGAAACGGGATGTTTACCGTAAATATATGTTTTTTCTTGGGTCATATAACTATTAACATCATACTACAATGAGCGAAAGCCGGCAAAAAAGAAAAGGCGGTTTT
>LCJJ01000002.1:0-24082 GCA_000999175.1 Parcubacteria group bacterium GW2011_GWB1_44_7
GGTAGCGGAAGAAAAAATTCACAATTTAGAAGAGGAATTGGCTCGGGCTTATGAGCGGCTGTCGAAACCAATGATAATAAATAATGAAGAATTTTTGGCTGACGCGGCATTGTCGCTTGATGAAGTTAACGCCGATACTTATAAATTGATTGAAAAACTCTCGCCCTTTGGGACTGGTAATCCCAAACCGATTTTTTTATTGAGAAATGTTTCGCCGACGGCGGTGCGGCAATTCGGCCGCGAAAGCAATCACCTGGAAATTATTTTTGAAAACAGCCGGACTGAAAAAATATCCGCTATCGGTTTTTTTCAAAAAGCCGATAGTTTCGGCCGCCCGGTCGGAGTAGGTGAATCGCTTAATCTCGCGGCAACGTTGGAATGTTCTAATTTTCGCCGGACGCCGGAAATTCGCTTGCGTCTGGTTGATATTTTTTGAAAAACGCGGTAATTTGTTTTTAGAAAAACGAAAGGCTAATATGAAAAAATTTCTGTTTGAGCTTAGCGCGGCATTGGTCTCGCTACCAATCATTATGGTTGCGACTTTCAAGTTTGCGCCATACAACTGGTTTTGGCCAGTAACCGGAACGGCGGCGGTCATATCCGCTTTGTACATCAATTATCGGTTTTTCAAACTTTGGAGTCGACGTTGCGTTAAGTGCGGCAGTTTGAATATCGCTTATGAAAAACGGATGCGTCGGCCAGATGGCGTTCCTCCCATTGGCAAAAGACTTGAGTGCGAAATTGTGATTATCTGTCACAATTATCGTTGCCCATTGTTTATGCGGGAAAGGGGTCGGGACTACCTCAAAGTCTTTACCGGTTTTGAACTTTGGTGGCGCCGTTTGAAAGGCGAGAGACTGCCCTAACATTTAAATAGCGTCAAAATTTTCCACGCGTCCCGAATTGTCGGGACGCTTTTTTTAAAAAAACAAAAGCGGAGGAGGTGGGGATCGAACCCACGAACCGCTTTTTAGGCGGTTACGGTTTAGCAAACCGTCCCGTTAACCACTCCGGCACTCCTCCAATTATTTTTCTTTATCAACATTACTACTTTTTTGAAACAAATACTTAATTCGTTCTTTGCCTTTCCCAGATTTCAAAAATTTCTCTTCACGCAAGGCATCACTTTTGTTGAGAAAAGCTTCATAATAAATCAATCCCCATGGCCCGCCGGTTCTTGTTGAATCTGTCTTTCCGGAGTTATGTTCGTCAATCCGAGCTCGCAAATTGCCAGTGAACCCTTTATACAGTTTACCAGTCCGAAGGCTTTTTAGTATATAGACATAATAAAACATACAAAATGCTTTTTTACCACTTCGGCCCGAGGCCGACCAGCCTTGGGCTGGCCGGCACTCCTCCCTAATCCACCGAAGGTGGACGGGCGAACATCTGCTTAACAGATGTTCTAGCCAAATAACTAAATACAAGATATCACAATAGCGAAGTTTTTCCACTTTGCCCTTTGTCAGTAGAGTAGTATACTCTTGTTAAGGTTTTTCAGTCATTAGAAATTAGTAATTAGAAATTTTAGTATTGTGTTTACCGACCCGGAAAAAAATTTGGAGCAATTTGATTTGCAGAAGGGAATGCGGGTGGCGGATTTTGGCTCCGGCAGCGGTTTTTACGCTACTACCGCCGCCCGATTGGTCGGCGATAAAGGCAAAGTGTTTGCCGTTGATATTCAGAAGGATTTGTTGACGCGATTGAAAAAAGACGCGGCGGCGAAAAAATTGCTGAACATTGAAATTATCTGGGGTGATTTGGAAAAAGCGGGCGGGGCGAAATTAAAAGACGGTTCGGTAGACCGAGCGATAATTTCCAACTTGCTGTTTCAAATCGGCGAAAAAGAAAATTTAGTCAAAGAAGCGGCGCGGGCGCTGAAACCCAATGGCAAAGTTTTGGCGATTGATTGGACCGATTCCTTCGGCGGTCTTGGTCCGCAAGAAAAAGACGTTTTTGGCAAAGCCGCGGCGCAAACGTTGTTTGAAACCGCCGGTTTTGTTTTGGAACGAACGATTGCCGCCGGCGCTCATCATTATGGTTTAGTGTTTGCGAAAAAATAGTATGGATTTCAAAAAAATTTCAATTTTCCAAATAATTTTAATCGCCGTTTTTGTCGTGGCCGCCATCGGCGGTCTGATTCTTTTTGCCAGATACAAGGGCTCTTCGGCGGCGCAAAATTTGCCGCTCGCCGAAATTTGGGGCGTGATACCGGCCGGGCAATTTTCCGCGATTAAAGAAGCTTTCCAAAGCGATGAGACTTTTAAAATTAATTACACCGAAAAATCAGCGTCGGTTTTTTACGGCAATTTAATAGAAGCGTTGGCGGCCGGCAATGGTCCCGACCTCATCATCATCCCCGAAAATCTTTTGTCCAAATTGCGCTCCAAAATTTTTACCATCGCCTTTGAAACGATGTCCGAAAGAATTTTCCGCGACACTTATTTTGACGAGGGTGAATTGTTTTTGACGACCGATGGCATTGCCGCTTTGCCCTTTAGCGTTGACCCGCTGATAATGTATTGGAATCGCGACACTTTCGCTTCGGCCGGTTTGGCGAAACCGCCCGCCGTTTGGGACGAATTTATCTCTTTGGCCCAAACGCTGACCGACAAGGATTTGAACGGCAATGTTTTTCGGAGCGCCGTGGCTTTGGGCGAGTTTGACAATATCGTTAACGCCAAGGAAATTTTATCGGCTTTATTTCTTCAAATTGGCGCCCCGCCGCTCGCCGCGAGCGGCGGGGCCAACAACGCCGCCGGCGCAACCGCCTTGAATTTCTATACCCAATTTTCCAATCCGCTCGGTTTGACTTATTCTTGGAATAAAAGTCTGCCTAATTCGTCTGACGCGTTTCTTGCCGGTGATTTGGCAATTTATTTCGGCTTTGCTTCCGAACTGCCGATTTTGCGGGCAAAAAATCCCAACCTTTATTTTGACGTCGCTCCTTTTCCTCAACCGAAAAATGCGAAAAAATCTCTAACTTTCGGCAAGCTTTACGGCGTATCGGTCTTAAAATCATCACGTGATATCGCTAATTCCGCCCGCACCGCTTTTTTGCTGACCTCCAATCAAGCGCTCAAGGCCTTCAGTCAAAAAAGTGGTTTGCCGCCCGTTCGGCGCGATTTGCTGGCGGCGAAACCGACCGACGCTTTCGGCGCGTTGTTCT
Source organism: Parcubacteria group bacterium GW2011_GWB1_44_7 (assembly GCA_000999175.1). The sequence continues at coordinate 3,170 of LCJJ01000002.1, forward strand.
ACGACGCGGCTTTGAAATCGCGCGGCTGGCTTGACCCCGATTACTGGGCGACCGCGGCGGCTTTCAAAGAAATGATTGAGTCGGTTTCGTCGGGCAAGGCCCGACCGACCGAAGCGGTGAGTAAGATGGAGCAGGAGATTAATAAGCTTATAGCCAGATAGCCGCGTTAGCTTCACTAGCCTTAAAAAATGCGCCCAATAATTATTTTAGCAACTGCCGTTTTGATTTTTGTCGCCCTCGCGGCGCCTTTTTCCGCCCAAGCCGCTTGGGTGCCGGGACAACCTGTAGTACCTTGTGACGGTAGCACAGCTAAACCTTGCGATTTCAATGCTTTGATAGTTCTCGCCAACAACATTATTTCCATCGCCATTTATCTGGCAATTCTGGTTGCCGTAGCAATGTTCGCTTACGCCGGTTTTCTTTACCTGACTTCCGCCGGCGACACCGGCAAAATGAAACAAGCCCACACCATTTTCACCAATGCCGCCGTCGGTTTCATTTTCGTCCTCGCCGCTTGGCTGATTATCACTTTAATTTTGAGTGCGTTGGCTTCAAGAGAGTTTTGTCAGTCAGGTGCGGCCAAAATTGTTATGAGCGAAGCGCAGATAACTGAATGTTTAAAGAAAAAACCTGCCGCATCTCCATAATTAAGAAATCGGTCTACGAATCAAACTTGAAACTTGAAAATTTATTTTTGGCTTCACGGGGTGATATTTGCTACAATGATTTTGTCGCCCAAGCCACGCGTAGATTTAAGGGGTGTGGATAAATACCCTTGATTTGCTTGGTACTATTTGTATAATTTTACTAAAAATAGTAGCACTATTTTAAATCCGTCTATAATTTTAGTCATTTTAACCAAAATATCGTGATATATCAACGAAAATTGTACAAACCATTAAAAGAGCACCTGGAGACAAATCATATCACCGTGCTTACCGGTATGCGACGTACCGGAAAGACCACCTTAGTCAAACAATTACTTACTGAGATTGAATCAAAAAATAAAATCTACATTGACTTGCAGATTCTTTCCAACCAGGACATTTTCGCGCCGAGAAATTTTGAAGCTATTATTGAAGAGTTTAAAAAGAAAGGTTTGTCTTTTGCCGAAAGGGCGTATGTTGTGATTGATGAGATTCAATTGGTTAGAGAAATACCGGGAATCTTAAAATACCTGTATGACAATTACAATGTGAAATTTATCGTTACCGGCTCAAGTTCGTATTACATGAAAAATCTTTTTACTGAATCCTTGGCCGGCAGGAAAAGAATATTTGAACTGTTCCCTCTGGATTTTGGGGAATTTTTGATCTTCAAAAATATTAAAGCTTCGGCCAGCGCGAATTTTTTTGACGATAAAATCACTAATTTTGAATATAGCTGGCTTGAACAATATTATAAAGAATATGTAAAATTTGGCGGTTTTCCTGAAGTGGTTTTGGCCGCTACGGAAAAAGAAAAAATGGAATTACTTGATGAAATTATAAGTTCATACGTCAATCTTGACGTGGTTTCTTTGGCGGATTTTTCCAATAGACAAAACGCTTACGCCATAATGAAAATGCTGGCGGGTCGGGTTGGCGCCAAACTGGATTACTCTAAATTATCAAGATTAAGCGGTTTGCCCCGTCAAGATGTTCAGAATTACGTCAATTTGTTTGAAGGTTCTTATCTCATTTCAACAATTCCAGTGTTGACCAAAAATCCCGATAGGGAAATAGTCAAAGCGCAAAAATTATATTTTTGCGACAGCGGTTTGCTCGGTATTTTGGCCGATGTCGGCAGTGGTGTGAGATTTGAGAATAGCGTTTACGCTCAATTGCGGCAGTTGGGTGAAATCAGATATTACGCTCTTAGAAATGGGAAAGAAATAGATTTTATATTAAAAGAGAAAATTGCTTTTGAGGTTAAGGAAACACCGACAGAGATAGATAGAAGTAATTTGGCAAGTACAGCGAAAATGGCGGGCATTGATAAATACCGCCTCGTCGGAAAAAATAAAGCGCCGAATTTTGAAGATTACATTTGGGGCGGAAGCATCAGGTGATTTGTTCTGGCGAATGATTTTTGCTACAATGATTTTGCCGCTCAAGCCACGCGTAGATTTAAGGTTTATTCCTTTCTGGTTAAGGGGGAACCATGCTACGTTAAACCGCTGGGCGGCTTTCTTTACTTGTGATACTATTGAAGCGTAACCAAAAACATTTCATGTTGTTGTCGTTTAAAAAAATTATCAGCGCTTTCGTTTTAGCGTCGTTCCTAATGATAGCGCTTTTCAGTTTCACTTTTATGATGACTGCGGACGGACGGATGGCCGGCAATTGTCCCTTTTCTGTTATGGGCGCCTCGCTTTGTCCGCAAGGGACGCTGGCTCTAGCCGTTCATCATATTTCCGCCTACCGCTCATTTTTTAATGTATTTGTAAATTCCGGCATCACGGCAATCATTATTTTTGCTCTGCTTTTGGCGCTCGGCGCGATGTTCAAACTTGCCGCCAGTCCGCCCTTATCTCGGCCGTTGGTTATAATCGGCGGCCTCCATGATTTTCAGCCCGTCATTTCACATAAAAGAAAAATAACACGCTGGCTTGCTCTTCTGGAAAACAGCCCGTCTTTGGTCTAATGACATCCAATCGCTCTTTCCCAAGAACGATCTTGAGATGTCAAATCCTTACCGGTGTTTTTTCCGCATTATCAAGTTAATAATAATTTTATGAAAACAAAAACAATTACTAGCGTTCTCGTAATAATTCTAGTTTTTGCCGGCCTATTTGTTTGGGGTTATTACGCCCAAAAGGGCAGCAAGGCTTCCGTTCAGGGCGTTGGCAATTCTAATAATTCCGTAAGTTTGCTTGTCGTTTCGGAAACCATTTATGACTTCGGCGCCATCTCAATGAAAAACGGCGATGTTAGCAAGGAATTTACTATTACTAATCCGACCGGCGCGGATATTTCGTTGAAAACGGTTGTAACTTCTTGTATGTGCACCGCCGCTTTTGTGATTAAACCGGACGGTAGCGCTAAAGGGCCGTTTGGCATGGTTGGTATGGGTTATGCGCCGCCGATTGATGAAATTATCAAAGCCGGCGAGAGCCTCGTTGTTCGCGCGGTTTTTGACCCCAACGCTCACGGTCCGGCCGGTGTCGGCATGATAGACAGATTCATTACTCTGACCGATGGCGCCGGTGGCACGATTAATCTTGAAATAAAAGCGTTGGTTACTCCTTAACATTTCATGAATTACAAAACTCTTTCTCGGCGCAGGTTTGTCGGAGCACGGATATTTTTCTACTGAAAAATTCCTCGTGTTCGCGCCAGTCGCGCTCGCAAGCCTCCGCCAAACCTACGCCTTCGACGAGTTTCGTAATTCACAGTAACATTATGAACAAACTCATTATTATTATCGGTATAGTATTAGCCGCCATTCTGGGAGTGGTGATTCTCAAATTCAGTCCGGGCTTTTCCGATTTTCTTTGGCAAGTAAGCAACGGCGGAATTTGGCTTTTACCGTTAGTGGTTTTCTCGGCGCTTTTGGACAGCGTTCATCCGTGTTCGTTCTCAATTCTGCTCATCACCATCGCTTTTCTTTTCAGTTTGCAACTGACGCGGAAGAAAATTCTCCAAATCGGCGGGCTCTATATCGCCGGCATTTTCGCCGCTTATTTCACGATTGGCGTCGGTCTGCTTAAAGTGCTCCATATTTTCAATGTGCCGCATTTTATGGGCAAGCTTGGCGCGGCCATGCTTATCATTTTTGGTTTATTGAATTTGCTCGGCGCGCTTATTCCAAAATTCCCAATCAAATTGAAAATTCCCGAAGCGGCGCATCGTTCCATGGGCAAACTTATCAATACGGTATCTCTACCCGCCGCTTTCGCTCTCGGTCTTTTGGTCGGTCTCTGTCAATTTCCGTGTATGGGCGGTCCGTACCTTATGGTTATCGGTTTGCTTCATGACCAAGCAACTTATTTCAAAGGTTTCGGTTATCTCGTCCTCTATAATATTATTCTAGTCGCGCCGTTGGCTATCACTCTTTGGATTGCCGCCAATCCATTGCTCTTGGACAAAATTAAAGAATGGAAACAAACACAAATGAAAAACGTTCACTTTTGGGCCGGTCTGGCCATGATTATTATCGGCGCTTTAATTTTATTCATCTAAAAATATGGAAAACGAAACGATTAAAAAAGATAAGCCATACGCCACGCCAATAGCCATTGTCATTGCCGGCGCGATGTTTGCCGGCGCTTGGTTATACAATAAGCAAAACCCGCCCAATAAAATATCTGTTTCAGAAAATCAGACGGCGGCGGCAAATATCCCCGTATCAGAACTGGAAGAAATTGTTCTACCGTCAGAAGGCGTGATTTTGCCGGTAATTTGGGGCGCTCTTGGCGCGAAACTGGTGAGCGTTGGCGCCATTGATGAAAAAAGATTCAAAGCTCTCTATGAAGAACAGGGACAATTTACGACTGAATATAAGAACTTGCTTGAAGGCAATAATGTTGGTAAAACAGGATTGAAAATTACCAGAGAAAACGCCGGTTATCTGCTGAACCTGTTTTGGGCGCTCGGTTTGGCGAGCAAGAATCCGATTTTGGATTCCGGAGAAATGACGAACCCAAGATACGGCGGGGCGCAAAATTTCGCTTCCACCGCCGGTTGGACGCTTGCCCAAGGCGACCCGATGACTCATTACAGCCGCCATAAGTTTTTTAACTTGACGCCGGACCAGCAGGCGCTTGTTGAAAAAGTGTCAAAAGGAATATATCGGCCGTGCTGCGGAAACTCAACAAATTTTCCGGATTGCAATCATGGTATGGCGATGCTCGGATTGTTGGAGCTGATGGCATCGCAAGGCGTGACCGAGCAGGAGATGTGGCAAACGGCTTTGGCGGTTAATGCTTATTGGTTTCCCGATACTTATCTTACTATTGCGACTTACCTGAAAAACAAAGGCGTTGAATGGTCGGCGGTGAAGCCGCAAGAAATTCTTGGCGTCAATTATTCCAGCGCTTCGGGTTACGCGCGGATTGCTTCCCAAGTCGTTCAGCCGCAACAAAGCGGCGGCGGAAACGGTTGTGGCGTGGACGCTGGGCAACCAGCCGCCGCTTTGCCGAGACAGCAAAGCGGCTGCGGAATTTAAAATGGTGTATAATTCAATCAAATATGAACTATCAAAATTCACAACATCGTTTTAAAAAAATTGCCCTGTGGGGCTTGGGCGGCGGTTTGGCCGTTGCGGTCGGTAGTTTCATTTGGTATGTGGCGACTAGTCCGGCTGTTCCGGAATCCGCTATTGTGTCTCGCAACGGTTTGCACTGGCACCCCGAGCTCGCCATTCACGTGAAAGGAATAAAGCAAGAAATTCCTGCCGCTCTCGGTCTCGGTGTTATTGAAATGCCGATTCATACCCATGATTCAACCGGCATTATTCATCTTGAAATTGGCGGATTAGTGCGCCAAGAAGACATAATGCTCGTCCAGTTTTTCAAAAACTGGGGCAAGGATATTCATTCGTTCGGCGCGAATATGAAAATGCTCGTCAATGGAAAGGAAAACACCGAATACGAGAATTATGTGATGCGCGACAAAGACAAAATTGAGCTGGAGTTTAATTAAAAATTATTAATTAATAAAAAAATTATGATGTACGGATTATATGGCGATTATGGGGGATGGGGCGCGGGCGGCGCGCTGGGTTGGTTTGGCGGCGGCCTGATGATGCTCTTATTCTGGGCGGCGGTGATTATTTTTATTGTTTGGTTGGTAAGAGAGATTGGCGGGAGAAATAATGAAAAATCCCGTTCAAATTCCGCCCTTGAAATCCTTAAGGAACGATATGCCAAGGGGGAAATAAATAAAGAGGAATTTGAAGAAAAAAAGAAAGTTCTTGCTTCAAACTGAAATCTCGGTCAATCAAATGAAAGCTGTTTACAAAATTCACGGTATGCATTGCGCCAGTTGCGCGTTGACGATTGAACACGCGCTTTTGAAGGCGGCCGGCGTGCGTTCGGCTTCGGTCAATTTTGCTTCGGAAACGGCGCTGATTGAATTTGATGAAAAAATTATTTCCGCATCAAACCTCGCAAAGATTGTAAATGAAACGGGGTATCATCTGGAGATTAATTCTCAAACGGAAAAAGAAAAACCCGCTATGGGCTCTCATGAACATAATCACGCGGAAATGGAACGAGAGGGCCAGATAAAAGAAATGAAGCGCAAACTTGTCATCGGCGGACTTCTTTCAGTTTTTATCTTCCTCGGCAGTTTCCCGGAATGGTTTTCTTTCGTGCCGCAGATTTTAAACAATAATTGGATTCTTTTTATTTTAACAACCCCCGTTCAATTTTGGGTCGGTTCCCAATTTTACAACGGACTTAAGCTCGTTGTTAAATATCGCTCGGCTGATATGAATACCCTGATTGCCGTCGGCACTTTGGCGGCCTATTTCTACAGCGCGGCGGTGACGGTTTTTCCGGATTTTTTCACCACAGGCGGAATAAAACCGGTTATCTACTTTGACACCTCGGCGATAATTATTGTTTTGATTCTTCTTGGAAAGTATTTTGAAGTATTGATGAAAGGCCGGGCCTCGGAAGCCATTAAAAAACTCATCGGTTTACAGCCCAAAACCGCGAAAATTTTGCGGGCGGGAAAAGAAATTGAAATACTAATTGCCGATGTAATAGTGGGCGATTTAATAATTGTCCGGCCCGGAGAAAGAATTCCGGTTGACGGAAAAATCACCGAGGGAGATTCGGAAATTGACGAATCAATGATTACAGGAGAATCAATGCCCGTTCACAAAAAAGTCGGAAGTATGGTTATTGGCAGCACCATAAATAAATTCGGCGCTTTTACTTTTCGCGCGACCAAAATCGGCAAAGATACGGTGCTTTCGCAGATTATTAAAATGGTGGAGAAAGCCCAAGGCTCCAAAGCGCCGATTCAACGGCTGGCCGACCTAGTCTCTTCTTATTTTGTCCCGGCGGTGTTTGGGATTGCCGTTTTAACTTTTGTGGTTTGGTTGTTTTTCGGGCCGGCTCCCGCTTTTACTTTTGCCTTGATTAATTTCGTTGCCGTTTTGATAATCGCTTGTCCGTGCGCTCTCGGTTTGGCCACCCCTATGGCCATTATGGTTGCTTCGGGCAGCGCCGCGAGCAAAGGGATTTTAATCAAAGACGCCGCTTCGCTGGAAATTGCCAATAAGCTCAACGCGATTATTTTGGACAAAACCGGCACTCTTACCCAAGGCAAACCGGCGGTTACCGACATTATCTCGGTTACAGAATTTTCTGAATTTGAAACGGACAATGAGATTCTCAAACTTGCCGCAAGTTTGGAACAAAGGTCGGAACATCCTTTGGCGCGGGCAATTCTTGACGATGCCGCAAAAAAGAAAATTGAGTTTTATAAGTTGGAAGATTTCAGGGCTATTTCCGGAAAGGGTTTGCGGGGATTTTTACAAATCCCATCCGGAAAAATTGAAGTATATTTAGGAAACCGCGTTTTGATGAAAGACGCCGAACTTGATATTTCTCCATACGAAGACGGTATTAAAAAACTTGAAGACAAAGGCAAGACGGTGATGATTTTGGCGATTGATAAAAAAATAAAGGGCGCGCTGGCCGTGGCCGATGTGTTAAAAAAGGAATCAATTGAAGCGGTGCGGGCGCTCAAAAATAATAATATAGATGTTTGGCTGCTCACCGGAGACAATGTCCGCACGGCTCGAGCCATTGCGGCCGAAGTGGGGATAGACAATGTGATGAGCGAGGTTTTGCCCGATAAAAAGTCGGAAAAAGTGCGCGAGCTTCAGGCCCAAGGAAAAATTGTGGCGATGGTTGGCGACGGCATCAACGACGCGCCGGCGCTGACCCAAGCCAATATCGGCATCGCTATGGGCGAAGGCGCGGATATTGCCATGGAGTCGGCCAATATCACTCTGATGAGAGGGGATTTGACGCTGATTCCGGAAGTCATCAAGCTTTCAAAGCGAACGATGAGAATCATAAAACAAAATCTTTTTTGGGCGTTTTTTTACAATGTCGCTTTTATTCCGGTGGCGGCCGGCGTTCTTTACCCGTTTTTTAAGATTTTGCTCAACCCTATTTTCGCCGCCGCCGCTATGGCCTTTTCCAGTTTGAGTGTTGTTTTGAATTCCTTGCGGTTGAAGGCCGAGTAAACCAATATGTTATACTGGGTTTGCTGGGCAAGGAGATCCGTATAAGTTAGTGAACCCGAGCACACCACGCCGATCACTGCTGGCCATTGCGGATTCCCAGCCGCCTTGGTTGTGTGACCAAGGCGTTTTTTTGCGAGTTAATTTTAGGACTGTTTATAACCTCAAATTTCCGCTATACTTTTTATTATGAATGAAAAAGAAAAAAGAGAGAAAAAAATAAAAGAGATTGAAACGGCAATGAATGCGGCGGATTTTTGGGCTGACAAAGAGAAAGCCCAAGCGCTTATTAAAGAGCTTCAGGAACTTAAGGCCGAAGAGAAAGGAGGCGGAAAATACGACAACAGCGGCGCGGTGGTGACAATTTTTTCCGGCGCCGGAGGCGATGACGCCGAGGATTTCTCGGCAATGCTTTTCGCGATGTATCGGAAATTTATTGAACGGCAAGGCTGGGGGCTTTCCATTGTTCATCAGAATCAAAACGCTCACGGCGGTTTCCGTAATTTAACTTTTGAAATCAGCGGTAAAAATATTTATGGTGTTTTGAAAAACGAATCCGGCGTTCATCGTTTGGTTCGGATTTCACCTTTTAATGCTCAAAAAAAACGCCACACTTCTTTTTCCATGGTGGAAGTGGTTCCGAAGTTTTCCGTTCAAAGCGGACCCGCCTCGGGTGAGGATATTCCCGAAAATGAGATTGAAGTGACTTTTGCCCGTTCTTCCGGCCCCGGCGGCCAAAATGTCAACAAGCGCGAGACCGCGGTGCGGGTTGTTCATATTCCAACCGGCCTTGCTGTCCACGCTGAAACCGAACGGAGCCAATCGGCCAATCGCGAAAAAGCGCTGGCGATTCTCAAAGGCAAACTTTACAAAATCCGCGAAGACGAACGCCAAGCCAAAGAAAAAGGGCTCTACATTTCCAAAACGACGGCGATAGAATGGGGCAATCAAATTCGCTCTTACGTTCTTCATCCTTACAAAATGGTCAAAGACCATCGCACCGGCGTGGAAACCGCCCAAGTGGACAAAGTTCTCGCCGGCGAATTGGACGAATTCATTGAAGCGGAGAGAACACTTTAAAATCCTATAGTTTTATGATATAAAACTCGGACAAGAAAAAACCCTCCGATGTGCATCGGAGGGGTGTGCGACTTTAGGTCGCGAAGAACTTGTTAGTCAACAGCTTCCAGCCACATTGGGATTTGGCTCGGGTCGTTTTCTGCCTGCCACCAACCGGAAAAGAGATTTGGATTAACTTGTTTGAGGAACCAAATACCTTTCAGGGGCGGATTTTTCTGTGACCATGACCCGTGGTCGGGTTCGGCCGCTTTATCCCAGTTCATTATGAATGTTTCGGTTGTTCCATGATTGTCGTAATAACCGACTATCTTAAACTGAAACATATCGTAACAAACGATTGCTGATGGGAAACTGCCGTTTCTCATATCCGGCGCCAATCCCTTGACCAAGGGCTGCTTGGACCAGCAGAGTTTCCATCTCTTTTCCGTTACTGATTTTGGGGTGGTGGTAGTTTTAGTTTGAGCGGCAACTTTTTCTTTACGAACAGCTCGCATACTGTTGCACGATGTTATCATTACAGCAAGAGTGGCTATGCTAATAATGAGAATTGCCACCGCCGACGCTTGCCCCCCCTTTTTTCCAATGAGCCAGAATCCAGTAATCAATGCTAAGGGCAACCACCAAAACCCCGCGGAACCACTCCATTTTTCCCAGAACGACGGCCAGATTTGGCTCAACAACCAATAGGTAAACAACAAACCGGCAATTGCCCACAAGCCGTTGATGATGGGTGATGTTAGAGTTGGTAACTTCAATCCGTCAGTTTTTGCAGTTTTTGCTTTGGTTGCTTTACTTTTCGTTAGCGCCCAGCGTATAAGATAGGATGCGATTACTACTAACGGAATCATCACAATCACTGCCACTCCTAGAAAAATGACAGGGATAGTGGAATCAGTCGGGGATAGTTTGACACCCTTGAACTTAACGCCAAACGCCAAAGCAATACCAACTCCTGTGATAATCGCCCCGACTAGCAAGGCAATCAGTATCCTTACTGGTGATATTTTTGCGGGACTGCCCGCAGTTTTTGCTCCAACCAATTTCTTGACGATGGTTTCCACCAAGATTACTGTCCGTAGGCCAAGCCACTTAATCGTCTTGATCAGGACTCGCGCTAACCACTTATGTGGCTGACATTTCTTAATCCACCAAATTACCAACGCGGCCAAAGCCAGAGTAAGCAAAATAGTAAGCAAAATGGTGTACCAATACTCAAGTGTTACATCCCAAAAGATTTTCAGGCTTTGCAACAGTGTTATTATCTTGTTCATTCTTTCTCAACCTCCTTTCCGTCTGATTCATCAGTCGGTTGGGGCGCCTGAACGACGATACCGGCAGCTTGACCACCGAGCGATACCACACCTTTAACTTTCCCCAGTTCCTTTGCCACTTCAACTGGTATTCCGCCAGCGTCTCTGATGGCGGTGTAGACCGCTTTGTTATAGGCTTCGTCAGCCATCTGTTTAAGCGCCCTCGTTTGTTGATAGTATTCCGCTTCCACCACATCAGCTTTTCCTTGCTGTTCGGCTTCAAACTTCTTGGTAATTGAATTGATAAACTTTGGGTCCGACGGACTGATGTCCCAAATTTGAATTTTATCAACCTTAACTCCAAGGTTTTCCTCAAATTCATCCAAGTGTTTGTCATCGGACAAGAGGGTTATTAACTCCCTTGATATCTTTGTGTCCAAAGATTCATCTTTTTTGTCTTTCTTTGGTTGGTCAAGCAAATCCTCATAGTGATGGTCACGAACGAAATCCGCAATTTTACCGCCTAGTTGATTTTGCACTGTTTCCAACCAACGATGAGCAACAATAGTCGCTTTATATGGATTAACCACTCTTGCTGTTATCAGATACTGAATATCAAATGGTATCCCATCGCGGCTATCAGCTTTCTCTTGTTGGGCCACATAGGTGTCAATAAATAATGGCACGTAATCAATCGGCCCTTTATCGGGGTCGGGATTATCTGATGTGAATTCTTTGGTCACAAAGACAGTCCGAATTTTACCCGTGGTTTTATCCTCCTTCTGTTCCAAACTGGTCCAGGTGAAGTTATACCTCAAAACCTTATTGACACCCGGCAAGCCAAGCCAGCGTATACCGCCGCCCTCGAAACGCCTTTGCAAGTTATCGTCCTCAACCGGAGGCAATGTTTTACCATCTTTATCTTTAACAAAGAATTTCTCGGGCAAAACATCCCACTCATTCAAGCGGCAGTTTTTTGGTTTAGGTTCTGGAGAACCAGGACTTCCTTCAATCCAAGTGATGTAGTCCGGACCGTCAACCATTGCTTCGGTTAGAACATCTTGAAGCTCGTTGGGATTATCAGGTCTAGGTAATTTGATTTCAACGTTAAAAACCTGACCTTCCCTAGCCAAAATGTAACCTTTATAGGCCATGAGGCAACGGTGAAAACCGTCATATCGCATTACAACTTTGGCCTGCGGTTCTTTAACAGTGGTAAAAAACCAATCTTTAAAGAGAATTAAATTTCTGTGGTATAAATACAGGGATGAATCCCGTTAGAAGCCGCGGTCGCAATATTACTGCTACTGCAATTGACATAATTTGTCTTTCTGTTTGTCTGTTGTTTTTGTTGTTATTCAATTGTCAACACCGCGGAAGCGGGGACAAAATCTGGCTAAGACAGTAGCATAATAAAGAAATTTGTCAATGTTTGGTATTACAACTTAATGATGATAAAATTTTAACATGGGACAAACAATCACCACCACACTTGAAAACCCCCTGTCGGCGACTTCGCTGTTTTGCTTTCTGAAAGATATGCTGGATGTATTTTTGACGATTGGCGTAATTATCGCCGTGATTTTTATGGTTTACGCCGGCTTTTTATATGTAACGGCGCGCGGCAACGATACCCAACTTGGCAAAGCCAAAACCGCCTTCCTCGGCGCCGTCATCGGCACCGCCATCATTATGGGAGTCTGGGTGCTTGCTAAAGCCATTGTCGGCACCATCAACGCCATCCGCCCCGACACCGCCGCCATCAACTTTGACGCGTGTGAAAAACCAGCCGGCTAACACTTAACGATTTACAACTCATGGGCGGAAAAGATAAATTGTGATACAATATCAATTATGAAATTCTTGGATAGCCAATTGGAATCAATTTCCAAATATCTTCTGGATATTTCCAAAATTGTTTTTGCTTCATCGGTGGTCGGTTTTTTCTTCCCCAGCACTTCAAATACCATTACCACTCCAACTTTTATTTTTGGTACTTTAGCTACCGTTGGCACTTTAGTATTCGGTTTGGCAATTTTAAAATTAAGAAAACAAAAAATATGAATTCGAACGGACTAATTATCGCTTATATTTTCATTGGAATTTTCGCCACCGTTATTTATATCCTTGCGGTTAAAGGCGCCGTTAAAGGTCGCAGTTAATTTTGTAAAATTTATAAAATATGAGCAACACTTTACTTTATATTATTGCCGGCGTTGTTATGGCTATAATGTTTGGCGTGATGATTTTTTATCACCCGAAGCCTAAAGACAATTAGAAAGTAAAACTCATAAAAATGAATCACGCCAAAATTCAAAAATTCCAAAAACTTTTCGCCGGTTTGGTTAAATTATATTAAATGTGTTAAGATAAATCATTATGAGACAAAATACTCTCCAAAAAGGTGTTGTTAGAATAATTATTTTTAAGGAAGGCCGGCAGTGGTTTGGTGTAGCTTTGGAATTGAACATCGTAGAAAGTGGCGGTAATCCGCAAGAAACGATGCTTTTGTTGGATGAAGCCATTCGCGGTTATTTGAAATCGGCGCGCAAAGCCGGTTTGGATGTTTCTGTCCTGAATCAAGAACCAGACCAGGAATATGAGATGTTGTGGCGTTTGCTTGAAAAAGGTAAGCCGGTGCCATCGCCATATAAAGTTTATAGTTTCGGCGAGCAAATTTTGAATCATGCCGCGCGGTCTTAATAATTGGACATTCGCGGATGTAAAAAGTTTTTTGCAAAAACGCGGTTTTCAGTTAAATGGTATTGAAGGGGGACATCATTGTTTTGTCGGTTTTTACGACAGTAAACAAAGGCAAGTAACGGTTTCTTTTCATGGAGCTAAAGCGATTCACCCGAGAGTTTTGAAAAGCATTGTCAGACAATCGGGAATTCCACAAAAAGAATGGATGAAGAGAATATAAAAATATGAGATAATAATTGCTAACTAATAACTAACGACAAAAACTAAGATGAATTCTCCAGTAAAACTTTCAAACCTCCAAAAACTTTTCGCTGCAGACGGCAAAGGTTGCGAGTTGTGTAATATTAAGAAAATATGATAATATATCCACATGCGAATATTAACTTACACCGTTAAAATCAAAAAGGAAAAAGGCGAGTTTATTGTAACTGTGCCGGCCTTGCGCGGTTGTCACACTTTTGGCGCAACTTATGAGGAAGCGGTAGTGCGAGCCAAAGAATGTATAGAAGGGTTTTTGTTTGCCTTAAGAAAAGCCGGCGACCCGATTCCTGTTGAGAAAGTTGAAATGCCGAGCAGTTTCAGAATGCCGATTTTTGCGCCATCTGTTTAATTTAAACAAATGAGCAAATTGCCGGTGTTGAAACAAAGAAAAATAATTGCCGCGCTCAAGCGAGCTGGATTTGAAAAAGTGGACCAACATGGCAGTCACTTGTATTTGCGGAATCCGAAAACCAAACGAACAACAACCGTGCCGGTGCATTCAAAAGAGATCTCGCGGCCATTTCTCAAAGTTATCTTAAAAGAAGCAGATATTTCCCCAGAAGAATTTCGTAAATTGTTGTAAAATTAAAGTGTAAAAGTTTAACAAAAACGCAAATGAACTCTCCAGTAAAACTTTCAAACCTCCAAAAACTTTTCGCCGGCGTTATTCTTGCCGCCGTTTTGCTCTCGCCGGTTTTGGTTTGGGCCCAAATTACAGATTTTAAGTCACTGGTAAATAAAATTATAGATAATATAAATTACCTTGTAGCTTTGGTTATCGGTTTGGCGGCATTTGTCTTTATCTGGGGCATATTTAAGTATTTTGTCGCCGGAGCCGATGAAAAGAAAGTTGAAGAAGCCAAAAATGTTCTATTGTTTGGGTTATTGGGAATTTTTATAATGTTTTCGATTTGGGGGTTAGTTAACATTGTTATTAACACCTTCGATTTTAAAAACAAGACCCAGCCAACCATCCCACAGTTCACTAAACCATAATCCATCATGTTATCCACAGGCATGTTTTGATTAAAAAACCGGTCTATGTTATTCTAAACTAGTTAGAAATTAAAAAGGTCGTTAATTGTCAATGTTTATTAATTTTTGAAATTTAACTAACAATGAAAAAGATTAAAATTTTCGCTGGATTGGGAATCGTAGGTTTTTTACCGGCTCTTGCTTTGGCACAAGGTCTTGTTGTTTTTGATCTAAAAGGTGTGATCAATGCAATTCTATCGATTATGAATGCTTACTTACTTCCGTTACTTCTTGCTATAGCCGTATTTGTTATCATTTTTGGGGCATTTCAATTTGTTACTGGCGCTGGTGACGAAGAGAAGAGAAAAATTGGAAAAGATAAGATTTTGTGGGGAATAGTTGGTGTCGTTGTAATGTTGGTTGTTTGGGGTTTAATTAATATAGTTCTTGCCACATTTTCTTTTGACCCCATAATGCCTTCTGCACCACCAGTCGGTTTACCTATCCCCTAAACTTAAACTAAACTTAAAATGAAGTCTGAAAAAACCACCCCGTTTACGGGGCGGTTTTTGGTGCTAAATGAATATCTTAACCCCCAAGTGGTTTTCTAAACTGAAAATCTGTTATCAAAATCAATAGTTTTTATTACTTCCATCTTATTTCCATTTTTGACTAATCTTCCAAACGCCTTTTTCGCGAAAAGCCGGTATGGTTTGCCGGCGCGCGGCATTAGCAAGCGATGAAGCGGTTTTCCCATGTTCTTTTACCAATTCAGAAAGTTTAATGATTGGCGCGCCCTCAAGGTAAGTAATTCTTTTATGGAGAGATTCCGTTAAACCAAGAGCGATAATTTTTGCCATCGGTTTCAAATTTTCTTTCAAGATTTTATACGCCCTCTTTAAGTTTCAATCGAATTTCTTTTAATAATTCATCGGCGACTTTTTTGTTTTCTTTGAGAAATTGGCGGGCGGCGTCGTAGCCCCGGCCAAGTTTTGTTTCTTCTTTGCCCTCCGCGGCGGCGACTTCATAGGAGCCGCCGCTGGATTTTTTAACTAAGCCGAATTTTTCGCCGAGCGCCAAGATTTCGCCTTCGCGGGAAATGCCTTCGTTATACATCAAATCAAATTCGGTTTGCCGAAACGGCGCCGCCACTTTGTTTTTAACGACTTTCACCCGCACTCGGCCGCCCATTATTTCTTCGCCTTTTTTAATCTGGGCGATGCGGCGGATGTCCAAACGAACACTGGTGTAAAATTTTAGCGCTTTGCCGCCCGGTGTTGTTTCCGGATTGCCAAACATCACCCCGATTTGCATTCGGATTTGGTTGATAAAAATCACAATCGTTTTTGAACGAGCGACGATGGCGGTCAGTTTGCGCAACGCTTGCGACATCAAACGCGCCTGTTTGCCGACATGTTGAGCGCCCATATCGCCTTCAATTTCGTCTTTTGGAGTCAGTGCCGCCACTGAATCAATAACCACGACATCTATTTTTCCCGAACGCACCAAACTTTCCACGATTTCCAACGCTTGCTCGCCGGTGTCCGGTTGGGAAATTAAAAGCTCGTCAATTTTCACTCCGATTTTTTTTGAATACTCCGGGTCCATGGCGTGCTCCGCGTCAATGAAAGCGCAAATACCGCCTTTCTTTTGGGCTTCGGCCACCACGTGAAGGGATAAAGTTGTTTTTCCGGAACTCTCCGGGCCAAAAATTTCAATAATCCGGCCGCGAGGCAGGCCGCCAATGCCCAAAGCGGAATCTAGGCCAATGGAACCGGTTGAAATGGCGTTGATATCAACCCGCGGTTTGTCGCCGAGCTTCATGATGGAATCGTCGCCGAACTTAGTTTTGATGGCATTTAAGGTGTCTTCAATGTTCGCGCCGACCACTTTTGCCTCTTTTTCCTTTTTCGGTTTTCCAAAAGCCATGTTTAAAATTTAAATTTTAATTATTTAATAATTTTCTTATAGACTAATTGAAGTTGCTTTTCAGCCGTTCTTTTAAATTTGTCTTCAGTTCTCAAGTCAATGATATTATAGCCTTCGGCCAAGAGCAATCTTTCCTTAAACTCGCCTTTATCGTTTGCTAAAATCCGCCGGCCGTTCAAAAAAATTGTTGCCGAGTTTTTAACGACCCCCTGAATTTCTAATAATGATTTGTTCAAAGTTTCGCCGTTGCTTGGCGAAGTAATATAAATTGTCGGTCCCGAAAAATAATTCCAAGTTTCGTATAAAGCGTAACCGACAACAATTAGAAAGGTGAAACCGCCGAGAATAATGCTCAGATAAAATTGCGATTTGGTTCTGGTCATAATAATACTGACGGATTTTCTTCGTCATTCGTTTCAATTTTTGCGCTAGCCTTATCGGTTGGCAGAGAGCTCATTTCGCTTAAATTTTGGCGAAGCGGAGTAATGACCTCGCGCGGCCGGGCGCCTTCACCGGGACCGATGACGCCGCGCTCTTCCAGCATATCAACTAATCTCGCCGCTCGGGCGTAACCGATGCGCAATTTTCGCTGGAGATAAGAAGTGGAAGCTTTGCCGGCGCGTATCACTTCTTCACGGGCTTGTTCGTAGAGCTCATCTTCATCGTCAAAATTTTCTTCGGCGCCGAACGAACTGTTGTCAAAAACCGTTTTGGCGCCGGCCGATTCAGTCAAATTGATTTCACTGGGTATTTCATCGCGATAATTAACGGCTAAATATTTTACGATTTCTTTGACTTCGGTTTCGGAAATGAAAGGCGATTGAAGCCGCAACGGTTTTGCCATTTCGCCGCCGAGGTAAAGCATATCGCCGGCGCCCAAAAGTTTTTCGGCGCCGCTGCCATCTAAAATCGTTCGCGAATCAACTTGGGAAGACACTTGCAAGGCGATGCGCGCCGGAATGTTGGCTTTAATCAAACCGGTAATGACATTGACCGACGGCCTTTGAGTGGACAAAATTAAGTGAATGCCGGTAGCGCGGCTCATTTGCGCCAAACGAACTACGGCCGCTTCCAATTCGCGCGGATAAGTGGACATTATGTCCGCCAATTCATCAATGACAATCACAATGTAAGGCATCAAGTCGGGAATTTCTTTTTCATCGGCGGTATTTTTCTTGCCAGCCAGTTTTTTTAATTCTGGCGCCAAGACATTTTTGTGATAGGAATCAATGTCGCGCACCGATTCCGCTTCTAGCATTTCGTAACGCCGTTCCATTTCTTTGCAAGCCCAGCGCAAAGCCAAAATCGCTTTTTTAGCGTCGGTAATGACCGGCGTTAAAAGATGGGGGATTTTATTGTAAAGCGTTAGTTCCACTCGTTTGGGGTCAATTAAAATAAATTTCAAATTTTCCGGTCCGTTGCGATAAAGCAATGAAGCGATTAAGCCGTGAATGGTGACAGATTTTCCGGAACCGGTGGCGCCGGCAATCAGCAAATGCGGCATTTTGCCGAAATTGCCAAAATGACAGCCGCCCGACACGCTTTTGCCCAAAGCCACCAACAGTGATTTTTCCGAACGGGCGAATTCTTCGGCGGCAAATAATGTTCCCAAACCAACGATAGTTTTGGTGCTGTTTGGAATTTCAATGCCGACCAATGAACGGCCCGGAATCGGCGCTTCAATTCTTATGGGGTGGGCGGCCAAAGCCAAAGCCAAATCATTTTGCAAAGCAATAATTTTGGAAAGTTTGACGCCCTCGGCCGGTTTCAAAGCGTAACGAGTTACCGATGGTCCGATGGACACTTCATCCATTTCTACGATGATGCCGAAATTTTGTAGCGTCCTTTTAATCACATTGGCATTGGCTTTGATGTCGCCGACTCCCGGTTTGCCTTTATCATGTTCCAAAATAGAAAGCGGCGGCGGTAAATAAGGTTTGGCAACAACCCGCCATTCTTTGGGACTAATCATGAATTCTCCATTTTCCAATTTTTCGGTTTCTTTTTTTTCAACAGCCCGCTCTTTTTCCGCAGTTTCATTATCTTCCGCTTTTTCTTCCGTTTCGGGTTGATTGGCGTATTTTTTTGCCAACGCTTCCACGTCATCATAAACCGGTTTTTTGCGCCGGAAAATTTTTCCGATGAAACTAAACGACTCTAATTTTAATTCCGCTTCAAAAATCACCAATAGAGAAATAACGGATATGGCCGCTAATAATATCGCGCTAAAATAAGAATCAAATAAAGCAATCAATCCTCTGGAAATTAAAGCGCCGATCAAACCGGCTTTGGCGGAAATTATAACGTTAGTCAAACCGAGTGCGGACAAAAAAAACAAAAATGAAGCAATAATTTTTGCTAGGGGAAATTTCTTGCGGAAGGATTTTATTGAGGCGAAACAAAGCAAAAGAAACAAAACAGGAAAGAGAAAATAACCAACCCCGAGCAAATACCGGGCGGAGCGAAAAATTTTTTCACCGATAATGCCGGCTTTATCAAAAGCGGCGAGAATCAAAAAAATTGCCACAGCCAAGAAAACAACCGCGAAAACGCTTTTGACCGTTTCCTTTTTAATATCATCCAACACCCCGCTTTTCTTTTTCATCAGCATAATTATATCATTTTCAATTATGAAATACAGCATCAAATTCTTTATCGGCACATATCTCGCGGGGCACGGATAAATTTCTACTGAAATTTTCCTCGTGCTCGCGCCAGCCGCGCTCGCAAGCCCCCGCTCGATACGTGCCTCAACGAATTTGGTAAAGGCGAAAAGAACAAATTTTAAAAATTCTAGGCGGGGGCGTGCCCAATTGCGAGGTCTGCCGAGCAATTTGGGGTTAAGGAATTTTTAAAATTTAGTTCTTGGAGCCTACCGCTCTTCCAAAAATCAGTTTTTTGTTGTTGATTTTGTTATCTTCTTGCTTTGTTGAGGGTGGAATATATAATGTCCTATATCGTATAGGACAATTTTCTTTTTTCTTAAAGGACAGATTTTAATTAAGTTTATTTCATATAGGACAAAATAGTATTTGTCCTATATAAACCAAAATGGCTTCTGATTATAAAAAACAAGCAAATTGGCTGTCTTATAAGATAGAGCGGTTGGTTTCGGCTTTATACTTGGTAACTGATTTAATAAACACCAATGACCCACTTAAATGGCAAATTAGAAATGTCGGTGTTGTCCTTTTGACTGAAGTCGGAAAATTAGCGGAATTAGCTCCGGCTGACAGAAAAAAACTCATCTATACCATTAATGAAAACTTAGCGGAGATTAATTCACTTTTGGAGGTTGCCGTTACAGCCGGTTTAATTTCAAGGATGAATTACGCTTTGCTTAAAAAGGAATTTGCCAATGCTCCCTTGCTTTTAGCGCGATTTGATAAAGTTGAAACATTTCAATCTAAAGGACAATCCAAGGGACAAATTCCGAGACAGTCTATAGGACAATATATAGGACAAACAAAAATTCTAAAGGACAGAAATTTATCTTCACTTACAGGACGAAATGTGCCAAATTCCATTATTGATAATAAAATTAAAAAGGGAGTTAGAAAGAACCAAATAATGAAAGTTTTTGAAAATGGCAAAACTTTGTCTTTAAGTGAAGTGTCCGTTATGTTTCGGGATTTTGGCCCAAAAATGATGCAACGAGATTTGTTGGAATTGGTTCAAGATGGTGTACTTAAGAAAACCGGCAATAAGCGTTGGAGTCGTTATTCACTTGCCAATTTTCCCCAAAACTAGCTAAATTCTGTTTTTTGACTTTTTTAAATGATTATGTAAAGATGTTGACATAGGCAAAAGTGTAATTAAAAAGCAGTTATCCACAACAGATTTTTGCCTTCGGCGCTTTGTGTTATATAATGTCCCACTAGAAGTTTATCCGTTTTCTTTTTCCCGTGTTTAACTTGGAGTTTTTCTGTTTAACGAAAGAAAATCAGGCCAATTTTTGTCGCTAATTTCTTTTGCCGTTTTTTAAAAGTCGGCGAAAGAGTTAGTAGAGTTATGGTCAATGTCGGATGTCGGATATTAGATTTGTCGGATATCTGAAGTTGACCTGTTGAAAGTTTAGCATTGAAGCGGAAAGTTAGACGTGTCGACGTCGCGATGTTTCCGCAAAGTAATTTTTTCTCCGCATTAGAAAATTTTATTAGTAAGTTCAAACGGAGAAGGGTTATTAATTAATTAAAAAGATGAGTATAAATAAAAATGTTGCGGTGTTCGTTGGTTTGGCTCTGGCTGTCGCAGTGGCAGGAGTAGCCGTGCCGGTGAGCGCTGCCGCTTTGACTCAAGCGCAAATTGACGCCATCATCGGATTGCTTCAATCGTTTGGCGCCGACCAAAGCACAATCAGTAATGTTCAAGCGTCTCTCACTGGCGGCGCGCCAACCGGCGGCACGGGTGGGACGACGGGCGGTTACGTTTTCAACGCCAATTTAACAATGGGTAGCACCGGCGCCGATGTGATGAACCTGCAAAAGGTTTTGAACTCGGACGCTGACACCCAAGTGGCGGCTTCAGG
>LCJJ01000002.1:24095-55979 GCA_000999175.1 Parcubacteria group bacterium GW2011_GWB1_44_7
CGCTTTGACTAAAGCGGCCGTTATTAAATTCCAGAAGAAATACGGCATTACGCCGGCAGTCGGTTATGTTGGAGCTATCACTCGCGCCAAGCTCAATACAATGGGTGGCGTGGTGGTAACGCCTCCGGTAACGCCTCCTCCGGCTCCGGCTGGAACGGGTTTGACCGTGTCGGCCGCTCAACAACCGGCGGCGATGTTATTCCCGGTTAACGCGGCCCGCGTGCCTTTCACCAAAGTTAATTTTACCGCTGGCAGTGACGGCGATGTAAAAGTTAACAGTTTGGTGGTGGAACGCGGCGGACCTTCAATTGACGCCGATGTTGCCAGTATTGTTCTCTTGGATGAGAGCGGAACGCAAATTGGTTTGTCTAAAACCTTAAACTCGGCTCACCAAGTGACTTTGTCTGAACCGTTTACGGTAAAAGCCGGCCAAACCAGAACAATGACTTTGGCCGCAAACCGAGGAGCTGATGGTGATTCCAGCGGCGCCGGCGCGGTGTTCGTTCTTTCCTTAGTGGCGGTTAACACCTCGGCGACGGTTTCCGGTTCTCTGCCGATTATCGGCACCGCTCAAACCGGCAATAGCGGTTTGACCATCGGTTCGGTTACCAATCAACGCGGCGCGCTTGACCCTAACGGCGCTGTCTCCAAAAATGTCGGCACGACCGGTTACATTTTCTCTTCCGTTAAAGTTACCGCCGGTTCCACCGAAGATGTTTTGATTAAATCCATTCGTTGGAATCAGGCTTCTTCCGCCGCTTCTTCCGACTTGGCTAATTTAGTCACGGTGATTGACGGCGTGTCTTACCCGGCCGTGGTTGATTCTACCGGCAAGTATTACACTTCCAATTTCGGCACCGGCATCAAGATTGAAAAGGGTTATTTCAAGGAAATCTCGGTTAAAGGCGACATTGTGGGCGGTTCAGCTAGAACAGTGGCTTTCAACATTGAGAAAACTACCGACCTTCATATTGTCGGCTTGCTCTACAATTACGGCATTACGCCTCCGACTTCCGGCACCGGTTTCACTTCCGGCACTATTTGGTATGCCGCTTCCACTATCACCATTAATTCCGGTTCGTTGACGGTCACCAGCGACCCAAGCGTGCCAGCGCAAAATATCGCTCTTAATTTGGCTAATCAGCCTTTGGGCGGTTTCTCGGTTGAAGTTAGAGGCGAATCGATCTCGGTGGCGAGAATCGCTTTTGACCTTTCTACCACTTCCACCGCGGCGGGCCGAATCACCAACATTTCGTTGGTTGACGGCAACGGCGCGATTCTTGCCGGTCCGGTTGATAACGTAGGCACCGACGGCGTGGAAGGCGTTTTGTTTACCGACACTGTTACTTTCCCGATAGGTGTCACTAAACTTAGATTACAAGGTAAAATTGGCACGGTTTTTGCCAACAATTCCACCTTGGCGCTTAATACTGCTCCCGGTTCCAATTGGACAAGCGCTACCGGCCAAGTTACCGGACAGACGATTACCCCGTCTCCTTCTTCTGATGTGACGGCCAGCACGATGACGATAAAGACCGCGGCTTTGACGGTTAGCGTTTCGCCCAACCCATCAGCTCAAACGGTGGTGGCGGGCGGCCAGGGCTTTACCTTCACCAATTACCAGCTTGACGCCGGCGCTTCCGGTGAAGACCTCAGAATTTCCCAATTGCTCTTGGATTACAGCAATAGCGGCACAGCAACCAACTTGACCAATTGTCAGTTGTGGGATGGCGCTACCGCCTTAAATACTGGCAGCAACGCTGTCAATCCGAGCGCGGCGGCTTCTTCAACCAGCTTCATTCTTGATTCCGCTCTTAATATTCCCAAGGGTACTTCTAAGGCTTTGGCTTTGAAGTGTAATATCGCTTCAGCCGCCACCGGTTCTATTTACTGGGGTATTTCCGCGACCCAAACGGTGACCGGTATTACTTCCGGCCAATCGGCGACGGTTACCCAAAACTCGGCGGCCGGTCAGAGAATGACTTTGGCCACGGGCGGTTCTCTCTCGGTTACGGACGCTTCCAGTCCGTCTTATAGAGTGGTGGCGGCGGGCACAACCGGCAATACGGTGGCGAGTCTTAACTTCCACGCTTCCAATGAAGCCTTGACTTTGCAAACCGTTCCGTTGGTAATGAAACCGGCGACCAGCACCAATGCCGATGTTACCTTAGTTACTTTGTGGGATGGCACGACGCAAGTCGGTTCGGCTTACTTTGACGGCACGAGAGATGCGTCTAATAATTTCATTGCCACTTCCACTTTGTCTACCGCGGTGACTATTCCTAAGGATGGCGACAAGATTCTTACGGTTAAGATTGATTCGCCGAATCAGGGCGTTAATGAACCCGGTAATGCCGGCGCTTTCATCGCAATCAATTGGGACGGCGGTGTTACTACTAACGCCACCAGCGGTACCAAAGCTGTCGGCCAATCCAGCGGTTCTGCTATTTATGCCAGTGGTTCCGACACGACGGTTGCCGGTATCAGAGTGTTCAAGTCCTTCCCGGTTATTACCTACAGCACTACTGGCGCGACGGCCAGCGCCGGTGTTAATGACTTGTTGTCTGTTGTGATAACGGCTGATGCCAAAGGTTCCGTTAAACTTCATCGGTTGTCATTCGTGATTGGCACGACGACCGCCACAGTTGATACTCTGACCTTCAGCGGTCCTAATGGTAATGTAGCCAGTTCTACCGGTTTGGTGTCATTGACGGCTGGCGCTACTACCACCGCTATCTACTTTGACAGCACTTCTAATACCAATGACGCGATTGTTGCGGCTGGTAATTCCAAGACCTATACCTTGCGCGGCAATGTTGCCTTGCTTGGCAATAGCAATTCTACCGGTTCGGTCAGCGCTGCTTTAATGGCTGATACGGCCTATCCGAAATTGCCGACTATTGGCACTGCGACCACGACCTTCAATATGGCGATGTCTTCAACGACTGGCGCTATCATTGGTATCACCAATGGCAATGGAGTGGGTGGCGCGCTAAACAATTCCGCTATTATCTGGTCGCCGGTATCTACGACAACGACAAGTTCGTTGACGACTGGTTACGACGATTGGACTAACGGTTATGGTTTGGGCGGCTGCTTCGCTACCAGCGGTTTGGGTCAGAATTGTACGGCTCGGGTTATTTCGAAATAAGAGCTACTTGTGTCCCGATGTGCATCGGGAAGCTCGGGAAAACCCGCCTCATAGGCGGGTTTTCTTTTTCTTTAATTTGCGATAAGATATCTGAATGTTTCCAAACAAAAACAAAATTATAATTATTAGCGCCGCGCTCGTTTTGTCGGCCATTGGTTATTATGGTTATAAAGAATTTTTTGCCGATAAAACCAAAACCGAGGTTGGCGCTAATGGTAATGAAAAAACAAGCGCCATTGAGATTGCGCCCAATGTTACGGCAGAGGTAGAAGAAGTCGCCATTGATTCTAATAGCCCGCTTTATTTGAATCCAGATTTGAAAAAACCAAGTTTGAATCGAACAATCGTTATCCCCGATTCTTATTCCGTCCGGGCGACGAAGATTATGAATGAAAAAATTTCCGGTTTGCTCACTGATTTGAAAAAAGACCCTTCCTCGTATGTTAATTGGAGCGATTTGGCGATGCGTTTCAAAATGCTTGAAGATTATAAAACCGCCGAAGAAATCTGGCTCTATCTTTCCCAAGCGGCGCCGAGAGTTTCCGACGCCTTCATCAATCTGGGCGATTTGTATATGTATTATTTCCATGACAATGCCAAAGCCGAACCGATGTTTTTGAAAGCCGTGGCGAGCGCGCCTCGTTCGCTGGAAAATTATAGTCGGATTGTTGATTTTTATGTTACGGCCATCAATGATAAAGCGGCGGCAAGAAAATTTCTTAAAGATAGCATTGCCAAATATCCGGATATGGAATTGACATTGACTTCTTTGCTTGAGCAAGTTTCGCCACAATGAAATACATTCCGTCCGATAAAGTAAAAACGGAAAAGTTGGATTATCGCGGCATTAAAGTTATGGCGCCCTGGGTTTTGCTGGACGGAACATTGGCTAAATGTTTGGAGAAATATTTTAGCGGTAAAAAATCCGAAGCAGCGCTGGATATCGGTTGCGGCGGCGGCGCGGCCTTTCAAGCTTTTGCTCCTTATTTCAATCGTTTTTACGGCATTGATTTAGTCAACTATCTCAATAAAGAATTCATTGCTCAAGTTTCGTTTTCTTCGGTGGATTTGAATTTTGAGCGCCTGCCTTATGCCGATGGTTCACTGGATTTAGTTACCGCTTTTCAAGTGCTGGAACATTTGGAAAATCCTTTTTTTGTAATGCGCGAAGTTTGGCGGGCGTTAAAACCGGGCGGTATTTTTATGTTTTCGGTCCCAAATCCTTTTCAATTGACTTTTAGGTTAAAGTTTCTTTTAACCGGCAATATGCCGCCTTGGACTGAAGCCAATGACCATTTGCTGTTTCTTACCAGGGCGGTTTTCAAAAAAACCTATTTGGCCAATTTTTATTTATTAGAAACAATTTATCAGCGCGGCGATGTGCCGTTTTTCGGCCGATTGCGGGCGATTTTCGGCAAACGGCTTATCCCGGCTCATTTGATGATTTTGCCCAGAAGTGAATTTTTTGGCCGCCGAGTTTGTTTTGTTTTAAGAAAACGATAGATAAAGCCCCGTGATCCGCCAAGTCGGATTTTACGGGTTATCCACAGATTTTTTGTCGTTTCATTTTGATAAGAGTATAATAATAACGGCGAAAAAAATTGAACCGCTTTGTCGAAGGCGGCGTTTCGCTTTTTCTTTTAATATTTGTTTAAAATTAAATTTGTTATGAAATTTTTTAAGAGCAAAGATTTTTATTCGGTAACTTTAGCGGTGATGCTTTCAATGGCGGTAGTGGCGGTTAGTGTTTCGGCGACGACAACTATTAGCACAAACATTTCCACTCAAGGAACCTTGAGTGTAACTGATTTGAGCACTTTGACCGGCGGTTTCGTGTCGCAAGCGTCTTCAACCGTCTCGGGCGCATTGACTGCCGCCGGTTATCTCGGAGCATCGTCAACCGCGGGCTTCACTAATCTTGCCACTTTTTACAGCGGTTTCGTTTCCCAAGCCTCATCTACCATGGTTTCAACCTTACAGGTTGGTGGTGTGTTCCAGGCCTCCAGCACGGCGCTCGTCGGTGGTGCATTAAATGTAACTGGCTTGAGCACTTTGACCGGTGGTTTTATATCCCAAGCGTCTTCAACTGTTTCGGGAACGTTAACTGCCGCTAGTTATCTTGCCGCTTCCTCAACTTCTGGTTTTACCTCACTTTCTTCATTCTATGGTGGTTTCGTGTCATCGGCTTCTTCTACGGTTTCGGCCACCTTGAAAGCGGACGCGCTAGGTGTTGCCTCTTCGTCGCCTTATGTGGCTTTGGGTGTTACCGGCACAACCACTTCCAGCGCCGGTGTGGTGGTGGGCGCGGGCGGTTCGGCCATTACCCAAGTTTTGTTCGGTACTTGTTCGGTCGGTCCTGGTGTTTCTGTAACCGCTAGCACTACTTATGTTACCACTTGCGTGGCGACCGGTGTTTCCGTTAATGATAAAGTGTTTCTAACGCCGGCTGATTTGGCCAATCAAATAATTTTTTCCGGCGCTTCTTCCACGGCGGCCAATACGATTCAGGTCGGCATATACAATGGCACTGGCGCGGCGGCTTCGCCGGCCACAACTACTTGGGCATGGACGGCAATTAAGTAGCGCGATTAAAGTTAACCAACATGAATAAAACTCTAATTTTGGTCGCGGTTGGGGCGCTAGTTTTGCCAGCGGCGGTTTTCGCCACTTACAATGATGTTTCGTTGACCACCGGCTCGGCCATTTCGGTTTCCGGCGGCACTTTGACGGGTGACGGCGGCGCCACTTTGGAATCATTGACGGTTGGTTCCGGTAGTTTTACGGTTGTGATGCCGGCTAATTCCAGTTTCAACTTTGCTTCAGGAGACAAGAAAACAATTACGGTTACCGGCGATTTAGGTTCGGTGACGGCCACTTCCAATTGCGGTAGTTCATCAGCTACTTATAGTTTCTCCAATCCTTCTGGTGGCTCGCAATTGAATCTGACAATTGAAGTCGGTTCGGCTACTTGCGGCGGGGGTTTGAGCACAAGAAACAGCAGTAATAGCGTTACCTTCGGTGTTGGCGGCGGTGGAGGAGGCGGGGGTGGCGGTGGTGGTGGAGGGGGAGGGGGAGGAGGGGGCGGCAC
This sequence comes from Parcubacteria group bacterium GW2011_GWB1_44_7, assembly GCA_000999175.1. Next base: position 30,335 of record LCJJ01000002.1, read on the forward strand.
CGTCATAGCGCAAACCACAGTGCCAACTACTCCAATTTATGCCAGCGGTTTGAGTTCCACGCAAGTTAACGCTATTATCGCTTTGCTCCAATCATTCAACGCTGACCAGAGTGTCATTGATAAAGTAAAACTGTCTTTGTCTGGCGTTGCTAAAACCACTAGTAGCCCGGTTTCTGGAAAAATAATGGGTATCGGTGCTGCCCAAGGTTATGTTTTTGCCAAATCGCTTAAAACCGGCAGCACTAATGCCGATGTCAAAATGCTTCAGCTCATTCTAAATTCTTCTTCTGATACGCAAATCGCTTCTTCTGGCGCCGGTTCGCCGGGCAATGAGACGAATTATTACGGTTCGCTGACTCGCAAAGCGGTGGAGAAATTCCAGGTGAAATACGGCATTGCTAAATCGGGCGACCAAGGTTATGGCACGGTTGGACCGATGACGAGAGCAAAATTGAACGAATTGTCTAAGTAGTTTTCAAATATCCATCGGATTTTAGGATTTAGAGGCAAAGCCTCCTTTGGAGGCTTTGCCTCGTTGCGATATAATCAAAGAAAATATGAAATACCTGGACAAAACTTTTTTCAAATTCCTAGGTGGTTTTCTGGTGATTTTAATCGTCAGCTTTTTGTTGTTGTTTCTTATTCAATTTTTTTCTGAGTAAACCAAATTATTATTAAGTATTAAGTCGTTTTATGTTGTAATTGCACCTAATTTCGCGATAGCAAATTTAGGTGCAGTAATGAAAATTCCAAATTTATTTTTCTTCTTGCGTATTTTTTCACCCCATGCTAATTTAGTGACATTAGGCCAAAGACAATAGGCAATATAAGTCCTATCGAGGTCAAAAATCTCTTCGGAGTTTTTGTCTAAGGCCTTGAAAGAAGGTCGTGGTTAAGTTTAAAACTAAAAACAAAACGTGGCAAAAACTAAAGAACAAAAAAAAGAATCATTGGCAATTATCGCCAAATTAATTAAAGAAGCTAAAGACGTCGGTTCAATAGCGTTGGTTAAATTTGGCGGTTTAACGGTTACTGAAGCGACTAAATTTCGCCGAAAATTGCGCGCTGACGGCGTTAGTTATTTGGTGACAAAAAAAACGCTCGCTAAAAAAGCTCTGGCGGAAAGCGGTGTTACCGGCGAAATTCCCGCCCTTGACGGTCAAATCGGTTTGGCTTGGGGCGTCGACCAAATCGCGCCGGCCCGAGGCGTTTACGAGTTTCAAAGGCAATCGGAAAAAAAGGTGGAATTGCTCGGCGGAATTTTTGAAGGACGATTTATGAATCGTGAGGCAATGAGCGGCATCGCCGTTATTCCGCCGCGCCAAACGCTCTACGCTCAATTGGTCAATGTTATCAATTCGCCGATTCAAGGGTTGGTGATAGTGTTGGGCGAAGTGATGAAAAAGTAAATGCAATTATTAGCGAAATGCAAAATGTAAATATCAAAAGTTAAAATGACAATGTAGAATAAAAAATTTTGAATTTTAATTTGTCATTTTCCATTTTGATTTTTTCATTTTTAATTAACTATTATGGAAGAAAACAAAAAACCAGAAGTTGTGGAAATTCCAACTAAATTCAAGGATTTGGTAGAAAAAATTGAAAAGTTGTCGGTCTTGGAGTTGAATGAGTTGGTTAAATTATTGGAAAAGAAATTTGGCGTTTCGGCAACAGCGGTTGCCGTTGCTGGTCCGGCCGTAGCTGGTAGCGCGCCTGCGGGCGAAGAAAAAACCTCTTTCACTGTGGAATTGAAAGAAAGCGGCACCAATAAAATTGCCGTTATCAAAGTTATTAAGGAAATTTTGGGTCTTGGTTTGAAGGAGGCCAAAGATTTAGTGGACGGCGCGCCGAAAACTATCAAAGAAGGCGTGAAGAAAGCCGAAGCCGAAGAACTAAAAAAGAAAATAGAAGCCGCCGGCGGTAAAGTTGAGCTAAAATAACGAGTCTGTTAGTATGCGGTTGTGGAAATCCTAAGCAAACTTTTTGGCAGTCCGACGCGCGTTAAATTGATGCGCTTCTTTCTCTTTAATCCCGACAAGATTTATTCAGGCAAAGAAGCGGCCAACCGCGCTCACGCGACGCCGCGGGAAGCGGAAAAGGAACTAAGGATTTTTGAAAAAGCCGACTTTGTCAAACGGCGGGTTATTATTGAAACCGAGATTATCAATCGGCGAAATAAAAAACCGCTGGTGCGGCGGCGCAAGCTGAACGGTTGGATTTTGGACCGGCTTTTTCCTTATCTTTTGCCTCTGAAAAATCTGATTATCAATACTACTTTAATTGACCATCGGGAAATGATTCGTCGTCTGGCGCGCGCCGGCAGTTTGAAGCTGGTGATTGCCGCCGGAGTTTTTATTCAAGAAGAGGAAAGCCGCTTGGATTTGTTGATTGTCGGCGACCACTTGAAAAAGGCCGTGATTGGCCGGGTAGTGAAAGTGATGGAATCGGAAATTGGCAAAGAATTGCGCTACGTTATTTTGGAAACTCAGGAGTTCAAATATCGCTCCAGTATTTGCGATAAATTGATTCGCGATGTAATGGATTATCCCCATCAGAAACTTTTGGATAAATTGGCGCAAGAAAAAGAAGTCTAGGTTTGTGGATATCCACTTTTGCCGTTATCGGACTTTGTGGTAAAATACCAAAGCCGAAACATTATCAATTTTAATAAATAAAATCATGACTGAACCATGGAGCAATGTGTTGGCGACGTCTTTTCAAGATGTTTGGCTGGGCATTGCCGGTTTTTTGCCAAAATTAATAGTGGCTTTTGTTATTGTCGTCGTCGGTTGGATTGTCGGCGCGGTTTTGCGTCAGGCAATCGCTCATTTGTTTAGGATTCTGCGAGTGGACAATGTCTTGAAGCAAGCGAAGGTGGAGCAAGTGGTCAATAAAGCGGGTTTCACTCTTAATTCCGGCCGATTTATCGGCGGGTTAGTGGAGTGGTTCGTAATCGTGGTCTTTTTAGTGGCAGCATTTGATGTGATGGGTTTGAGTCAGGTGAACGCTTTCCTTCAACAGGTGGTGCTGTTGTATTTGCCGCAGGTCATAGTCGCGTCGCTGATTCTGTTGGTGGCGGCAGTGATTGCCGAAGCGATGCAAAAAGTTATCGTTGGTTCCGCCAAAGCGGCCGGCGTGAAGTTTGCTCATTTGGCCGGCGCTATCACTCGCTGGGCGATTTGGGTTTTCGCCATCTTGGCGGCGCTGTTCCAATTGGGCATCGCGGCGGCTTTCATTCAAACCTTATTTACCGGCGTGGTGGTGGCATTAGCTTTGGCGCTCGGTTTGTCTTTCGGCCTGGGCGGCCAAGAAGCGGCAGCTCGTTACATTGAAAAGATTCGCCAGGAGATTGGTTCGCATCACAACCAACAATAGCAAGATAGCTTTTAGCTACATTAGCTTTCAGCAAACAAAAGAATCTCGCCTAAGCTTGGCGAGGTTCTTTTGTTTTGCTATCATCTTGGTAATGGAACGGATTTATATAAAAGATTTAAAAGAAAAAATTGGGGGAGAAGTCAGAATTGCCGGCTGGGTTGATGTGCGGCGCGACCACGGCAAGTTGATTTTTATTGATTTGCGCGATGCTACTGGCAAAGTCCAGATGGTTGCTTTGCCGAATCATAAAGAAGCGCACGAATTGGCGCAGAAAGTTCGGCCGGAATGGGTGATTGAAGTGATTGGCAAAGTCAATAACCGGCCGGAAAAATTGGTAAATAAAAACGAACCGAATGGTGAAATTGAAATAGAGGTTTTGGAATTAAAGGTTTTGAACGAGGCCGAAACGCCGTTGATTGATGTGTCCGGCGATGGCCGAGAAATTAATGAAGAAACAAGATTAAAATATCGCTATTTGGATTTGCGCCGTTTGCGTCTCCAGCAAAATATCCGCAATCGTTTCAAGGTGACGCAATTTATCAGGAACGAATTGCAAAAAGAGGGTTTTACGGAAATAGAAACACCCAATCTTTCGGCGACCACGCCGGAGGGTTCGCGCGATTACATTGTGCCGTCGCGTTTGGACAAGGGTAAATTTTATTCTTTGCCGCAATCGCCCCAACAATACAAACAATTGTTAATGGTGGCCGGCTTTGAAAAGTATTTCCAATTTGCTAGATGTTTTCGTGATGAAGATACTCGCGGCGATCGCCAACCAGAATTTACCCAAATGGATTTGGAAATGAGTTTTGTTACTCGCGAACAAGTAATGGCTCTGAACGAGCAACTACTGATTGATTTGGTGAAAAATATCTATCCGGAAAAGAAAATTCAGGACATTCCTTTCCCGCGCTTGAGTTTTGCCGAAGCGATGAAGAAATATAAATCCGACAAGCCCGATTTGCGCGAAGATAAGAGCGACCCGAACCTTTTGGCTTTTTGTTGGGTTATTGACTTTCCGTTTTTTGAAAAAGATAAAGAAACTGACAACTGGACTTTTACTCATAACCCGTTTTCGTCGCCAAAACTGGAGCACGTTGACCGGCTTTTGAAAAAAGAAAAAATTTCAGAAATTTTGACGACTCAGTACGACATTACGCTTAATGGTTTTGAAATCGGCGGCGGCAGTATTCGCAATCACCGGCCGGCGGCGCTCAAGGCAGTTTTCCAAATTATGGGTTACAGCGACGAGCGGATTGAAAAAAATTTCGGCCATATGCTCAAAGCGCTGGCAAGTGGCGCGCCACCCCACGGCGGCATCGCTTGGGGTTTTGACAGGATGATGATGCTATTTCAAAATGAGCCAAACATTCGCGAAGTCATCGCTTTCGCTAAAACCGGCGAAGGCCGGGACCCAATGATGGGCGCGCCTTCTGAAGTTTTGCCGCAACAACTCAAAGAATTAGGTATTGAACTTAAAAAATCAAAAAATTAATCACAAGTTAGATATAACAATTTGTACCGATCGTCCCTTTTTGTTATAGGAGAGAATTCGGCAAATTCTACGCCATGGCAGACTATTTTCTGTGCTGAGCTTGACGGTATAACTAAATTCTGTTAGTATACTTCTCGAGCTCGAGACAACAAATCGGGCAGAAAAAATCAAAATAAATAGTTCCTAACAAAAGCTCATGATTCTTTCTGCCCTAACAAGCAGGAGGAAGTTATGAGTAATCATACTCAGATGCCACCGACGTTAAGCGGACCCTGGAATTTCCCGGGGTGGGATAATCTTGAAACCCCAATCCCTCCGTGGGAACACCGAGGGTTCTGGTATCACGACGAGAGTGGAAGTGGTGACAGATTGGTTATCGTCTGGCGATACTCGGTTTGTGAACTCGGTTGTTGTGAGACAATCAGTGGGCACATTTACAGATGTGTGGACATGATCGCGGCAATGATGTTGTGGATTAGTTTCCACAAAGAAGTAGACCGTGATGATGGGCAAGGTTACGACGGCGTATTCATTTTTTACGGCAACCGCCGTATCTGTGAATACAGCGTCTACGGGAAACCCTTTCCACTCCCGCTACCAGACGGACGATGGTCATAAAGTATGAAGGTCAAACGGAATGACCTAAAAGATTTCCGATGCTCCACCTCAACTGAGTGTGGAGCTTTCTTTTACTTAAAGCGAGTGAGCTTCTTGGAGAAAGACGGCGAGAAATCCCCCTTGTAAAGGGGGTGCCCCGATGCCCATCGGGGCGGGGGATTTTCTGAAAATTAAAATCCCTCCCCTTCGCGGACTCGGGCACTCCCCTTACAAGGGAGATTTAAAAATCAGAAAAGGTGAGAGTGAATGCCAAGGTTATCCCCACCCCTCTTGACAGAATTTTGGGGCTGGTATAAGATAACCGCCACTTGGGAAAGATTGTGTTTTGACCGCAATCTCAAGCTTATTGATGAATTTTTCTCGTAAGCTTTTTTTATTGCCCCATGTCTCAAAAAAAATATTTCAATAGATTTAGAGAGCCATTGGCGCCCGTGCCGAATTTGGTTGTCTCGCAAATTGAGTCGTTCAAATGGCTGATGGAAAAAGGTTTGAACGAGGTTTTTGTCGAATTTACTTCCATTAACGATTATGCCGGCAAGAAATTTGAATTGGCGTTCAAAAGCGTTAAATTGGAAGAACCAAAATGCGATGAGTATTATGCCAAGAACAACAAGCTTTCTTATGAAGCGCCGCTCAAGGCGGTTGTGGAGCTGAAAAATAAAATTCGCGGCGGCAGCAAAGAACAAGAAATTTTTCTTGCTGATTTCCCCATGATGACCAGTCACGGCACTTTTATTATTTCCGGCGTGGAACGGGTAATCGTGCCGCAACTGGCTCGTTCTTTCGGTATTTTTTTCACCAGCGAGGAAATCAAAGGCAAGAGATATTTTGGCGGGAAAATCATACCCGCCCGCGGCGTTTGGATAGAAATTGAAACTGAAGCCGATAATGTAATTTATGTTCGGATTGACCGCAAGCGCAAATTTGTCGTTACTTCATTGTTGCGAGTGCTGGGCGCCGAAACCGATGACGCCATCAGACAGCTTTTTGCCGGCAACGAAACGGCCAAAATTTTTATTGAAGCGTCACTGGCCAAAGACCATGCTAAAACACCCAACGAATCGTTCGTGGAAATCCACAAACGGTTGCGCGACGGCGAAATCGGTACGGTGGAAAATGCCAAAGAATTTGTTCGGGGAATTTTTAGCGCCGACCGATATGATTTGTCCAAAGTCGGCCGATTCAAATTCAACAAACGTTTTGGCAAGCCGATGGAAGGCAAAGACGCTGTTCGTCGGACAATTTCCTTGGACGATATAGCGACAATTATTACTCAAGTCGCGCTTTTAAATGTTACGCCGGGAGCAACCGAGGATGATATTGACCATTTGGGTTCGCGACGCGTTCGTTACGTCGGTGAAATGCTTCAACAAAAAGTTCGGGTCGGTTTGACCCAGATGAAAAGAAATATTCAGGACCGGATGTCCACCATTGACCCCGATGTCAATCAGCCGCTCCAATTTGTTTCTCCCAAACCGTTGCAAGCTAGAATCAAAGAATTTTTCACCACTAATCCGTTGTCGCAGTTTATGGACCAAGGCAATATTTTGTCGGAAATAGAGCATTTGCGCACTCTTTCGGCTTTGGGGCCCGGCGGTTTGACGCGCGAACGGGCTGGTTTTGAAGTGCGCGACGTCCATCCTTCCCATTACGGCCGGCTTTGCCCCATTCATACGCCTGAAGGCCCGAATATCGGACTCATTCTTCATTTATCAATGTATGCTCGCATCAACGATTTTGGCATGATTGAAACGCCTTACGGCAAGGTTGAAAAATCAAAAATAACCGGCGAAATAAAATACTTGAATGCTTTGGAAGAAGAAAATTTCAAAATTGCTCACGCTGCTACGGCGCTTGATTTGGACGGCAAAATTATTACCGATGAAGTGGAGGTCAGAATCAACGGCGTACCCAATGTCGTCAAAAAAGAAGAAGTTAATTACATTGACGTTTCCACCAATCAAGCTTTTTCCATCGCCACTTCGCTTATTCCTTTCTTGAATCATGATGATGCCAATCGGGCATTGATGGGTTCCAACATGCAAAAACAAGCGACACCTTGTTTGTTGCCGGAAGCGCCGTTGGTGGCGACCGGTGTTGAAGAGCGGGCGGCCATTGATTCTGGCCGAGTGTTAATTTCCCCGATTGCCGGGGAGGTGGCTTATGTTGATGCCAGAAAAATTAGAATTAAAAATGATAAAAACAAAGAGGTTGAATTTTCTTTAGTTAATTTTTCTCGCACCAACAGTATGACCGTTTTTCATCACCGGCCGTCAGTGGCGATTGGGCAAAAAATAAAGAAAGGCGAAGTGTTGGCCGACTCTTCTTCCACCGAAAAAGGCGCTTTGGCTTTGGGGCACAATGTTTTGGTGGCGTTTATGTCTTGGTCAGGCGCCAACTACGAAGATGCCATTATTCTTTCCGAGCGATTGGTCAAAGAAAGCAAGTTCAATTCCATTCACATTGAAGAATTCGTTGTCAGTGTCCGTGATACCAAACTTGGTCCGGAAGTAACCACGCCTGATATTCCGAATGTTGGCGAAACGAAACTGCGGAATCTTGATGAAGAAGGGGTGGTTATGATTGGCGCCGAAGTTCGACCTGGTGATATCTTGGTCGGCAAAATAACGCCGAAAAGCGAATCGCAACTGACGCCGGAAGAACGACTGTTGCGCTCGCTGTTTGGCGAAAAAGCGCGAGATGTTAAAGACACTTCCAAGCGTTTAGAAAATGGCAAGCGTGGCCGGGTAATCGGCGTTAAAATTTTTTCCCGAGAGCAAGGCCATAAATTGGAATCGGGCATCATCAAAAGAATTCACATTGAAGTGGCGCAATTTCGCGTGGTGTCGGTGGGCGACAAATTGGCCGGTCGGCACGGCAACAAGGGTGTCATTTCCAGAATTTTGCCAACCGAAGACATGCCTTACATGATTGACGGCACGCCGATTGACGTAATTTTAACGCCGTTGGGCGTGCCGTCGCGCATGAACCTGGGCCAGATTTTGGAACTCCATCTTGGATTGGCGGCCAATACTTTAAATTATCAAGCAATCGTTCCGCCGTTCGCCGGCGCGACCGATGAGGAAATTAAAGCCGAACTCCGGCAGGCCGGTTTCCAAGATAACGGTAAAATGAAACTTTACGATGGCCGCACCGGCGAATCATTCGACCAGGAAATCGCCGTGGGTTATATGTACATGATGAAACTTCATCACATGGTGGAAGATAAAATTCACATGCGTTCTATCGGCTCTTATTCTTTAATTACTCAACAGCCGTTGGGCGGCAAAGCTCAAGGTGGTGGCCAACGGTTTGGTGAAATGGAAGTCTGGGCGCTCCTGGGCCACGGCGCGGCTTACACCTTGCGCGAAATTTTGACTTTCAAATCAGACGATATTTTGGGTCGGGCGGCGGCTTTTGACGCCATTGTCCGCGGTGATCGGATTACCCAAAGCAACGCGCCGGCTTCTTTCAATGTCATGCTTAACAATTTGCGCGGTTTAGCTCTTGATGTTGAGTTAATAATATAAAAATATGGCCAAAAATTTTGAAACCAAAACGGATTTTAATTCCATTTTACTCAGGCTGGCTTCGCCGGAGAAAATCAAAGAATGGTCTTACGGCGAAGTAACTAAACCAGAAACGATTAACTATCGGACTCAACGGAGCGAAAAAAACGGTTTGTTTGACGAAAAGATTTTCGGTCCCGATAAGGACTTTGAATGTTATTGCGGCAAATACAAAGGCGTCCGCTACAAAGGCATTGTTTGCGACAAGTGCGGCGTGGAAATCACTCGAGCGATTGTCCGGCGCGAACGGATGGGCCACATTGAATTGGCGACGCCGGTTTGTCATGTTTGGTTTTTGCGAAGCATGCCGTCCCGCATCAGTTTGATTTTAGGCATTCCGGCCGGCGATATTGAAAAAGTCATTTATTTCGCTGGCTACATCATTGTCAGCGTTTCCGAAGACGAGCGGGCTCGGGTCTTGAGAGAAGTTGACGCCGAATATAAAAACAAAATCAAAGAAATTAAAAAAGAAGACGAACGAACGGCGCTTAAAGAACGATTGCTTAGAGTCAAGCAAGATATTGAAGGCATCCAGATTGGCGCGGTTTTAGACGAAGTCGCTTACCATCAATTTTCCGTTCGTTACGGCGCTTTATTTGAAGCTTCCATTGGCGCCGAAGCGATTTACAATCTTTGCAAATCGGTGGACATGGAAGCTTTGGAAGAAATGTTGACCAAGGAATTGGAAAACACCACGGCGGCCGACCGCGAGAAATTACAAAAACGTTTGAGTTTGGCGCGTTCAATGATTCGTTCCAAAATTCGTCCCGAGTGGATGTTTTTGACTCGCATTCCGGTAATTCCGCCGGCCCTTAGGCCAATGGTGCCGTTGGACGGCGGCCGTTACGCCACCTCCGACGTCAATGACCTTTATCGGCGAGTGATTAATCGCAACAATCGTTTGAAAAAATTGTTGGAAATCAGCGCGCCGGATGTAATTTTGCGCAATGAAAAAAGAATTTTACAAGAAGCCGTCGATTCTTTAATTGACAATTCCATTCGTCACGGCAATTCCGCCGGTAGTATGATGAGCCAAGCCCAGCGCCGGCCGTTAAAATCGTTGGCCGATAATTTGAAAGGCAAGCGGGGACTATTGCGCGGCAATTTGCTCGGCAAACGAGTGGATTATTCCGGCCGTTCAGTGATTGTCGTTGGGCCCGACTTAAAATTAGGCCAATGCGGTTTGCCGAAATTGATGGCCTTGGAATTGTTTCGGCCGTTCATCATTGGCAAATTGATTAGCCGAGAATTGGCTTTCAACATTAGGGGCGCCAACCGATTAATTGAAGACGATATTCCGGAAGTTTGGGCGATTTTGGAAGAGGTGATTAAAGGTAAATATGTCTTGCTTAACCGGGCGCCGACTTTGCATCGGCTCGGCATTCAAGCTTTTCAACCGGTTTTGATTGAGGGTAGCGCTATTCAAGTTCATCCTTTGGTTTGTCACGCTTTCAACGCCGACTTTGACGGCGACCAGATGGCTGTTCATGTGCCATTATCCGAAGAAGCGCAATTGGAAGCAAAGGAAATAATGGCCGCCGATAAAAATATCTTGAAACCGGGCAGCGGCGATTCCGTCATCAGCGCCAAACTTTTGGACATCATTCTTGGTTGTTATTGGATGACCAGAATTATTCCCGGCAAAAGAGGTGAAGGTAAAATATTTCCCAGCACCAATAGCGCCATCACCGCTTTTGATTTTGGTGTAGTTGATTTTCGGGCAAAAATCAAGGTGTTAGGTTCGGAAAAAGAAAAATACGCCGAATTTGGCGGCAAACCGTTTGAGACTTCGGTTGGCCGATTGTTGTTCAACAGTGTTTTGCCGTCCGATTACCCTTATATCAATAAAGAAATTGAACGGAAAAGCATGTCAGCCCTAGTGGATGACATGATTGTGCGCTATGGTGTTGAGCGGATTCCGGAAATAATGGATAAGGTAAAAAATTTTGGTTTCAAATATACCACCTATGCCGGTATTACTTGGGGCATTGACGATGTGAAAGTGCCGGAAAAAAAACCGGAGGTGATTGAAAAAGCCAAAGCCAAATCGGCCGAGGTTTCGGAGCAATTTAATAATGGCTTATTGTCCCGCGATGAGCGATTGCAAAAAAATATTGAAATTTGGCACGGCGCCAAATCGGAAATTGAGAAAATGATTCCCGATTATTTGGATAAAACCGGCTCGGTTTATGATATGGTTTTTTCCGGTGCTCGCGGTTCAATGTCGCAAATTACCCAGATGGCCGGTATGAAAGGCTTGATTCAGAATACCGCCGGCGAAACCATTGAATTTCCGGTTATTTCTTCGGCCAAAGAGGGTTTGACGCCGATTGAATATTTCACCACCACTCACGGCTCGCGCAAAGGTTTGACTGATACCGCCTTGAATACCGCCAAAGCCGGTTATTTGACGCGGCGATTATTTGACGTGGCCCAAGATGCAATTATTTCCGAGGAAGATTGCGGAACCAAAGAAGGTTTTTTGATTCGGCGCGCCAGCGCGACCGGTATGGAAATTCCCATTGCCAAAAATATCCGCGGCCGGATTTTGGCGGAAGACATTAAAAATTTGGCAGGCAAAGTTTTATTCAAAAAAGGCCACTTGCTTTCTAAGTCTGACGCCAAATTAGCGGATGAAGCGGGCGTCTCGGAAGTGTTAGTGCGTTCGCCGCTGGTTTGTCGGACGATTCAGGGCATTTGCGCCGCTTGTTATGGTTTGGATTTGGGCAAAAATAAATTGGTGGACTTGGGTGAAGCGGTCGGCACGGTGGCGGCGCAAGCGATCGGCGAACCGGGCACTCAATTGACAATGAGAACTTTCCATTCCGGCGGCACGGCGTCAGTCGGCGGCGACATTACTCAAGGTTTGCCCCGAGTGGAAGAAGTTTTTGAAAAGCGCAGCCCGAAAAATCCGGCAGTAGTTTCTTACTCTGCCGGCGTGGTTTTGGAAATAAAGACCGTGGACCGGGAGAAAATTATTGTGGTTTTGCCTGAAGTCGGCGAAAAAGCGGCAGGAAAAAAACGCGCGCCGATTGAATACCCGGTTCATTTCAAGCGGATGGCTTTGGTGAAAGTCGGCGAGTCGGTGGGAAAAGGCCAAATTTTAACGGACGGTTCGGCTGATTTGGAAGAACTGTTCAAATATGCCGGCAAAGAAAAGACCCAGGATTACATTATTGCCGAAGTCAGCAAACTTTATGAATTGCAGGGCGAAACGGTTTCCCGCAAACACATTGAAGTTATTGTTCGGCAGATGTTCTCGCGCCGGCGGATTAAAGAAGAAGGCGATACTGATTATTCGCCCGGCGACCTCGTTAGCATGGGCGATTTGGAGCAGGCTAACAAAGCGGTTAAAGAAAAAAATGGCGACGAAGCCGGTGCCGAACCGGTGATTATGGGCATTACCGAAGTGTCGCTGTCGCGCAAGAGTTTTCTTTCGGCCGCTTCGTTCCAACATACCACTCGGGTGCTTATCAATACCGCGATTCGGGGCAATAAGGATATGTTGGTCGGCTTGAAAGAAAATGTCATCATCGGCCGATTGATTCCGGCTGGCACCGGTTTCAAAGGCAGTCCCAAGTCAAAAATGATTGAAGCTCTCCACATTGCCGAAAAAATCGACCCCGAAGTGGAAGTGGAAGTATAAAATTTTTTTCTAAATAAACATGAGTCAATTTACTAAAAAATTTGTTTTTGCCAATAAAAATATCTTTGTAATATCTGTCATAAACTTCTAAATACTGCCGAATTTGCAAAGAACCAGAATGCAAAAAATGGGAACTATATACATTATTACTCTAGAAAAAGATATGCAAAATTCCCTGTATCCATTTTATTGCTCTTTTTAATATATTAACATCCTCATCCATCATTCCTATACTGGAATTACATTGTCTACAAATCCAACCTCGTATTTCACCATTGAGATGAAAATGGTCTAAAACAACATCATTCTTAAATTGTCTAATTATTGTTTTTTCACAAACAGGACAATGAAACGGCTTACCTAATGGTGGCATGGGATTGGTTTTTTCGTATTCAACCCTCATCTTCATTGGTATTGGTTTCTTCCATTTACGACAATCCTGACATTCTCCTCTCCTAGATATTTTTCCAGCAATACTTTTTTGATTCTTTTGAAATTCAAAAATACTTTTTCGTTGCTGACATCTGCGACATATTTTAGTTTCGTTAAAACAGGACTCACAAAATTCGCCCTGTGTCGTCTTATTTTTACCACACTCAGTGCATTTCATTATAGACATTCTATTCTCTTTTTTGCTATTTCACAATACTCACGAGATAATTCACTACCTATATATTTTCTATTGTTAAGAATCGCCATTTTGGCAGTTGTGCCACTACCCATAAAAGGGTCAAAAACAATATCACCCTTTTTACTCCAAGAGAGAATGTGGTCTTGTGCCAATTTTTCAGGAAATATGGCTGGATGTTCATAAGCGATTTTATCACTTGCAGAATGACCTTTACCTATAAGATATTCCCACACATTTGTTCGTCTACCATATTTTGCATATCCAGCCCTATTTAGTTTTAATAATGTTCCGTCATACATTCGTTTTGTGCCTGTATCTCCCTTTCGCTCATCTTTGTTCTCCCTGTCTTTTATAAGGTTTATTGTCTTTGGTTTTCCCTTACTGAATACAAACATGTATTCAAATGTCTGCCAATATGTATTATTATTACCAACTGCTCCTCGTGGCGGTTTGAGATATATCATTGTGTCAAAAAGATTGAAACCTACCTGTTTGAAGTATAAAGCGTGCCTGAAAGATGTCCCTGTTTCGTCTCCTTTAATAGTTTGGTCTCCAACAACCCACACAACAACACCACCTTTTTTAGTAATCCTAAAAAGGTTTTTTGCTATACCTTCAAAATCAAATATATAGCCGTTGTAATTTCGGAGTTCATCGTAGGGCGGCGAGGTAACCGTCAAGTCAATGGAATCTTCGGGCATCTGTTGCATAATGCGAACTGCATCTCCGCAGATAATTTGATTGAGCGGCAATTTAGCGAATCGTTCAATCTCTGTCCTTTTGTGTTCTGGCAACGCGGTTGCAACAGGTTTTTCTTCTTGAATGACACTGAGCGCGATTCCTTGTATCGCAAAATCGCGACCATTCTTTATGATAATCGGCGCGTAATCTTTGTTGGCTGGTTGTAAGCGAATGTGACCTCGCTCGCGATAATATCTTTTTAGTGTAGCTTCTTGGTTATCTATAAGGGCAACGACTTTCTGTCCGTTTTCTGCGGTTTTTTGTTCTTTGATAAGTACAATGTCGCCATTGTTAATATTTTCATCAACCATACTATTGCCGGAAACGCGCAAGGCGTAATAGTTTCCTTTAGAAAAAGGGAGTTTACTTTGTGAGATTACAATCGTTTCTTTATCCTCAATTGCTTCTATAGGTTGACCAGCGGCAATACGACCGAGTAACGGAATACGCACCAAGTTTTCATTACTTGGTTCGATGACCCTAATACTCCGTGCCCGGCCACGTGCTTTTTGGAGATACCCCTTACCTCTTAGTGTTTCAAGATGTTCATGCATAGTGGAAGCAGAAAGACGAAAGTGTCTAGCAATCTCACGTTCCGATGGAGCAACGCTATTTTTCTTGATAATTTTTTTTACAAAATCCCTAATTTGTTTTTGGCGCGATGTTAGCATACAACTATTATATCAAAACGACCCGAGCAAAACCCGAGCAGTTATCCACAGATTGATTTTTGAGAATATTTCTGTTAATATTTTGCGACTAAGAAACTTTTATGAGTAAATATGACAAACTTTCTGAAAAAATCGACCCCGAAGTGGAAGTATAAAAGTAATTAAAAGAGTTTGTGCCAACTATGAAAAAAATTTATTTAGTAAGGCACGGCGAAAGTAATGGCAACGCCAGCGGTGTCTATCAGAATGCCGACACGCCGTTGACGGAAAAAGGTCGGGCGCAGGCGGAATTTATTGCCAGCCGGTGTGAAAAATTCGCCATTGATTTCATTGTTTCTAGTTCTATGAAGCGTGCGGTAGAAACAGCGGCAATTGTGAACAAAAAGTTGAATAAACTTTCGGAAATTTCGGATTTATTTGTTGAGCGTCGTCGGCCGAAAGCTCAAATGGGTTTGCACAAAGGTAGTCCGAAAGCGCTGGAAATAGACAAAGTCCTAATAGAAAATTTTGTTAAACTAGAAGCGAGATTTTCTGATGAGGAGAATTTTGAAGATTTAAGAAAAAGAGCCGGTGAAGCTCTTGAGTATTTGAAAAATCGAACAGAAGAAAATATTTTGGTTATTACTCATGGTTTCTTTTTGCGAATGATTATGGCGCGGGCGGTTTTTGATGATAAACTTGTCGGTGAAGATTGTAATAGGATTATTCGTAAATTTCACACGGCGAATACAGGGCTTAGTGTTCTTGGCTATGACGAATACCGACAAGATTCACCATGGTGGCTATGGGTATGGAATGATCACGCCCATTTGGGGTAATAAAAAAATGAAGAATGATTTTAAAAAAGTAAAATAAAATGACCGATTCGGTGGAAAAAATTAAGGAGCGGTTGGGGATTACAGAACTGATTGGTTCTTATATCAAGCTGGAAAAAGCTGGCAAGAATTTGAAAGCCCGATGCCCCTTTCACAATGAAAAAACGCCGTCATTTTTCGTTTCGCCCGACCGCGGCTCTTTCTATTGTTTCGGTTGCGGCGCCAAGGGTGATATTTTTTCTTTCGTTGAGCAGATGGAAGGTTTGGATTTCAAGGGGGCGCTGAAACTTTTAGCCGAACGAGCTGGCGTTAAATTGGAATATCGGAATGTTGGCGAGCGCGACTCCCGAGAAAAAATTTTCCAAATTTTGGAAGAAGCCGCTAAATATTTTGAAGCCAATCTGAAATTAAATGACGAAGCTAAAACTTATCTTGAAAAACGCGGCGTGAAAGAAAAAACCCGTATTATGTTCCGGCTTGGTTTCGCGCCTGACGAGTGGCGTTCGCTCTTAACGCATTTAAAAAGCAAAAAATTTTCCGAGAATGATTTAGCAAAAGCCGGTTTGATTAAAAAAGGTGAAACCGGCGGTAATTATTACGACCGATTCCGCAACCGGATTATTTTTCCCATTGCCGACAGCGCCGGCCGAATTGTCGGTTTTTCCGGTCGGATTTTGAAAGGCAAATCGGATGACGCTAAATATATCAACAGTCCGGAAACCGAGCTTTTTGTCAAATCGCGAATTCTTTACGGCTTGGACAAAGCCAAAGCCGAAATTCGCCGGCGCGATTTCGCGGTTTTGGTGGAAGGTCAAATGGATTTGTTGCTCTCTCATCAAGTTGGCGTTGCCAACACCGTTGCTTCATCGGGCACCGCTTTGACCGACGAGCACATTAATTTGCTTAAAAGATTTTCCGATCGTTTGTTATTGGTTTTTGACCCGGACGAAGCCGGTTTTAAAGCCGCGTTGCGCGGCGCCGGTTTGGCGCTGGCTCGCGGTTTGGAAGTAAAAGTGGCCGCCTTGCCCGAGGGTTTGGACCCGGCCGATTTGGTTTTGAAAAATCCGATAAGTTGGAAAAACGCCCTTAAGAATGCCGTTTTTCTGATTGATTTTTTACTTGCCAGAATTCTTAATAAAGGATACGATAAACGGCAATTAGCCAAAGCGACGGAAAAAGAAATTTTGCCCTACATCGCTTCGCTTGGAAGCCGAATTGAACAATCCCATTATATTTCTGAAATTGTCGATAAGGCGAATATTAAAGAAGAGGCTTTGTGGGAGGAATTGCGCAAAGCAAAACCAATTATTGGAGCGAATCTGTCCATATCTCGTCCAGAGCGGGACTATGGCGCGACAAAAGAAAAATTGACCAAACTTGAGCTTTTGGAACGGCGATTGTTCGGTGTTTTATTCGCCGAAAAAGACAAAGAACTGGAAAGCAAATTGAAAAATATTTTCGATGAAAAGGAATTTGAAATAGCTTTGGAATTTTGGCGGCCGTTTCGGGAAGCGATTATTTTTGAAGCCGAAGAAAATTTAGGCGGGGAAATTTCCGAAAAAGAAATTGCCGAATTGCTCGGCAATTTAAAAAGCGAAAAGACGAGAGAAAAATTTTTACAAAAAACCAGAGAACTGGCCGAAGCGGAAAAAACAGGCAACACCGTTCAAGCCAAAAAATTGATGGAAGAGTGCCAGAAATTATCTAAAGAAATTTCTAATTAATAATTTTCAATTTTTAATAAAAATGAAAAAAAACAAGAAAAATAAGAAGACCAAGAAAGTAAAGACAAAGAAACACATGAAACCGAGAGCAAAACCGAAAGCGAAAAAGATTTTAGTTGCGCCAAAAAAGAATAAAGCCGCTTGGGAAACGGCCGCCCAAAAATTACTCGCCAAAGGCAAGGAACGCGGTTTTATTACTTACGACGAGATATTGAGGGAATTTCCGAATATTGAAAGCGATGTATTTTTTCTGGAAGAACTCTATCGGCGTCTACACGAAGCCGGCACTGATGTTTTGGAAGGCGGCAGCAATTTGGAAAAACAAGACGAAGCCAAAAAAAGTTTGCTGGACGCCGAAGAAAGCTCGTATGATTCCATTCAAATTTATTTGCGGGAAATCGGCCGCTATCCGTTGATTGACGCCAAAACCGAAAAGGAATTGGCTAAGCGCATTCAAAAAGGCGACATGGAAGCCAAAGGTCTTTTGGCCCGGGCTAATTTGCGATTGGTGGTTTCCATTGCCAAAAGATATGTCGGTCGGTCAGCCGATTTGACTTTGTTGGATTTAATTCAAGAAGGCAATTTGGGGCTTTTTCGAGCGGTGGACAAGTTTGATTGGACTAAGGGTTATAAATTTTCCACTTATGCCACTTGGTGGATTAGACAAGCGGTTACTCGGGCTTTGGCCGACCAAAGCCGGACCATTCGGGTGCCCGTTCATATGGTGGAAACCATCGCCAAATACAAACAGGCGGTGCGGCGCTTGTCGCAGGATTTGGGCCGCGAACCATTGCCGGAAGAAATCGCGGTGGAAATGGGTTTGGAAGTGGGGAAAGTTTATCAAATTGAGAAAGTTGACCAAGACACCATTTCTCTGGAAAATCCGGTGGGAGACGATGATGACGGCAAGTCTACTTTGGGCGATTTTGTTCCTGACGATAAAATTTTATCGCCCGACCAGGAAGCCTCGCGGCGGATTTTGTCGGACCAAGTGCGGGAAATTTTGGGCGAATTATCGGAAAAAGAACGGCAAATTTTGGAAATGCGGCATGGTTTGGTGGGTGGCATTACTCACACTTTGGAAGAGGTTGGCGTCAAGTTCGGCGTGACTCGCGAAAGAATTCGTCAAATTGAAGCCAAAGCTCACGAAAAAATCCGCCAGCACGACAAGGCCGCCAAGTTAAAAAGCTACTAGACGCGATTGCGGGAGTTCTGCTATAATTTCGGTAGTTCGTTATGAAGAAACAAACCATTCAGCAAGCAGTGAAAGAAGCCGATGAGCTTCTTAAACAACCGGAACACGGCCCGCTATCTGCCGTGATGATAGCCGCCAGTGGTCTGGGAGATGACGAGAGGAATTTTTACAGGGTTAAGAACGCTTTTGTCAGGAAACATCCCAGGTACGCAAAAGCTTTTGAGCCGCTTCCTTGCGACCGGAAGCAATTGCGCTTTCCCCCACTAGGCTCTTGTCATGATTAACACGGAAGTTTTTTCAACGCGCAACGGGCGAGTTTTTCTCGCCCGCCTTTTTCTGAAATTTACCAAATTTGACCTCATCGGGATTTGAACCCGAGTTTCCAGGATGAGAACCTGGCGTCCTAGACCGGGCTAGACGATGAGGCCGTGTCGTTCCGATTTAATTATTAAAGAGCGTTCTAGACCGGGCTACCTGCCTGCCGACAGGCAGGGACGATGAGGCCTGGTTGGCAATGATAGAGCTGTGTTTAAATAGCCTATCAAATTTTTGATAATAAATCACTTCGTCCGATTGGCAAGCATGAGTTCCAAAATCGCCAGTTGTTCTGGTGTATTGGCGCCCAGAGCTTCAATTGGTTCAATCATAACAGTGGCAATTTTTTCTCCATTTTCCTTGGCGATGTGTGGCAGATCGGTTAAATAATATTCGCCCCGGGCGTTGTTGTTCTTTATTTTTTTAAGATTGTGCCAGAGCCAGTCGGCTTTAAAGCAAAAATATGATGGGTTGAGCTCAGTTACCTGAAGCTCGGTTTCGCTGGCGTCTTTTTTCTCAATAATCCGATCAATCGTGCCACCGCCGTTTCTTATGACTCTGCCGAAATCAAAAAACCCAGCGCGCCATTCTTCAAAGTTTGGTATTTGAATCGTTCCCATAGTTAATGGCGCGTCATTTTCTAAATGCGCCTCAGCCAGTGAGTTGATAGTTTGGGCGGTTACTAAAGGGTGATCGCCGTAGAGAACAAGGATGTGTTCAGTTCCAGGTTCAACCGCTTGCTCGGCGGAAAGAACAGCGTGACCGGTGCCCAATTGATTTTCTTGTAGAGCAAAAGAATATTCTTGCCCGATGGCGTTTTTAACCAGATTTGCGCCATAGCCGACTACAATCAATGGTTTCCTTTTAAGATTTGAAACGGCGATTTCTGCAAGTAGGTGGGCTAAAAGCGGTTTACCCTGAAGTGGCAAAAGAACCTTCGGTAAGTCCGAATTCATTCTCCTGCCTCTTCCGCCAGCTAAGATAATAGGTTGAATTTTTTCCATCGGTCTATCTATTTCAATACTATCTGGACGACTTGCTCAAGAATGGCGTAAGGAACACCGCCGCTGATAACCACTTTCAAATCGTCGTCAGAAGCGAAAATTGTGCCGGCGGGGAAGGGCGAAGCCAGTTTTTGTAATTCGGTTTTTGCCGCTTCGGCAATTTTATTTTTCAAAACAACGACGGTGTAAGGCGTGCCTTGAGCGCCGGCCGCCAGCGCCTCATCATAGGCTTTGCTGACAAGGTCGGCGTATTTATTACTGTCAAGACAACCGGTAAAAGCGGTTTTATTCAAACCGACGAACTCGGCGATTTTCGGCAGTTCAGCTGGGTCCAAGCCATCGTTGGATGGGGTGATTTCAAAAATTCGGTCCAAATATTTCCAAAATGTTATGTCGCCGCCAATCTCGCCGGCGCATTCCAGCGCTTCGGCTTCTTTGCCGGCTTTGGCGTGAAGGGTTCGGCCGTAAGGGTCCGGCTTGTAAAGTGGAAAGTGGCGGTAAACCAGAGCGACTCGGCCGTCTTTGCCGTAAGTGTCAATAATTTTTTTAACGGTGGGATGAAATGATTTGCAGAAAGGACATTCAGTGTCCGAATATTCCACCATAACGGCCTTAGCGTCGGGATTGCCCAAAATATGGTCATTGTCCGAAACCGCGACAATTTCAACTTTTCCAGTTGTTAATTCTTGATTATTTTGTTCATTCGCGCCGATGTTCGGTTTAACATTTTCGGCATTGTTAAAATAGAGGGCGACGGCGATTAAAGCGCCGGCGATGACGATGGCTATCGGTATCGCTAATTTATTCGTCGGTTGCGGTTCTTCCATTTTTATTAGTATAATTGATAAACATTAGTATATTAGTATCATTACGTTTTTTACGCAATGGCTGAAGCATTTTTATATTCTTTTTTGAGCGTTTTGGCAGTGAGTGTCGTATCGCTGGTCGGCGTTTTTACTTTGACCTTGAGCGACAAAGTTTTGCGGGCGGCCGTTTTTTATTTGGTAAGTTTGGCCGCTGGCGCTTTGCTCGGCGACGCCTTTGTTCATTTGATTCCGGAAGCGTTTAAAGCAGGCGCTGCGGCGATTATGTCGGCAGCTATTTTGGTCGGTATTTTTTTATTTTTTATTTTTGAAAAAATTCTTCACTGGCATCATTCGCACGGTCAGGTGGAAGAGTGTCAAGAAACATTGGCTAGCCATGACCATAATCGCAAACCGCTCGGAACAATCATAATTATTGCCGATTCAATTCACAATTTTATTGATGGAGTGATTATTGCGGCCAGTTATCTTGTTTCTTTGCCAGTTGGTTTGGCAACCACCATAGCTGTTGTGATTCATGAAATTCCGCAGGAAATCGGCGATTTCGGTTTACTGATTCACTCCGGTTGGAGCAAGAAGCGAGCTTTATTTTTTAATTTTTTATCGGCCTTATCGGCCTTGCTCGGCGTTTTAGCGGTAATAATTTTAGGCGCCGGCGCCGAAAAATTTGTGCCGGCGGCTTTGGCTTTCGCCGCCGGCGGATTTATTTACATCGCCGGCGCCGATATTGTGCCGGAGCTTCACAAAACCACCGGTTTCAAGAAATCATTTTTTCAATCGTTAGCAATGCTTCTTGGTTTCGGTTTGATGTTTGGTTTATTGTTGTTGGAATAAAAGATTTTTGCCCGGGGTGGGGGTCGAACCCACATGCCTTACGGCCGCCGATTTTAAGTCGACTACGTATACCAATTCCGTCACCCGGGCAATTAGGCCTGGGGGGGAATCGAACCCCCGTATAAGAGTTTTGCAGACTCTTGACTTACCACTTGTCTACCAGGCCAATTATTTTTCGCTTGTTTGCGAAAGATTATCAATGCGTTGACGATGCTTTTCGCCTTCATCAATCGCGAAGTCAAAGAACGGCAGTTTACCTAAACGAGCATGTTCCCCGACGAATTTTCTAAAATCGCTTCTTTGCCTTTTAGCAAAAGCTAGCGCCGCTTTTTCTTGTTCGGTCGGCAAGACCGTAAAAAAAATAGTAGCATATTTTCGGTCGTTTGAAATCGTAGCGCTGGTGATAGTGATAATAGACAGACCGTTGCTTTCGCGCGCTAAAAATTCCGCCGCCAGTTGTTTACAGACCGATAAAGTTTTTTCGTTTTTGTTGTTTGACATAAAGATTTTATTTGGGTGGAATGGAACCTGGAAATTTTTATCCGCGTCGGAGCCCACCCCGTTTCGGGGAAGGGTTAAGCGGGAAAAATTAACAGGTTCCATTCCACCCTACTTCGTCACTAAATTAAACGCTTCCAGCCGGTCACCGGTCGCAATTTCAATTTTCGCTTCCACCAAAGCGCCGAATTCGCTGTCCTTTTTGGCTTCCTGAATAACGACTTTTTGCTGTTGCATGCCGCGAATTTTGCCGCGACCGATTTCCGTTTCGCGGCGCAAGATTTTTACAATGGCACCCGGCGTCAAAACGCCCTCTTCCACTCGTCCGCCAATTATTTGTTTATCTTTGTTTTGGCTGAAAATTTTTAGAATTTTCGCTCGACCGGTCATTTCTTCCGTCGTTACTTTCGGCCGCCGAGCGGCAATGAAAGTTTCCAACCATTCACCAAGTTTGTAAATGATGTCAAAAAATTCTACCTGAACACCCAGCCGCTCGGCGGCCGCTTTAGCGGTGGCGTCAATTTTCACATTAAAACCGATGATTAAAGGTTTATCAGCGGTGGCGGCGGTTTTGACATCGCCCTCGGTAATTTCGCCGACGCCGCCGGCCAACACTTTTATTTTCAATTTTTCTTCTTTGATTTTTTCCAGTTCGTGGGTAATCGCCTCCAGTGAGCCGGCGACATCGGCCTTAATTACAATCGGGGCGATGGTAGTTCCCTCCGGGTTTTTTTCCTGCGGCATAGCTGTTTTTAATTTTATCAAAAAATTTTCCGCCCGTTTTTCTGCTTCTTTTTTGTTTTTAGCGATGTTAAGTTCCGCGCCAATTCTGGGCTCGCCATGCCAACCGATAATGCGGATTGGCTGACCGGGACGCACTTCATCTAGCGATTCGCCACGAAAATTTTCCATTACTCGCAATGGCGAATAGGCATTTTCGGCAACAACAAAATCGCTTTTCTTAAGTGTCCCTTCTTTGATGATGGCTGTGGCGGACGAGCCGCGTTTGGCATTATGATTGACTTCAATTATCATTCCCGAAACGGCTTTGGCCGATTCGCTTTTCAGTCCTCTGATATTTGCCGCCAGCAAAACTAAATCCAAAAGTTCGTTAATGCCTTCGCCGGTTTTGGCGGAGATTGCCGTCCAAGGCACATCGCCGCCGTAGCCCTCAATATAAATTTCATTTTCCGCCAAATTATTTTTTGTCTTTTCCACATCAGCGTTCGGTTTGTCAATTTTATTGATAGCGACAATGAA
This sequence comes from Parcubacteria group bacterium GW2011_GWB1_44_7, assembly GCA_000999175.1. The sequence continues at coordinate 53,550 of LCJJ01000002.1, forward strand.
AGGGATGCCGCAGCGTTTGATACAAGCCAGCGCTTCCAGAGTTTGCGGTTTGACGCCATCTTCGGCTGAAACCACGAGAATTGCCACGTCGGCAACGCTGGCGCCGCGGCTGCGGATGCCGGCGAAAGCGGCGTGGCCCGGCGTGTCTAAGAAAGTGATGCGATGTTCTTTGCCCTCGTCGTCCTTATGAATTGCTTCATAGGCGCCGATGTGCTGGGTAATGCCGCCGGTTTCTTTGTCGGTGACGCTGGTTTTTCTGATATAGTCCAAAAGCGTTGATTTACCATGGTCAATATGGCCCATCACTACCACTACCGGCGGTCTTTCCGCCGGCGCCTCGGAAATTTTTGATTGTTCCGGTTTGGTTTTCATCGGCGCACTATACCACAAGAATTGAGGGATAAGAAGGATTTGTGCTAAAATGCTGAAATGCCCGAAGAAAAATTGGAAAAACCGAATATTAAAGCCGGCTTGCTGGCAATTTGGAAATTCGCACGGCCGTTCAAAAAACAACTGACGATTTTAATTTTCCTTGGCATTATTTCCGCCATTGCCAACGGTTCCGTGCCTTTTGTAACCGGTCGGTTTTTTGACGCGCTCATTAATATTTCACAGCCAAAAACCACTTCCTTTGGTTCGTTGCCGCTTTGGGGCTTACTCTTAACAATTTGGGCAATCATTCAACTCATCGCTAACAATATTGATTGGATAATGGACCGCCTGCGCCGAAAAATAAACACCCGTATTCAATTCAATATCCAAACCGAAGGTTTTATTCACTTCTTCAAACTACCCCTGTCTTTCCACAGGAATACCCACATCAGCGGTGATTTGCAAAAATTGAGCACTACCAGTTGGCGGGTTTCCGACATTGTCCAAGTTTTGTCTGACTTCGCGCCCCAGTTTTTAAGCATTTTAATCGGCATCACTTTGGCGGCTAGTATAAATTTATCATTGGCGGCAATCTTATTGGCCGGTGTCCTACTTTATTTATTGTTACTTTTCAGAATTCTTTGGCCAGTCGCCAAAATTGATTGGGCAGTGCATCGTGCTTGGAGCGATGGTTGGGATGATTCAGCTGCCGCGGTGCTTCAAGTGGAAAGTGTCAAACAATCAACAGCCGAGGATTACGAAACAAAAAAAGTGAACAAGGCGCTGCTCGGTAAAGCCTGGAGCTTGTGGTACAAACTTCAAATTATTTGGAGTAATGTCAGCTTCTTCCAACGCCTTATTGTCTTTGCTACCCAGTTGGCGGTTTTCTTTTTTTCCGTTCAATTTGTCGCTAACGGAGTCATCACCGTCGGCGAATTAGTGGCGCTCAACGGTTACGCTTTGATGTTTTTCGGACCATTCGTCCAACTCGGTTACAGCTGGCAAACAATCCAGAACGGCATAAGTTCGGCGGCACAAGCGGACAAAATTTTCCGCCAACCCACTGAAAATTACACGCCTGCCGGCGCCACCTCGCCAATAATCAAAGGCAAAGTGGAATTTGAAAAAGTTAATTTTCGCTACACTGCCAAACAACCGCCGGTGCTGATGGATATTTCTTTTGCGGTGGAACCCGGACAAATCATCGCGCTGGTCGGCGAATCGGGTGTTGGCAAAACCACTGTTATCTCGTTGATTTCCGGCTATCATTTTCCCACCGAAGGCCAAGTGCTGGTAGACGGCGTTGATACACGGAAACTTAATTTGACAAATTTAAGACAACAAATTGCCGTTGTGCCTCAAGAAGTCGCATTGTTCAACGATACTATTAAGCACAATATTCGTTATGGTTCGTTTGACGCCACCGATGAAGAAATTTTCCAAGCGGCACGGGAAGCCAACATTGACGAATTTGTCAATACTTTACCTGAAAAATACGGAGCGACGGTAGGCGAACGAGGTATCAAACTTTCGGTCGGCCAAAAGCAGCGAGTGTCAATCGCTCGCGCTATTCTACGCAATCCGGCGATTCTGATTTTAGACGAACCGACTAGCGCCTTGGACGCCAAAACCGAAAAAATTGTTACCGAAGCGCTGGAAAAATTGATGGCCGACCGGACGACTTTCATCATCGCGCATCGCTTGTCCACCGTCCGCAAAGCCAACACGATTCTGGTTTTTGAAAAAGGTAGAATCGTGGAGCAGGGAACTCACCAAGAACTCATCGCCAAAGAAAACGGCGTCTATCGCCACCTCTACGAATACCAAATCGGGTTGCATTAAAAATTAGATGGATATTATTGAGAAAATCAAAAATCTAGATTTTCCTTCAGGACAATATGTTGTGGTCGGTGGTGGTATTTTAGTTGCTCTTGGACTGCGCGAAGCTCGTGATATTGTGTGTATTATCTAACACACCTCCTGCACACTTTTAATCGGTGTTAATAATGCCCGGCTTGATACGTGATTTTTCAATTTTTCATCAAGGTATTGGCTGGG
>LCJJ01000003.1 GCA_000999175.1 Parcubacteria group bacterium GW2011_GWB1_44_7
CCATGAAGAGGCCCGAGTCGCGCCGGTCCTTCGCCCACCGGGACAGTTCATCGTTGCCGTCCGTGATCTCGTCGTAGACGGCACGAATCGAGTAGACAACCCCTGCTGCACACATACGGTCGATCCAGTCCCAGAACCCAGGCACGATGTCGAACGCATACGGCCCGTTTTTCGCCTCCATCAGGACATTCGCATCGAGGCAATAGCGCGCCACCCAAGACTACCTGCGGCCCGTACTTGAGGCGAGCCGTGCAAGGGTAGCTGGCTTGACCTCCAGGACCGCCGCAGCCTCCCGGTACAGCGACCTTCCTTCGCTCACAGATTCCAGAACCGCGTCCACGAGCAGACGGCTGTTGCGAGCAATCAGGTTGGAGGCAAAGCTGCCGCCACTGCCAGAGCGACGCTCGCGCAGGCGGCTCTTCTCCTCCTCGATCTGCGCGAAGAACTGAGAGCGCGAAAGGCGATCCAACTCGAAAGCGCGGCGGAGCACGACTACGGTGCTCACGTAGTATTGCCGAGCCAGCGCTTGCACTCTCTCGCTCAGGTCGCCGCTATGGCTGTCCCAGTCGGGCAGGAAGTCCGCGGCAGGCACAAGCAACTCCGCGGCGACCCGGTCGCAGAACCGTTCAAGATCACCGTACGCGTCGGTGTCGGCTGCCTCCCCGCTGAGGTCCGACACGCCGCTCTGCCCCATCCAGATGTGCGCAGCTTCGTGAGCGAGAGTGAAGATCCGTGCAGCGACCGCATCGCGCGCATTGACGAATACCAGAGGTGCCACGGGATCGCTGATAGCGAATCCGCGGAACTCGTTGACGTCGAGGGTCCGCCGCGTATTGGCGCCCACAACGCCGCTTCGGACGGTGTTGCGCCAAGTGTCAAGGCAGTAACAAAAGTCGCAGTATATGCGTCGCCGGCGCCGGTGCGTTCTATTGGCGAGCGCGAGTCCGGATAATTGGGCATAAAGAAAATTCCGTCTTCAAAGCCGAAGTAAGCGCCGCTGGCGCCGGCGGTAACAATCACATTTTTCGCGCCCAAATTGCGTAATTGCCTGACTGCCTCTGCGCCGTCTTCGCTGATTTTCAAAAGTTTTTTGGCTTCTTCTCGATTACAAGCAAAAACTTCCGCTCGGTGAATAAAGGGCGCGTTTTTTTCCAATCCTAAGGTAAATTGAAAAGTGCCGGGTTGAAAGGCGAGCCGAACATCGGGATTGTTCTCCAGATATTTCAAAATTTCTTGATGATATTTTTCCGAATTGGCGCCAATGGAACTTAAGTAAATCCATTTTGGTTTATTGAAAATTGGCAAGACCCGTTCATAAGGCTCATGCCTGACCAAAATTGTCCGCTCATCTTCATACCATAAAACATAATTGAAATTAGTCGCAGCGTTTTTGTGAATATTGGCGTAATCGGTAGAAATTTTTTCCTTGTTTAGCGTAGCAAGACAATCCTTGCCGTTTTTATCATCGCCAAGATTAGTAACAACGGCAACAGAAAGCCCTAGTCGGGCGGCAGCGATGGCAGCATTAGAAGCGTTACCGGTAGCGTAGATAATTTTCCCGGAACGATAAGGAATTTTTTGACCGAAAGCCACGCATAATTCGCAACCCTCGCGGTCCAAATTACAATGAACCGAAGCGTTTTCCAAACGGATGAAAGCGTCAATGGTAATGTCGCCAATCGCCAAAAAATCTATGGATTTTTTATTAAAAAACATTTTTAAATACCAACTTCATTTGGCGGTTTTTGCTCGTCAAAAAAAGCAATTAAATTTTCCGCCGCTTTTTTCGCCATATCATTTCTGGTTTCCGCCGTTGCCGAAGCGATATGCGGAGTCAAAACGACATTGGGCAAATTTTTCAAACCCTCGGCTAAAACTGGTTCGTTTTCAAAAACATCCAGCGCCGCGCCTCTAATAATATCCTTTTTTAGGCCATCAACCAAGGCGACTTCATCTATCACCGAACCGCGGGAAGTGTTGATAAGATAAGCGGTTTTTTTCATCATTGCTAATCGTTCAGCATTAATCAAATGTTTGGTGGTTGGTAAAAGGGGCACATGTAGACTAATCACATCCGCTTGTTTTAAAACTTCATTCAGTGAGGGCAGAAAATTTGCGCCCGTTTCTTTTTCCATTTTTTTATTGCGAACAATATCGTGATAAATAATTTTCATACCAAAACCCCGCGCTGATTTTTTAGCCACTGCCGCGCCAATCCGGCCGGCGCCCAGAATGCCCAGAGTTTTTCCCAGCAAATCAACGCCCCACAACAGCATCGGGTCCCAACCTTGATATTTTTCGTTGCGAACAAAAGCGTCGCCTTCCACAACTCGGCGAGTTAAAGCGAGCAAAAGAGCCAGAGTGTGTTCGGCAACGCTTTCGGTTGAAGCGCCCGGCGTATTAGTTATTGCCACTCCGCGTTTTTTTGCCTCAATAATGTCAATGTTATCAAAACCGACGGCGTAATTGGCAAAAATTTTTGTCGCAGGCGTTGTAGTGAAAACTTCAATGTCAATTCGGTCAGTCAGTAGACAAAGCACGCCGTCATAACTTCCGCCGCCGAGAATTTTAAGCAATTCTGTTTTTGGCAACAATTCGCTTTTGTCCCGCCATTCAACATCATGCCCTTTATCCTTAAGCATTTTGACGCAGATCTCCGGAATTTTATGGGTAATGAAAATTTTCGCCATTAAATTTTATTAAAAATCTTAAGTTTTTCTTCTACGACTTTTTGTACCGCCTTGAGCGGTTCTTTCAGATACTTGTAAGGCGCGACTTCTTCTGGATTTTCTTGAAGCGATTTTTGGAGCGCTTGGCGATAGGCAACGCGTAATTCGGTGTTGATGTGGACAATCGTTACGCCAGCGGCAATCGCCGCTTGAAATTCTTCCGGCGCGCTGCCCGAACCGCCGTGGAGAACGAGGGGGATATTCACAGCTTCGCTGATTTCTTTTATGCGCCCAATATGAAGCGCCGGATTTTTGGCATTGCGCAACATGCCGTGGATGTTGCCGATGGCCGGAGCCAGCAAATCCACGCCGGTTTCCGCCACAAATTTTTTGGCATCAATCGGTTTGGTCAGCATTTCTTCGGTTAAAGCGGCGCCAACCGGAAGCACATCGTGGATTTTTGACGATTTGCCTATGAAACCGATTTCGCCTTCGGTGACAATTTCCGAATTTTTCTGCCGGGCATATTCAACACATTGTTTGGTAATTTTAATATTTTCCGCCAATGGCAATTCACTGCCGTCAAACATTGCCGCGTCAAAACCGGCGTCAATCGCTTCTTTGTATCGTTCAAAACTGGAAACATGGTCGGCATTGATGAAAATAGGAAAATCAAATTGGTCGCGTAAACTTTTGACCAGGGCCACCGCTTGCCTAACGCCGACAAAATCTCGTTCGCCGTCGGACAAACCGATAATCACCGGCGTTGCGATATTTTGGGCGGCGTGAAAAATTCCCCAAAGCGTTTCCAAATTGGAAATATTGAAATGGCCGACGGCGACTTTTTTTGCTCTCGCTTCTGTCAGGCGCTCTCGCAGCGTTTTCATAATAACATTGTAGCATATTCAGATTTCTCCACAAAAATGCTAGAATTGAATGGCGATGGATGAAGAAAAAACAAACAGGTCAAAATCAGCCGAGCGGGAGGAAAAAATTCTCAAGTTCTGGCAAGATAATAAAATTTTTGAAAAATCGGTTAAAAAATCGGCGCCACAAGGCGAATTCACTTTTTACGATGGGCCGCCGTTTGCCAGCGGCACGCCCCATTATGGTCATTTGTTGGCCGGTACAATTAAAGATGCCGTGCCGCGTTTTTGGACTATGCGCGGCTTTCGGGTTTCGCGTCGTTGGGGTTGGGATTGCCACGGTTTGCCGGTGGAAAATTTGGTGGAAAAAGAATTGGGTTTAAAATCGAAAAAGGAGATAGAAAATTACGGCGTGGAAAAATTTAACGCCACCGCTCGCGAAAGCGTTTTGCGTTATGCTGATATTTGGCGCGAACAGATTCCGCGTTTCGGCCGATTTGTGGATATGACTGACGATTACCGAACGATGGACGCTAATTATACCGAGAGCGTTTGGTGGGCATTCAAGAAACTTCACGACAAAGGTTTGATTTACGAAGGTTTCAAATCAATGCATCTTTGTCCGCATTGCGGCACCACGCTTTCCAATTTTGAAGTAGCGCAGGGATACAGAGACATAAACGATATATCCGTTTATGTAAAATTTAAATTATTAATTTCTAATTCCCAAAGGGATGAAAAAACTTTTCTGTTGGCGTGGACAACTACTCCCTGGACATTACCCGGGAATGTCGCCTTGGCGATAGGAAAAAATATTGACTATGTAAAAGTCCAAGTTGGGGAAGAAAAATTGATTTTGGCGAAAGCGCGACTGGCGGTTTTGAAGCGGGCATATAAAATTTTGGAGGAATTTAAGGGAGAAAAATTAGTCGGATTTTCATACCAACCGCTTTTTGATTACTATCAAGGTTTGACCTTGGGGTCAGAGAAAGGTCAAACCTTAAAGAACAAAGAGAACGGCTGGAAAATTTACGCCGCTGATTTTGTGACGACCGAAAATGGCACCGGCCTTGTTCATATTGCGCCGGCTTTCGGCGAAGACGATTTGTGCTTGGGTGAAAAAGAAAAACTGCCATTCGTTCAGCATGTTGGTCTTGATGGCAAATTTAAGAAAGAAGTTTCTGATTTTGTCGGTATGGATGTGAAGCCGAAAGACGACCCAACTCGCGCTGACGTCGCTGTTCTGAAATTTCTAGCCGCCAAGAATTTACTTTTTGCCAAAGAAAAAATCACTCATTCTTATCCGCATTGTTGGCGTTGCGAATCGCCGCTTCTAAATTACGCCGCTTCATCTTGGTTCGTGAAAGTTACGGTTCTTAAGGATAAATTGATTGCCGAGAATAAAAAAATTCATTGGGTGCCGAAAACGATAGGTAAGTTTCGTTTCGGCAATTGGCTAGCCGAAGCGCGCGATTGGGCGATTTCCCGTTCGCGTTTTTGGGGCGCGCCCTTGCCAGTTTGGCGTTGCGAAAAATGCGGCAAGTTGGAAATTATCGGTTCGGTGGAAAATATCAAAAAACATTTAAAGCCGCGCAATCGTTATTTTGTAATGCGCCACGGCGAAGCGGAAAATAATATCGCTAAAATTTTGAGCACCAAACCGGAAAATCCCCATCATCTTACAGAAAAAGGGAAGGGGCAAGTCCGCGCCGCCGCAGAGATTTTAAAAAAAGAAAAAATTGATTTAATTTATGTTTCACCGTTTGTCCGAACACAAGAAAGCGCTGAGATTGTCCGCGAAGCACTCGGGCTTAAAAAGGAACAAGTGATAATCGATAAGCGGCTGTCCGAGATTTCTGCTCATGACTTCAACGGCAAACCGGTATCAGAATTTCAATTAGCTTTTTCTTCTTTGGCCGAACGATTTTCAAAACAAGCCGGCGGCGAAAATTATCGCGAGATAAAAAATAGAGTCGGGAAGTTTTTATATGAAATTGATACTGATAATTCCGGCAAAAATATCTTGGTTGTTAGTCATGAAGCGCCAATTTGGCTTTTAACCTGCGCCGCCGCTGGTCTATCAGAAAAACTGGCAATAACTACTTATCCGAGCGACTTTAACAAAAACGATTTTTTGCAAAATGCGGAAATCAAAAGTTTTGATTTTGTGCCTTTGCCGCGCGACAAAAATTTTGAGTTGAATTTACACCGACCATTCATTGACTCAATAGAATTTGATTGCGCTTGCGGTGGAACAATGCGGCGAGTGCCAGAGGTTTTTGATTGCTGGTTTGAAAGCGGTTCAATGCCTTTCGCCGAGTGGCATTATCCTTTTGAAAATTTAGAAATCTTTAATCCCAAGCCCGGGTTATTTCAAAAACCAAAAAGATTTCCAGCCGATTTTATCGCCGAAGGTTTGGACCAAACACGCGGCTGGTTTTATTCAATGCTTGTTCTCGGCGTGGCGCTATTTGGCAAAGCTCCATACAAAAATGTGATCGTGAACGGTTTGGTGTTGGCCGAAGATGGCCGAAAAATGTCCAAGAGTTTGAAAAATTATCCCGAACTTCTGCCCATGCTTGAAAAATATGGCGCTGACGCCATCCGTTTTTACCTTTTGTCATCACCGGCGGTTAGAGCCGAGGACGCGAGGTTTTCCGAAAAGGGCGTGGATGAAGTGGCAAAAAAAATTATCGGTCGACTAGATAATGTTTTGGCTTTTTATTTGTTGTATGCCGATAAAAATCAAACCAACAATTTACAACCCCGCCTCGCCGTCAGGCAGGCAACAACCAACAACATTTTAGACGAGTGGATTTTGGCGCGTTTGAACCAACTTATTGGTGAAGTAACAACGGCAATGGAAAATTACGAATTGGACAAAGCAACAAGGCCGATTGCCGACTTTGCAGACGATTTATCAACTTGGTATTTGCGTCGTTCCCGCGAACGGATAAAAAGAATAATTAATAACGAATTAAGAATTAAGGAAGAAGCAAAAAGTGCCCTAGAAACTTTACGATTTGTTTTGTTGGAATTGGCCAAAGTAATGGCGCCATTTACGCCATTCTTTGCGGAGTATCTTTATCAAACATTAAATGATGCTAATATCCGAATGGATATTAATGATGAGAATGTAAAAAGTGTCCATTTGGAAGAATGGTCCAAAGTAGAGTCAAAAGTTGAAAGCCAAAAGTCAAAAGTTTTGGAAGAGATGGTGGAAGTTCGGCGAATTGTTTCATTGGCTTTGGAAGCGCGGGCGAAAGCGAATATCAAAGTTCGCCAGCCTCTACGAAAACTCAAAATTAAAAGCCTAAAACTCAAAACTAAAACTGAAATTTTAAAACTTATTCTTGAAGAGGTGAATGTGAAGGAGATTGAATTTGATGACAAAATTGGGAGTGAAGTGGAATTAGACATGAACATTACGACCGAATTAAAAAAAGAAGGCGATTATCGCGAATTAGTTCGGCAAATTCAGGAATTGCGAAAAGAAAAAGGATTTCAACCAGGTCAATTGGCAACATTAGCCACATCGGCTCAAATTGCCGCCACTGGTCTGCTCCAAGAATTTGAAATTGACTTGAAACGCACGGCTTCGGTGGAAAAAATTAACCACGGCGTTTTGTCGGCTGAAGACTTTGAGTTGCGATAATTTATTTAGTATCTTATGATTGCCGCATGAGTTTTTTTTCTCCCAAATTGGGCATTGATTTAGGCACGACCAATACTTTGGTTTTTGTGCCTGGGCGGGGCATTGTTTTGAACGAGCCGTCAGTGGTGGCAATTGCCAACGATGTTCACAAAATTCTCGCTGTCGGAGGCGAAGCGAAAAAAATGATTGGCCGAACGCCCGAATCCATTACCGCTTATCGGCCGTTGAAAGACGGAGTAATTGCCGACTACCGCATTACCGAAGCGATGCTTCGTTATTTCATCAACAAAGCGCTTGGCAAATGGAACATTTTCAAACCGGAAGTGATGGTGTCGGTGCCGGCCGGCATTACTTCCACCGAACGGCGGGCGGTAGTGGAAGCGACCATTAATGCTGGCGCTCGGAATGCTTATGTGGTCAAAGAGCCGGTGTTGGCCGCTATTGGCGCCGGCATTCCCATTCATGAGCCGGTCGGTCATATGGTAGTTGATATCGGCGGCGGAACAATTGATGTGGCGGTAATTTCTTTGGGCGGCATCGTTTCTTCCAACTCGGTCAAATGCGCCGGCGACCGGCTGGATGCCGCCATCGCTGATTACATTAAAAAAACTTTTAATTTGGTGATTGGCGATAAAATGGCCGAGACGATAAAAATTGAAATCGGCTCAGCGGTGCCGGTGGAAGAAGAATTAGCTATCAACATTAAAGGCAGGGATTTCGTTACCGGTTTGCCGCGAACCACAGAAATAAAAACCAATGAAATCGTTCGAGCGATTGCCCGTGAATTAAGAGAAATGATTAAAGCCATTCGTGATGTTTTACAGGAAACGCCGCCGGAATTGGCGGCTGATATTATTGACCGCGGCGTGATTATGACCGGCGGTTCATCGCAGTTACGAAATTTTCCAGAATTGGTTTTGCGTCGCACCGGCGTTAAGGCGGTTTTAGCCAAAGACCCGATTTTCTGCGTCGCCAAAGGCACCGGTATCGCTCTTGAACATTTGAACACTTACAAAAAAAGCATTATCGCCAAGCGGTAGTGAAAAATGTCTTTTTCGGGCAAGCTTTTTATGGACTTTTTAAAAAATTTGAGTGTTAGCGAACTGCATCATGCTTATTTAGTAACAGGGGAGCGGCGGGCGACACATTTGGCGTTGAATCGTTTTTTTGAAAATGAATTGAAATTAAAAATTCAAGGCAATCAAGATTTTCTTTTTGCCGAGCACGACACTTTTACCATTGATGAAGCCCGAATGCTCAAGAATTGGCAAAGCAAACGGCCGGCGAGCGGCGAACGAAAATTTTTCGTATTAGCGCTGAACGGCGCCACCCACGAAGCCCAGAATTCTTTGCTAAAAGTATTGGAAGAACCGACTGCCGGCACTCATTTCTTTTTAATTGCGCCCACGGCCGACCTTTTTTTACCGACCGTTCGGTCGCGTTTATTTATCGTAAAATTTAACGATGAAAGCAAAAAAAGCGAGACACCATTGGTGGAAAAATTTCTGAAATCAAAAATCGGCGAACGATTAACTTTCGCCAAATTGTTCGCCGATGAAATCGCCGACGGCAAAAAAACTAAAACCGACATTGTAAAATTTTTGGACGCCATTGAATTGGCCTTGAGAGACAAACCTTTCGTCGAAGCCGCCGTTTTTAAAGAATTGCTCCAAGCCAAAATTTTTCTGCGCGGCCGCACGCCGGCGGTAAAAATGATTTTAGAAAATCTGTCTCTACTTTTGCCAACAATTTAATTTTAAAAACGCAAAAACGGAAGGGGTGGGATTCGAACCCACGGAGAGCTTGCGCCCTCACAGCATTTCGAGTGCTGCGCTTTAGACCACTCAGCCACCCTTCCAATAGAACGATAGCAATTTTTTGAGTTTTTTTCAAAAAATGATATAGTTTTTATGCTCCACAATTTTGCATTTTGATTTTTTAATTTTTCATTATCTATGGCCCCATCGTCTAGTCTGGTCTAGGACGTGAGCTTTTCAAGCTTAAAACCCGGGTTCGAATCCCGGTGGGGTCAAACTTCTTTTTGCTTTGGCGATAATTTTGTTATACAATGCCAACGAATGAAATCGTATTTTTTTAGACTTTCTAAGACTAAAAAGTGGCTTTTAGCGGGCGGTTTTTTCATTGTCGTTTTGGCGGCCTATTTTTTATTTTTCCGGGGCAATGGCAATGGTTATGATTTGGCAACGGTCGTTCGGCAGAATTTGACGGAAGAAGTTTCTATTACCGGCAATGTTAAGGCGGCCGAGAGCGTGAGTTTATCTTTTGAGCGGGCCGGCCGAGTCAGCGCGGTTTATGCCGAGGCCGGCGCTCGGGTGGCGGCCGGACAAATTATCGCCGCCCTGAATGCCACCGATGAAATTTTGGCGCTTCAGCAGACCGAAGCCAATTTGGCGGCGGAAGAAGCGGCTTTGGCGGAACTTACGCGCGGTTCTCGGTCGGAAGACATTGTCATTGCTCGGACGAAAGTGGCCAATGCCGAAAAATCTCTGGCTGATGCCCGCCAATCTCTGCGCGATTATTTGAGTGACGCTTACACTAAATCTAACAACGCTATCGGTGTCTATATTGACCAATTTTTTAATAACCCAAAAACCGTCAATGCCCAGCTTAATATTATCGTTACCGACAATCAACTGAAGACTTCTTTGGATACCGGTCGTCAGTTGCTGGAAGGTAATTTTATCGCTTGGCAGAATCTGTTAACCAATTTAAATGATAACGATTTACTGGCCTCGGTCAATCAAGCGGAAAATTACCTGACGGTGCTCCGTGATTTTTTGGAAAAAATGGCATCAGCGGTTAACGCTTTGTCGCCGACTTCTTCGCTCACTTTGGCAACCGTTACCACTTACCGTTCCGATGTGTCTACCGCTCGAACGGCAATTAATACCGCTATTACTAATTTGATTGCCGCCAAGCAAAGCGCTCGCGATGCCGAATCAAGTTTAGCCTTGCAACAAGCGCAGTTAGCCTTGACGCTTGCCGGCACGACGCCGGAAGCATTGGCTGCGGAGGAAGCTAAAGTGGCGGTTGCGGCAGCGGCGGTGGCGATTAAAAAACATGCTGTTAATCAAAGCTATCTTTACGCGCCTTTTGCCGGCGTGGTGGCAAAACAAGACGCTAAAGTCGGACAAGTGGTGGGGACTTTATATACTATCGGCACTTTAAATTCCGAAGGCGCTTTAATTATTGAAGCCAATGTGCCGGAAGCTGATATTAGCCGGATTGCCGTTGGCGGCAAGGCCGGAGTTGATTTAGACGCTTTTCCCGGCAAAAAATTTGAAGCCAAAGTTGTAAAAATTGCTCCGGGCGAAATAGTGATTGAAGGCGTGCCGACTTACAAAGTAACTTTTAATTTTCAAACGCCGATAGATTTTGCCAAATCAGGAATGACGGCGAATATTTCAGCGATTGTGGTTGAAAAAATCGGCGTCTTGGCCGTTCCGACGCGGGCGATTGATTTCCGCACCGATGGCGCCTTTGTCAAAGTGCTGGCCAACGGTCAGATTATTGACAGAAAAATTATCATCGGCGCCCGTTCCAGCGACGGTTTGATGGAAATTCTGGACGGTTTAACCGAAAGCGAGCAAATCCTTCTAAACTGGCGCTAAATTTGAAATAAAAAAGGCGAAATGGTAAATTTAATCTATCAAACTTATGGCCAAATCAGAACAAATCAAAAACGAGGAAATAAATTACGCCGAAAAAGGCGCCGAGCATATAAAGCTTCAAGAGCAATTTGCCGAACGGGCCGGCGAGCCGTATTGGCGCGATAAACAGAAGAGGATAGAACTTTCCGGTTATAGAGCGAAAGAGGCGGAAATTATTCGGCAAAAAATTGCCAAGTTGGATGAATTGCTAACCGGCGTTGATTGGCAAGCTGAAGACGCTCGCAAAAAACTGGAAGAGAACTTTGGCGTCAGAGAAAAAATTGAAAAAGAAGAAAAAGCTTTTACCGAAATTCAAAAACTGATGAACGAATTGGCCGCGAGAGAAAACGAATTAGTGAGGGAGAATTTTGATGTCCGGAGAGAAAGACAGGGTTTGATTGATGAAATAGACAGGGAAGTGTTGGCGGAAAATGAATTAGCGTTGAGAAAAATTACCGAGCAGCGCGAATCGCTTTTCAAAAATCCCGAGACCGTCCTGTTGGCGCGAATGGCGGAACTAGCCCGTTATCAAACGGAGTTGAGTAGCGACAATTTTGCCGTTACGCCGTCAAGGAAAGAAGAAATCCGCTGGATAGAAAGGAAAATTGAAGAAGGCCAGCCGATATTTTTGGAGGGACCGACGGGCACCGGAAAAACCGAGTTGGCGAAAAATGCCACCCGCGAGCTTTACGGCGACAAAGTTCAGGATTTAGATTTGGTTATTCGTTGCGCCCCGAAAACCGGTCCGGCTGACATTTTCGGCAAAATTTTACTTCGTTCAAAAGAGGGCACCGAGACCTATTTTCAGCCCGGCAAATTTACTGTGGCGGTGGATAATGGCGTGCCAGTAATTTTTGACGAAATCAACAATATGGAATCCTCCCAGCGGCTCGGTCTTAAAGAATTTTATAACACTAAACCGGGCAATGCGGTCAGTTTACAGGAAGACAGCGGCAGGGCCCATACGGCGCAAAAAGGTTTTACCATAATTGCCACCGCTAATTTGAAGGGTGAAAAACATAAATCCCGCGAGGAATTGGACACTGCAGAAACCAGAGTTTTCGCCATGCGCCACATTGATTATATGCCTCGCGAAGAACTTTATGACCTTTGTTTGGCGTCAATGATGGGCAGGGAAGGTCAAGTTTGGGCCGTTCGCAAAGAAATCGCCGAAAGTTTGAAAAATCTTTGCGATGCCGCCGAGGAAATTCAGGACGCTTACAATGGTAATATTGGTGCTCATTACAACACTCGGTTTCAAACGGAGGCGACCAAAGCTGGAACCAAAGTTGAAGATAAAAATCTTAAAAATGAAAAAAGTTACGGTCTGGTCGGCTCTAAAGCTAAAAAAGGTTTGGATAAGGCGGTTTTAGACCCCGGCCAAGTAATACAGCTGGCAAAGAGCTATCAAGGTAAAGTCGGCGTTTCTTTGAAATCCCATTTGGAGGAAGGTTTGATGGAATTTGTAAGAAAAGGCGATTATCCAGAAAGTGACCGCGATTTAATGATTCGGATTTTTCTTACCAAAGGTTTTTTTGAGGGCGTTAAGGCGGCTGATTTTGGCTTAAAAACTTTGGATGACGCTCAAATTACAGCTTTGTCCGGCGGTGGTAAAAAAGAAAAACCGGCCAGCAAGCAATCAAAAGTCCTATCCTTAAAAGAAGTGGCTAGTATTGACCCATACGAACGATATCAAGCGTTGGTCGAAGAATTGGCCAGTGATTTTTTGAGTCAGGCGCCACCAATTTCGTCCGAAAGAGGTAAAAGATGGGAAAAGC
The DNA here is from genome assembly GCA_000999175.1 of Parcubacteria group bacterium GW2011_GWB1_44_7. The sequence goes on from LCJJ01000003.1 coordinate 12,640, forward strand.
AACCCGAGAAAATTTCCGCTGAATTTGAAAATCCGATTGATGGCAAAAAAGAAACGATTGAAATCAATTTTGAAACCGCACTCAAACGGTGGAATGATTTTTTCACGGAAAACAAAGTGGATTTGCCTCCAGATTTTGAAAAAATTGCTCGCGCTATTTGGAATCAGAATTACGAAAAAATCAAGGAGTCAATAGAAAACCTTGGCTATGACGGCATACTGGTAATTCCCGGCAATCTTAACTTGCCAGATTTTCATCAAAAGATGTCCCAGGGATATAATCCAACTTTGGAATCGGATAATTTTAAGAAAGGTGGTTCTTGGGCTGGCATCAAAAGCCGCGGCGCCGATAAACCAAGAATTGTTCTTTATCACGAGAAAAATACCAAAGAATTGGACGACAATCCAATAACTAAAGCAATGCTAGGCAAAGATTTGATGATAGTAACCGGACTTTCCCAAGAAGAATTAGAAAAAGCCATCATTGCCGGCGAGCTATTAAAGGGCAAAGTAAGGATTAACAGTGAAGAGTTTGTTTTTGACGGTTTATCGGTTGAGGACTATTTAGCAATTCAAGCCGAATACTTTAAGCGGACTGATAAGCACTTGGATGAAAAAAACTATACCCGACTCATTGGCAGTACCAGCGGGTGCCTTGTCCCCGAGCTCGATTGGGGTCCGGACTATGGCCGGCTCCGTGCCTATGCCCGTGGGCCCGACTTTGCGCATGACAGTTTGGCGCCTCGCCCCGCCGCAGTTTTTAATTTGGTCTCGGAAATTAGCGATTTTTCTGAATTTAGTTTTAATATTTCTTCCGAATTTGAAAATCTTGACGGTAAAAAAGAGAAAATTGAATTTGATTTTGAAAAAGAAACGAGACACTGGGCGAAATTTTACGAAAATCACAAAATTGGTTTTCCGCCAGATTTTGCCGAACAAGTAACCGATGTGCTGGGACGCAATCGCGTGGAAATGGAAAAATCAATTGAAAAAATGGGTTATGATAAAGTCATAATTGTTCCGCCCGGTCTTGATGCTGCTATCCTTCATAAAAAAATAACAGAAGGATATGTTGAAACCGCTCAATGGAATTCCTTTAAAAACGCTGGCGGTTTTGGGGGAATTACGACGCCAAATGCCGATAAATTAAGAATCGTTTTAGTTCATGAAAAAAACGCTCAAAACAATAATGGCCACCCCATCTTAAAAGAGTTGAGAGGAAAATCTGTAACAAAACTCGCCGGTTTGGCCGGTCTTACCAAAGAAAAAGTTCAAGAACTTTTGGATAGCGGAGGAGAAATCTTCATGCAAGCGGAAATCAAAGGTCGCACCTTCAATTTCAACGGTCTTGATGTTCTTGCTTATCTCATTTGGCAAAAAGATTATTGCGAACGAAACAGCGGCCAACACATAGATGAAAACAGTTGGTCGGCTTTATCCGGTAGTTCAATTGGTAAAACAACGGCAGGGTGCCTTGTCCCCGAGCTCCGTTGGCATCCGGGCCCTGGCCGGCTCAATGCCATTGCCCCTGAGCCCGACCATGCGTATGGCGATTTGGCGCCTCGTCCCGCCGCAGTTTTTGTTTGATTTAGTATCGGAATTTAGAGTTTTTTGATTTTAAATTTAGTTTTGTTTTTTCGGCTAGTAGACCATGGTTAATGCCAGCTGGTTGCCGAAAACGTCAGCCGGTCAAAAGACCTTAACAAAGTTAGAACCGGGCCAGGCGGTAAAAATAAACTGCAGTCGCTTTTTGGGCCGCAGTGGCGGCTTAATAAATTTTATTGTTCCTACGGTTGCCTTGGATAAAAAGCGGCTAATTGCGGGGCGGGTGCCTTGTCCCCGAGCTCAATTGGAATCCGGACAATGGCCGGCTCAATGCCAATGCCAATGAGCCCGACAATGCGAATGACAATTTGGCGCCTCGCCCCGCCGCAGTTTTCAAGAATGAGCGCGACAGAATCTTAGCCAGCCGCCGGTCATTTTTCCCAGTTCCAACAGTTGTTTTTCTGTGCCGAGATATTTCGAAAATTCAATAAATTTTGCCCCCAGAGCTAGACGGAAAATGATTTTCAAGACATCTATTTTCGCGCCAAGGCGAATCAGATAATTTTCCCTTTCATATTTGGTGGCGATATTGGCGGAGACGGCTAACTCTATACTTTCCAAAATCAATCTCTCAATTTTTTCGCCCAAGCTGTATCTTTCGTGTTTGGGGAAAGAGCGAATGGCTTGGCGGGCGTTTTCGTAGAGCATTGATAAATGATAAATTATTGGCGTTTCTTGGAATGAATCTTTATTTGGTTTTTCTTTTTCCATGAATTTTAATAAATTATTTTCTCCTGATAATTTGTTTAAGGCGTGGTTTATTTATCGGCGGGGAAAGACAAAAAAGTTCGAGGTAATCGCTTTTGAAAGAAATATTGAACGAGAATTGTTTTTGCTTTCTGAAAATATTATTTCTGGTTCCTACCGCCATGGCGTCTATGATAGATTTTCAGTGCAGGATGTTAAAAAGCGAGAGATTAACACCGCTTCAATTAGAGACAAAATTATTCATCAGGTGATTCATTGTTTTTTGACGGAAGTATACGAAAAAACTTTCTCGGAACATTCTTTTTCTTCCAGGGTGGGCAAAGGAACGGACAAAGCAGTTGATAAATTATCTTTTTTCTTGCGAAGCGAAAGAAACTGGCATTACGGCAAATGTTTTGCCTTAAAATGCGATATCAAGAAATATTTTGATAATATTAACCATAACATTCTTATCGGTTTAATCCGTCGCAAAATCATTGATAAAAAGACAATGGCTATTATTGAGGAAATTATTAGAAGTTTTGAAAGAGAAAAAAATAAGGGGTTGCCATTAGGTAATGTGACCAGTCAGATTTTCGCTAACATTTACCTAAACGAGTTGGATTGTTTTGTTGAAAAAGATTTCAAAATAAGAAAATATATCAGATATAACGATGATTTTGTGATTGTGGACAGTAACAAAAAAACTTTAGAGTCATTGAAAGGTATCGTCAGAAAATTTTTGAAGCAAAAATTGCAACTGGATACGCCGAAAAATAAAACGGTAATAAGAAAATTTGACTGGGGAATTGAATTTTTGGGCCGGATTATTTTGCCCAACGCAGTGATTTTGCGTTCAAAAACCAAAACAAAAATTCTTAGGAATCTTTCCAAAGAAAACAAAAATTCTTACCTTGGCTTGCTGGTCAACCTTAATGAATTTAAATTCAGCAGAAAATTGTTGACGAAATTAACGCTGGCGGATTGGGATAAATTTGATATGATGACAGCATGAAAGAAGGATTAGAAAGTGAAGCAATCGCTACGGCGGTTGCCCAAGAACAAACGGATTTTTTTGAAAAGAACGGCGCCTTTTTTGCTTCTTATGCCGGCGATTCTTCTTTGGAAATAAAACAGAGCCCCCAAGGGCTAGGAACTTTTGCCATAGATTTGGAAAAAGGTGTGATGTATGCCGAACCGAATTTTTGGGAACAAGCGGGAGGTTTTGGAGAAAGCGACAAAGTTTTTGCCACCCTGCATGAATTTGAACATTTCAAAGAAATGATGGAAATGATAAACAAAAAAGGGGGATTAGCAAAATTTAAAAAGCATTTAGATAAATTTAAAAAAAGAAAAAGGTTTTCAATTCTTGATAATTGCGTGGATGACATAAAAATGAATCGTTCGGTAATCGGTCGAGCGAGCGCCCTGGATGAAACCAGAAATCGTTTGTATGAGAAAAGATTATTTCCTGAAGATGATTTGTCTAAAGCGCCGAAGCATCTTCAATTTTCCCAAGCGCTTTTGCGCGAAGCAATGTTGCCCAACAGACAAACCGTCGTTTCATCCGATATCCGGACGGAAGTTGAAAGGATTAAAAATATAAAAAGCGGCGGGATTTCGCTGATGGATTTTATAACCGCTCCCAATACGCCGATGGAAACGCGATTGAAACTCCAAGAGAGATTTTTGGAACCGGTGATGGAAAAGTTTTTTAAGGAGGATGCGGCACAAAAGAAAAAAGAGAAAGAAGAAGGTGAAGGAGATTCAGGAAATGGTGAAGGTGAAGACGGAGAAGAAGGAGAGGGAGAAAGTGAAAAAGAAGAAAAAGACAAGAAAAATAATAAACCCCAAAAGAGTAAAAAGAGTAGCAAAAACAAACCAGAAAATTCTGAAGATTATTTTAAAAACGAATACGAAGAGTGGGATAAAAAAAATCCACCAACTTTGCCAATGGCAGAAATTGAAAAGGCACTAAAAGAACATGAAAAAGCAAAAAAAGAAGAAAAAACGCCAGCGGAGTTGGCAGAGGAAGTTTATGCTAAAGCTGAAGGAATTACTGCTGAAGAATTGCGGGAATATCGTAAGTTTTTAGAAAACTTGGAAGAAATCAAAAATCCTGAGACCGATGAGTCGGTAGTTGAGGAAATCCGGACAATTTTTAAAAAAATTATCGCTGAAAGAAAGAAAAAAACCTTGAGGAGTAAGTTGCCGGCGGAAGAGGGGGAAATTCTGGCCTTTCCGGCCCAAGCCCATATTGCGGTAGAGAGTGGAAATTTTGAGCCGAGGGTTTGGGAGACGGTTGATTGGAAAGATAAACCAAAAGAGCTATTCGGCGAATTTGATGTGACCATTGTCTGTGACCGGAGTGGTTCTATGGAACGGCCGTCAAGCAAAAAAATTGAACAACGCAAGGCGGCGGCACTGGTAATGGAAGCGCTCAAAGAATTTTCTGACGAATTGGGTGAAGAAAAGCCGTATTTGGAGTTTGACCTCAATGTCCGTTCGGAGATTTGGACTTTCGGCGATGATAAGCAAGTGGAAATGCTTAAACCGCTTGATAAAAACCTGACCGAAAAACAAAGAGTTCTGGTCTACAAAACTTTGGAAAATACCCCCGGTGATAGCACTAAGGATTTTTCGGCTTTGGAAAAAATTAGAGATGGGGTGCCGGCGGGGGACTGGGCTAAAATTCAAAAAAGAAAACTAAAAAAATTAGTGATTGTTTTGACCGATGGCGATAGCGATAACCCCAGCGCAGTGCAAGGACTCTTAAGAGAATTTAGAGAGAAAGGAATGGTAGTGATTGGTGTGGGAATCACTGCCGAAGGGGCAAGCGCCAAAACGACTTACGCGCCGGATGGTATGGTTTGCGAAAAAGTTGAGGACTTGGCGGGGGTTTTAGGAAACTTATTGAGCAAGCATATAAAGGAATTAAATACCGGTTAATTTTTTATGGCGCTGATTGAAATCAAAAAGCTCGGCAAGATTTACGACGGCGGCGAGAATGAAACCCGCGCTCTTTCCGGCGTTGATTTGACGATTGAACGAGGCGATTTTGTGGCGGTGATGGGGCCGTCGGGTTCCGGCAAATCCACCCTGCTTCACATCTTGGGTTTTTTGGACGATTATACTTTCGGCCAATATTTTTTTGACGGCAAAGAAATTGGTAAGTATCTGCCGGACGAAGTGGCGAGATTGCGCAATCAAAAATTCGGTTTTGTTTTTCAAGCGTTTAATTTGTTGCCTCGGACCAATGTTTTAGAAAATGTGAAAATGCCGTTGGTTTATTCTGATGTGCCGGAAAAGGCCTGGGATAATTTAGCGCGACAAGCGATTGAAGCGGTTGGTTTGACTCATCGGGCCGAACACGAGCCGTCGCAGCTTTCCGGCGGAGAAAAACAGAGAGTGGCGATTGCCCGGGCCCTGGTCAATAATCCGGAAGTGATTTTTGCCGACGAACCGACCGGCAATTTAGATTCCAAATCGGGCCAAGCGGTGATGGATATTATCTGGCAACTTAACATTAAACAGAAAAAAACGATTATTCTAATCACTCACGAAACCTACACCGCCGAACATGCCCGCCGCATCATTCGTTTATTGGATGGGGAAATAGAAAGCGTTCAATTGGTCGCCAATCGCCGCGGCGAAGGCGATTTTGAAAAATAAAATGATTATAGATTAAGAAATAGCGTCGCAAGCAAGCTTTTTACGAGGTGGGGCAAGGGCTGGTCAGTAAAAAGCTTGCTAAGAAAGACATTTCTTAATCCAAATAATATGTTTGTGAAATATAGTTTAAAAACAGCAGCTAAAGGTTTGCGGACCAATCGGAGCCGTTCATTTTTAACGATTTTGGGAATTGTTATTGGCATTACCGCCATTATGCTCGTAATGTCTCTGGGTCGCGGCGCTCAAGATTTGATTTTGAATCAGATTCAAAGCATCGGTTCCAAAACTATTGCCGTTATTCCCGGCCGGCAACCGACGGGGATTTCCGATTCATTGTCGTCTTTTTCCGATTCTCTTAAGAATAAAGATGTGGAAGATTTACAGAAAAAATCCAATGTACCCCATTTAACGAGAATTATGCCAATTGTTTTTGGTCCAGTGGTTGCCACTAAAGGCAATAAAGTTCACCAAACGACGGTTTTCGGCGTTAATAATTTTTTTGCCGAGATTTACAATATCTATCCGTCGGATGGTCGCTTGTTTACGGACGAAGAAGTCACTTCCAAATCCGCTGTGGTCATTATCGGCTCTAAAGTCAAGAACGAATTATTTGATTACGGTGAGCCGGTATTAGGTCAAAAAATCAGAGTGAAAAATCAAAGTTTGCGGATTGTCGGCGTTTTGCCCAACAAGGGCCAGTTTTCTTTTATCAGTTTTGATGACGCTTTGATTATGCCTTATACCACCGCCCAGCAATATATTTTCGGCATTAAATATTTCAATCGGTTGGTGATTGAGGCTGACTCTGAAATCAATGTGGTAGCGACTGTTGCCGATATTGAAACCACCTTGCGCAACAATCATCACATTGCCGACCCCGATAAGGATGATTTTTTCGTAGAAACCCAAGCTCAAGCGATGGCGCTGGTTAGCGCCATTACTAATGCTTTAACTTTGTTTCTGGCGGCGGTGGCGGCCATTTCCCTGATTGTCGGCGGGGTGGGGATTATGAATATTATGCTGGTATCAGTGACCGAACGGACGCGAGAAATCGGTTTACGCAAAGCCGTCGGCGCCACTAATCGCAATATCCTGACGCAATTTCTTTTGGAATCGGTGATGCTGACAAGTATCGGCGGAATTATCGGCATTGTTCTTGGCACCGGTTTATCGTTTGTCATTTCGCTGATTTTGTCAAAATTTGTCGGCTTGAACTGGGTTTTTACTTTTCCTCTTATGGCGGTTTTTCTCGGGCTTGGCGTTTCCGGCGCCGTCGGTTTGGTCTTCGGCATTTATCCGGCTCGCCAAGCATCGCTCAAAAGCCCGATGGAAGCCTTGCGGTATGAGTAAATTTTTTCCGTATTCTTATTCGCATTCTTGTTTTAGACCTACACTAACCATCAGCGATCGCTGAAAGTTAGTGTAAGTGAAAAAATCACGAGAAAGCAGGGCAAACATTTGTGTTTCCGGTTAATTTTGGTAAGATAATAACAATGACTTACGATTTTTCTAATTTCAAAAAAAGAACGAAGGAAATTGACGAGCATTTAAAAAAGGAATTTGCCGGCATTCGGACTGGCCGGGCGGCGCCGGCAATTTTGGACGGCGTTTCGGTGGAATCCTACGGTGCCAAATTGTCCCTTAAAGAATTGGGCAGTATCACAGTGGAAGACGCGCGAACTCTGAAAATTTCACCCTGGGACGCGAGCCAAGCAAAAAATATTGAGAAGGCCATCGCCACTGCCAATCTTGATTTGTCAGTATCGATTGGCGACACCGGCATTCGGGTATTTTTTCCGGAATTAACCGCCGAGCGCCGCGAGGCGATTTTGAAAGTGGCGAAAGAAAAATTGGAACAAACCAAAGTAACATTGCGCCAAGAACGCGACCACATTTGGAAAGATATTCAGGAAAAAGAAAAAACCGGCGGTATGGGCGAAGACGAAAAATTCCGATTGAAAAATGAATTGCAAAAGGAAGTAGACAGTGCCAATAAAAACTTTGACGAACATTTTGGCAAAAAAGAGAAAGAAATAAAAAGTTAAAAATTAAGTTAAAAATGAACTTTGTTTTATAATTTTATTTATCAACTTTATTAATTAAAAACAAAAATGCCGAGTGACACAAAAATCGCTTTGTTTAAGGGTAAACAAATCAGGAAAATTCTTCATCAAAAAGAGTGGTGGTTTTCCGTAGTCGATGTGTGCGCGGTGCTTACGGAGAGTGTTGATGCCGGTGCGTATTGGAGAAAACTCAAACAGCGTCTTAAGGAGGAAGGAAGCGAGGTCGTGACATTTTGTCACGACCTGAAATTACTTGCTACCGACGGAAAGTATTATGAAACCGATTGCGCTAACACCGAAGGTATTTTTCGCATCATTCAATCTGTCCCATCGCCCAAAGCCGAGCCGTTTAAGAGGTGGCTGGCGCGGGTGGGTTACGAGCGAGTCCAGGAAATTGAAAATCCGGAATTGGCCACCAAACGAACTAGAACTCTTTACAAACTCAAGGGCTATTCCGATAGCTGGATTGAAAAACGAATGCGTGGCATCGCTATTCGTGAAGAATTAACCGATGAGTGGCAAAAACGAGGGGTGGCCAGACAGAGGGACTATGAAATTTTAACCGCCGAAATTTCCAAAGCGACTTTTGGCGTTGTCCCGAGTCAATACAAAAAATTAAAAGGTTTGAAACGAGAAAATTTGCGTGACCATATTAATGACTTGGAGTTGATTTTTACAATGCTCGGCGAACGCGCCACAACTGAAATTCATCGCGACGAGAATTCGCAAGGCATCCCAAAATTGAAAGCTGACGCCAAAACCGGTGGTGGTATTGCTGGTGGGGCGAGAAAGCAATTGGAAAAGCGTCTTGGTCGGACGATTATTTCAAAAAAGAATTTCCGGCTTCTAAAATGAACTTTGTTTTATTCATCATCGTGCTGGGGGTGCTGATTTTTGTCCACGAACTAGGGCATTTTTTGGTTGCCAAAAAATGCGGCATGCGGGTGGATGAGTTCGGGCTCGGTTTCCCGCCCCGAGTTTTCGGAAAAAAAATCGGCGAAACAATATATTCTCTCAATTGGATTCCTTTCGGCGGTTTCGTCAAAATTTTTGGCGAAAATCCGTCGGCTAGTTCCGAGACCGAAAGTTTGTTAATGGATGAAGAAAAGAGTTTCAGCAAAAAAAATCGCGGTTTACAAACCGCCGTGCTGATGGCCGGTGTAACCTTTAATGTTATTTTCGCTTGGTTATTGATAGCAATCAGTTTTGTTTCGGGTTTTCCGGCGCCAGTCGGCTATTATCAAGGGGTGACGGTGGAAACACCGCAATTGATTTTAACTCAAGTGCTGATTAATTCTCCGGCCGCCAAGGTTGGTTTGCAAACTGGCGATGTGATTGTGGCAATTAGCGTTGGTTCGAGTTCATTGACCGACCTGAATGCCGAAACCGTTTCTGATTTTATGAATCAACATCAAGACAAGGAAGTTAAAATTAATTACGAACGGGGCGGGAAAAAAACTGAAGTTAAAGTTATTCCAATTGTCGGCATTGTCGCCGAGCGGGCGGCGATTGGCGTCGGTTTAGATTTAATCGGCACGGTGAAGTTGCCATTTTTCCGAGCTCTTTGGGAAAGCGCCAAGACCACCGGCGAATTGTTGGTGGAAATTACCAAAGGCATCGGCAAATTTTTCTACGACGCCTTCACTTTTCAAGCCAATTTTTCCGAAGTAACCGGGCCGATTGGTATCGCCGGCTTAGTCGGAGCGGCGGCGCGTTTGGGCTTTGCCAATCTGCTGGGTTTTACCGCTTTTATTTCGCTCAATTTGGCGGTGATTAATCTTTTGCCTATTCCGGCGCTGGACGGCGGCCGACTGTTGTTTGTCGCCGTGGAATCAATTCGTCGTCGGTCGCTTAATCCTAAGATTGTCAATTATCTAAACGGCCTTGGTTTTGCTCTGCTTTTAATTTTGATGCTAGTCATCACTTATAAAGACATAATTAAATTATTTTGATGGCGGAAATTTTTCGAGCCAATGATATTCGCGGTTTTTATCCCTCGGAAATCAATAAAGAGCTGGCTTTCAAGGTCGGCGAAGCGCTGGCTAATGTTTTGGCTGATGGTATCGTCGTTATTGCTCATGACGCTCGCCGCGGCGCCAAAATTTTAACCGAGGCTTTGGCTGAAGGTTTTTGGCGCGGTTGGAAAGAAAAGAAAAAAGTTCATGATGTAAAAATCATCGGTCTTGCGACTACGCCGATGTTTTATTTTTTCGTCAATCGTTTCAAAGCCAGCGGCGGCGTAATGGTAACCGCTTCGCACAATCCACCGGAATACAACGGTTTCAAAATTGTCAAAGAAGGCGCCGCGGTTTTAAGTCCGGCTATTATTAAAGAATTCATTAGAAATTAGTAATTCACAGATATAATGAATTATTTTAAAATTTATGCCGATTTTTTGAAAAAGTTTTTACAGGTCAAACGGCCGTTGTTCGTCGTGTTGGACGCTTTCAATGGCGCCAGCGGTATCGTGGCTACGGAAATTTTTTCTGATTACCCATTAATTCAACTTATTTGTCTCAACAATTTACCCGATGGCGATTTTCCGGCTCACGGTCCGAATCCTTTGTTGGCCGGCGCGCTCAAAGAACTTTGCCAAAAAGTTGTTAAACAAAAAGCTGATTTGGGTATAGCTCTTGATGCCGACGGCGACCGAGCGTTATTTGTGGACAATCTTGGCCGCTCAGTGCCGGCTTATGTCATTGCTTGTTTAATTTTTCAAAATCGCCGACCCCCTTTTGTGGTGGATGAGCCGCTTTTCAAAATTTTACAACAGCTTAAAGTAATTGATTTAAAGAATATTATTCTTTCACGAGTTGGTTACGCTTTTATTCGGGCGGTAATGCGTCAATCAAACTCTTCCAGTACCGCCGAATACTCCGGCCATTATTGTTTTGAAGAAACCTTTCAAGCCGATTCAGCACTGTTTACTCTCATTCAAGTGCTGAATAATTTGTCGGCGCAAAAACAGACTTTGGCGGAATTTTACGACAGTTTGCCGCCGTTTACCGTGGATATGGAAAATTTTAAATTCAAAGAAGAAACCGATTGGCTGGCGATTAGAAAGAAATTTGTCGGTTATTTTAGCGGTAAAGCCAAAGAAATTGCCGAACGCGACGGCTTAACTTTTGATTTTGGCGAAAGCTGGCTTAATGTTCGATTGTCTAATAATGAGCCATTGCTTCGTTTTACCGCCGGCGCGAAGACTCCCAACATTGTTGCTAGACTTTTGAAGGAGTGTGGGCAAATAGCATTACAAATTCGTTGAAGTAAAAGTTTTCCACAGGAAAATTTGACAAAAAGATTGTGTATGGTAAGATGCCAGCGTGAGTGTGGCTAATAAAAGTTAGCCCAAAAAACGAATGTCTGCGTAAGCCCCGCCGAAAGGCGGGGTTTGCGTTTTTACGCTCATTTTATACAATATCTTTGTTGTCTTCAAAAGTGACCGGCGGTTGCACTCACATAAGACATTAGTTTTGGAGCTAGCACTCCGCCGGTCACTTTTGGGGATAATATGAAAATTTCAGAAAATGTTTCTCTTAAAGAATTGACGACTTTTAAAGTGGGCGGCCGCGCTCGATATTTTTGCGCGGCCAAGAATTTGGAAGAAGTGGCGGAGGCAATGAACTTTGCCAAGAAAAACAAATTGCCGATTTTTATTCTGGGCGGCGGTTCTAATATTTTGGTTTCTAGTAACGGTTTTTCTGGTTTGGTTGTGAAGATGGATATTCCGGGCGTGGAATTTTTTGAAAAAACCGGCGATAAGGTGGAAGTCATTGCCGGCGCCGGCGAAAATTGGGACGATTTAGTGCGCTTAACGGTGGAAAAAAATTTTCACGGTTTGGAAAACCTGTCATTGATTCCCGGTTCGGTTGGCGCCGCGTCGGTTCAAAACATTGGTGCTTACGGCGTCGAAGTTGCCAGCGTGATTTCTTTCGTTGAGATTTTTGATTGGCGAATTTCGGAAGTAAAAATTTTGAAAAAAAATGCTTGCCAATTTAGTTATCGCGACAGTATTTTCAAAAAGCCGTCCGGCAAAAATTTTATCATTACTCGCGTTGGTTTTTTATTGAAGAAATTGAACAAAAAAGAACCGTTTAAAACCGATTATCCCGATGTTCAAGAATTTCTGAAGCGGAAAAAAATTTCGGCGCCAACCATTAAAGATATCAGACAAATGATTGTGGAAATTCGGACGAAAAAATTGCCGAATCTCATTAAAGTTGGAACGGCCGGTTCGTTTTTCAAGAATCCGATTATCACTAACGCCCAGTTTACAAAACTTAAGTCCCTGTTTCCCGATTTGCCCGGTGTGGTTATGGGCAAGAACAAAGTAAAAGTTTTTTTGGCTTGGGTTTTGGACAAAGTCTGCGATTTGAGAGGTTTTTCAATCGGCAAAGTTGGGCTTCACGAGAAACAACCGTTGGTTGTCGTCAATTACGGCGGAGCGACAGCGGAAGAAATAAAATCATTTACCGAAAAAATCGCCGCTATAGTCAAAGAAAAAACTGGACTGGCAATTGAGCGAGAAGTGGAGTATGTTGGTTGATATGAAAGATTGTTGGAAATTTTTCAAAGGCAAAAAGATTACCCAGATGGGCCTGGGGCTTTTGGGTCGCGGGGTGGGGGACGCGGCGTTTTTGGCGAAATGCTTGTCCGCCGATGAGGCGGACGGGGCTAATGTTTTGGTAACGGATTTGAAATCAAAAAAAGAGCTTGCTCCGTCTTTGAAAAAGTTAAAAAAATATAAAAACATTAAGTATGTTTTGGACAGACATCGGTTGGCGGATTTCAGAAATTGTGATTTTGTACTCAAGGCGGCGGGCGTGCCGCTTGATTCGCCTTATATTGCCGAGGCGAAGAAACACGGTATTCCGATTGAAATGGACGCCTCGCTTTTTTTTAAGCTAATGCCCAAAGGTGTGACTTTTATCGGCGTGACTGGAACGCGCGGTAAAACTACAACCGTTCATTTGATTTATGAAATTTTAAAAAGGTTGAACCTTAAAGATAAGAAAGGTTCAACCTTTCTGGCGGGCAATATTAAAGACACGGCGACTTTGCCGCTTTTGGAAAAAGTCGGGCTGGGTGATTTTGTCGTTGCCGAACTTGATTCGTGGCAGTTGCAGGGATTCGGTGATTCCAAAGTTTCGCCTCATATCAGCGTGTTTACAACTTTTTTGCCGGACCATATGAATTACTACGCTGGTTCGATGAAAAAATATTTTCAGGATAAGGCAAGTATTTTTAAATATCAGAAAAAAGGCAATGTTTTAATTTTGGGAGAACAGGTTGAAAATATTATAAGGCGAAACCTTGCCGGGCAAGGTTTCGCCTTTAAGAATTTAAAAAGCACGACGATTATTACTAACGCAGAAGATTTGCCAACCGGCTGGAAGCTAAAAATCCCTGGCGAGCACAATCGCTACAATGTCGCTTGCGCCCTCGCTGTCGCTCGGGCGCTCGAAATTCCTGATGAGATTTCCAAAAAAGCAATAGAAAATTTCAAAGGAGTTCCCGGCCGCCTAGAACTTATTCGCGTTGTTCGCGGCGTGAAGATTTACAATGATACTTGCGCTACTACGCAGGATGCGACCATTGCGGCACTTCATGCTCTTAATAATTCCTCCTTTGAAAAACGGAAAATTATTTTAATTTTGGGCGGCACGGACAAAGGGCTTGATATGAGCAAACTGGTGGCGGAAATCCCAAAGCATTGCAAAGCGGTTATTCTCCTTAAAGAAACTGGCACCGACAAACTTCTTTCTGAATTTCCCTATCTTAAATCCCCCGTAATAAAGGGGGTGCCCGAGTCGGCGAGGGTGGGGGCTATCATTAAAGAAACCCTGAAGGAATGCGTGAAAGAAGCAATGAAGATTGCCCAAAAAGGAGACATAGTGCTCTTTTCACCTGCGTTTGCCTCATTCGGAAAATGGTTCAAAAACGAGTATGATAGAGGAGAACAGTTTGAAAAATTAGTTAAAGGTCTATAAAGTTTGTAAAGTGAAAAATGTAAATTTTAGAAAAACAAAAACCATATATTTTATTGGTATCGGCGGAATCGGAATCTCGGCCGTTGCGCGGATGTTTTTGTTGGAAGGGAAAAAAGTCAGCGGGTCGGATGTGGCGGAGGGCGAGGTAACGGAAGGATTGCAAAAAGTCGGCGCAAAGATTTTTATCGGCCAGCGGGCGGAAAATGTGCCAGCCAAGTGCGATTTGGTAATTTATACTATTGCTGTGCCGCCGGATAATCCGGAGTTTGCCGAGGCCAAGCGGCGAGGGATTTCTATGATGAGCTACCCGGAAGCGTTGGGCGAGATTTCTCGCGATAAATTTACCATCGCGGTTTCCGGCACCCACGGCAAGACCACGACGACGGCGATGATTGCCAAGATTTTGGTGGATGCTGAATTGGACCCGACGGTGATTGTCGGCTCCTTTATAAATTTATGTACAAAATCTGTAGACATCAGATGTCCACAGAACTGTAGACATCAGATGTCTACAGAACGGACGAATTTTATTTCTGGGCGAGGAAAGTATTTTGTTGTGGAAGCGTGCGAGTATCGGCGGTCGTTTTTGCATTTGTCGCCGAGAGTTTTGGTGCTCACCAACATTGACGCCGACCATCTTGATTATTACAAAGATATGAACGATATTATTTCCGCGTTCAACGAACTGGCGACCAAAGTGCCGAAAAGCGGTTTTGTTGTGACAGACGCAAAAAATAGAAATATCAAATTAGCGTTAAAGAATGTTAAAAGCAAAATTTCTGACTACAAACAGCAAACTACTTCCTACCGGCTTAAAATTCCCGGCCAGCACAATATCTTGAACGCTCAAGCGGCTTTAGCGGTGTCTAAGATTTTAGGCATTGAAGAAAAGTCGGCCATCAGGTCTTTGGAGAATTTTTCCGGCACCTGGCGGCGGTTTGAATATCGCGGGAAAGCGAAAAATGGCGCACTGGTTTATGACGACTACGGCCATCACCCAACTGAAATTGAGGCGACTCTTGCCGGCGCCCGCGAGCTCTTTCCGAAACAAAAAATTGTCGTCGTGTTTCAACCCCACCTCTACAGTCGGACCAAAGACCACCTCAAAGCATTTGGCAAATGTTTTAAAGATGCCAATGAGGTAATTCTATTGCCGATTTATCCGGCTCGCGAGAAAAATCCGGGCAACATAAATTCCGAAATGGTTGTTGCCGAAATCAAAAAAAATAACCAACCAACTTTTTTTGCTAAAGATTTTGCCGATGCCGCGAGCCGCGCGGTATCGCTCACTAAAGCGGGCGATTTAATTCTTACGCTCGGCGCTGGAGAAACCAATAAGGTAGCAGATATGTTGGTTTAAGATGAATTACCAATGATTGTTTCGGGCAAATGAAAGCCCCAACGTGTTTGGCACGATGGGGCGCGTTACTTCATGATTTTGACTTCTTCTCCGGTAATTTTTGTCGGAATGACAAGATATTCCCTTTTGCCTTTATTGTCAATCTCGATGCGGGCTTTTCCTTTCAGATGAAACTCAAGCACTCGTGTTTCAGCTGATTTGATGGGTGATGGTCTTCGGCCAATCATTTCCGCCAATCGACGGAAACCAATGCCAATCCACTTGATTTGATGTTTTTCAACATCTTGGGGATCTAAGTACACCTCGCTTAGCAAGCCGCAGAATTGACAATAAGGATTGTCTATCTTGATCGGGCCGCGCAGAAATTCACAGAGAAGTTCCATCGTCAGCGGTACAGTAGTCATAATTTTTGGTTTGGAACTTTGCCAATTCGCAGTATATCACAAGCTGGGATATAATACATTTGTCATGTTCAAACCCAAAACAATTTTAATCCTCGGTGTTTGGTTAATCTTGATTTCTTTTCTTGGCGTGCCGGCGGCTTGGCGCACTTTTTTACTCTACGCGACCGGTTTTATTTTAATTGCCGATTATTTTTTAAGAAAGAAATCAGCCGCGCCGGCGGAAGAAAATAATGAAGCGAGCGGCGTGAATTTTACGGACAATGGCAAACAATAAAGAAGCGTTTATTTTGGCGGTTTTGGTTTTTGTTTTAGCGAGCGGGTTCGCCGCTTTTTATTTTGTTTTGCCTGATTATCATCAAATTAATTGGACTAACGCCCAAAAACCCATTGCCACTTCGACGATTGTCCATCTAAAAACCCCATCGCCCCTGAAAGCCATTTATTTGACCAGTTGGACGGCCGGTTCAATCGCTCGACGGGGAAAACTGATTGACTTGATTGATGCCACCGAACTTAATGCCGTCGTCATAGACATTAAGGATTATACCGGCCGGATTTCGTTTTTGACTGATAATCCTGAATTACAGGCACTCGGTTCAGCAAAAAAAATTGTTCCCGACATCGCGGCGTTGCTTAAAGAATTGCACGATAAAAATATTTATGTCATCGGTCGGATTGCCGTTTTCCAAGACCTTTATTTGGTCGGCAAACATCACGAATGGGCGGTAACAAAAGACAGCGAGCGTTCGGCGGTTTGGCAAGACCATAAGGGCTTAACTTGGTTGGATGCCGGCGCCCGCGGTGTTTGGGATTATATTGTTTTGTTGGCCAAAGAATCTTACGCTCTTGGTTTTGATGAATTGAATTTTGATTACATCCGTTTTCCCTCCGACGGCAACATGAATGATATTTATTATCCTTGGAGCTACGGTTACGAGAAACCGGAAGTTTTGCGCGAATTTTTTTCTTACTTACATGATAATTTAAAAATAACCGGCGCGATTTTGTCGGCTGATTTGTTTGGCATGACGACGATTAACACCGATGATTTAAATATCGGCCAGATTTTGGAAGTGACTTTGCCGTATTTTGATTTCATCGCGCCGATGGTTTATCCGTCGCATTACCCGCCGACTTTTATCGGACTCGGCAATCCGGCGGCTGAACCTTACAAAGTGGTTCGTTATTCATTGAATGCGGCTTATCAACGTTCGTCCACCACGCCGCAAAAAATTAGGCCGTGGCTTCAGGATTTTAATTTGGGCGCGGTTTACACGGCGGCGATGGTGCGAGAACAAATTCAAGCGACTTACGATGCCGGTTTTGATAGTTGGATGTTGTGGAACGCGGCTAATCGTTACACTCCCGCGGCGCTTTTGGGCGATGCGGTGTTAGCAAATTGATTATGGTATAATGTATGATATGAATGGATATTCACCAACAAAAATTAATGATCTGGATTTGAAAAATTGGAAAAATTACCAAGATATTCTTACAGATAGCTTGTGGTTGATAGGTAACCGAGATAATTCCGGTGCTCATAATAATAAGTATCACGGCAATTTCATTCCGCAAATTCCCAATCAATTGATGCGCCGGTTTACCAAAAAGGGCGATGTAGTATTAGATGCTTTTTTAGGAAATGGCACGACACTTATTGAATCAAAGAGATTGGGACGACACGGAATAGGTATTGAACTTTTACCTGATATTGCGCGTTCGGCAATGCAAAATATAAACAGCGAACTCCCAAATGGAAAAAGTGTATTTACCGAAGTTATAGTCGCAGACAGCACAATACAAGAAGCGCGGGAAAGAGTTTTGGAAATCCTTGAGAAAAATGGTAAAAGGAAAATCCATTTAATTGTTTTACATCCGCCATATCACGACATTATAAAATTCAGTGATAGAAAAGAAGACTTGAGTAACACCGCCACAGTTGATGAATTTTCAAAAAAATTCGGTGATGTCATAGAAAATTTTGTCGGTTTATTAGATAGGAATAGATATCTAGCTATCGTAATTGGTGATAAGTATACGAATAGCGAGTGGGTACCGCTAGGTTTTTATCTCATGCAGGAAACATTAAAACGCGGACAAGGCTTGAAGTTGAAGAGCATTTTAGTCAAAAATATGGTGAACAATCGGGCAAAATTAAACCAAGAAAACCTATGGCGTTACCGTGCGTTGGTTGGAGGTTTTTATATTTTTCGGCACGAATATATTTTAATCTTTAAAAAATCATAAATGCTTGTTAGCGAAAAAGAATTAACGAATTTGAAATTGAAGTCGGTAAAATCCGATGACCTTAAAGAGTTTGCTTTAAGTTTCAACATAAAACACAAAGGGACCGCCGGTGAATTAATTAAAAAACTGATAGATTTATCACCGGATAAGATTGACTCCTTCATCAGAAGAAAATATCAATTGCGAGTTAAAAATCGACAGAAATTAATATCTGACGCCGAACTTATCAAAGAGGTCAATAAAGTGAAGGGAATAAATTGGGGTGTTGTACAGGGGCAATTAGACCAAAAAATCCAAAGTGAATATGTCAGGAAATTTTATCGGTACGAGGAATTAATTAGTGGCGTTAAGGACAGACTTTACGACGAGATAACCTCTTATGTTATAGCTACTTGGTATAATCACTGGACAACGGTTTTAATAGAAGATCATATTGGTTTGCATCCGAGAGTTATTCCGACGCTAAAGAATAATTTTGGCGTTGATATCTTCTTTGACAAACAAGCTTTTGATTTAAAGACGACTTACTTGCCGCGGGGGTATTCAATTGATGAAGCAATAAAAAATCCTCATGTGGGGCAGACAATCGTTTGTTTGTGATTTTTGCGGACAAGAATAATTTAGATCAGAGCTGGAAACTTAAGAGGAATTTTGATTTTGTTTTTGAAAAAATTGATGATTTTTTTAATGACACAACCGTTTCGAAAAAGGACGAAATAGTTTTCACTTTTAAAAACAAAACTTACACGACGACATCGAAAGTTTTGTTGATAGTAAAATAATCAACGATTAAATGGAACTGCAATTAATAAAATTTTGTTGCGGAACATCGTTTTGAACTTTACCCTAATTTATCTCTGGTTATACTTAAAACATCATGGAAAATCTTTTAGCGGCGGTGCCGCCATCAGTGACGGATATCATAAACAAAATTGAAGACAATGTCGTCGATCCGATTTTGGTTCTGCTTTTTGCTATTGCTTTTCTAGTTTTTATCTGGGGAGTTTTCACCTATGTTGTCCATGCCGACGACCCGACTAAAAGAAGCGAGGGCGGCAAAGGAATGATTTACGGCGTCATTGGAATGTTCATAATGTTTTCGGTTTTCGGCATCATCAACTTGATTGCCTCAACGGTGCAGGGACTATAAATAGCTTCACTAGCTTCAAGGTAGTTTCAAAGTAGCTTCATTAGCTTTTGCTCTAACTTTTGCTATCGCTGGAATTAGAGCAAAATGAATTTTCGATTTTTTTGTTTAATTTATTTCAGGTTTTCTTTGCGTTCAGAATATGCTAAAATAGCAGTGTATGGCAAAGGAAAAACAAGCTGCCGGTTCGGCGGACAAGCCAATAGCACCCATAGCAGACGAGCGCGGTGTCGTTTTGCGAAATATCAGTACCGAAATGAAAGAGTCCTATTTGGACTACGCTATGTCGGTGATAACTATGCGCGCTTTGCCCGACACGCGCGATGGTTTGAAGCCGGTTCATCGGCGGATTTTGTTCGCGATGCAGGAAATGGGCTTGAACTCGTCGGCGCACGGCGATGCGGCCGTCTATGAGTCGCTGGTGAAAATGACTCAGTCGTTTTCTTTGCGTTACCCCTTGGCTATCGGCCAAGGCAACTGGGGTTCCATTGACGGCGATTCAGCTGCCGCGATGAGATACACCGAGACGAAAATGTCCCGTCTTTCCGGTGAAATGTTGCGCGATTTGGAAAAAGATACGGTGGATTGGCGAGCCAATTACGATAGTACCAAAAAAGAACCGGTGGTTATGCCGGCCGCTTTTCCCAATTTAATTTTGAACGGCACGCTCGGTATTGCCGTTGGTATGGCTTCTAACATTCCGCCGCATAATTTGCGTGAAGTTTGCGGCGCGGTTATCCATTTGATTGACAACAAAGGAGCAACCACCGAAGATTTACTCCAATTCATCAAAGGGCCGGATTTTCCGACCGGCGGCGTGGCTTATGGCGAAAAAGATATTCATCACGCTTACGGCAATGGTAAGGGCGGAGTGGTGGTGCGGGGCGAAGCGGAAATTACAGAAACAAAGGCGGGCGCTTTTCAAATTATTATCACTTCCATTCCTTATCGCGTCAATAAGGCTGATTTGATTGAAAACATCGCTAATTTGGTGCGAGAGAAAAAATTGGAAGGCATCAAGGCCCTGCGGGACGAGTCGGCCAAAGATTTGCGAATTGCTATTGATTTGAAACAAGGCGGCCACCCGCAGGCGATTTTGAATTATCTTTACAAACACACCCAACTGGAAGACGCCTTTCATTTCAATATGGTGGCATTGCAAGACGGCGTGCCTCAAACCTTATCGCTCAAATCTTTGCTGGAGGATTTCATCAAGCATCGCCAAACGGTAGTGCGTCGCCGGACTGAATTTGATTTACGGAAAGCGGAAGAGCGCGAACACATTTTGCGCGGTCTGAAAAATGCTCTTGACCACATTGACCGGATTATCAAATTGATTCGCGCCGCCAAAGATGTGCCCTCGGCCCACACCGATTTGAAGAAAGAGTTTAAATTCTCCGATTTACAAGCCACGGCCATTTTGGAAATGAAACTCCAAAAATTGGCCGGCTTGGAACGTCAGAAAATTGAAGATGAACTTAAGGCGGTGATAGAGTTGATTAAAAATCTGAAAGAATTGCTCGGCAGCCCCAAGAAAATTTTAGACGTCATCAAAAACGAATTGAAAGAAATTTCGGAAAAATACGGTGACGACCGATTAACTAAAATTGTCAAACACGAAGCTAAAACTTTTTCTTTGGAAGATACCATTCCCGACGAGGAAAGTGTTTTGGTTTTGACGACGGGCGGTTATGTCAAACGGACCGACCCGAGCGAGTATCGCAAGCAGAAACGAGGCGGTATCGGGGTGGTGGATTTGGACACCAAAGAAGAAGATTTTGTTTCTATTTTCTTAACCGCTTCCACTCACAGCGATTTGTTGTTTTTTACCGACAAAGGCAAGGTTTATCAAATAAAAATGTATGAGATTCCCGAAGGCAAACGCGCCACCAAAGGCAAATCCATCATGAATTTTTTGTCATTGGCGGCGGATGAAAAAGTTACTTCCATTTTGCCGATACCCAAAGAATTGAAAAAATCGGCGCTGGCGACGCTTTTGCTGACTAAAAACGGCACAGCGAAAAAAGTGGACGCCGCCAGTTTTCACGATGTTCGCCGTTCGGGCATTATTGCCATTCGATTGGATGCGGGCGACGCCTTGCAAGCGGTTTTTTTCGTTGACAAGGGCGACCAAGTGATTGCCGCCAGCGCTAAAGGTCAATCAATTCGCTTCAAAGAGTCCGATATTAGAGTTATGGGCCGGGCGGCCGGCGGAGTGCGGGCGATGCGTTTAGGCAAAAGCGATACGATTGTTGGCGCCGACATTATCAAAAAAGATGCAATTAATCCGCGCTTTTTGGTGGTAATGGAAAATGGCTACGGCAAAACTACCGCTTTGAAAGAATACAAAGTTCAAAAGCGCGGCGGTTCGGGCATCAAGACGGCGAAAATCACCGCCAAGACCGGCGCTTTAATGGCGGCGAAAGTGGTAACTGACGCCGAAGAAGAATTAGTGGCGATTTCCAAAAAGAGCCAAGTGATAAGAGTGGATATCAAAGAAATTTCCGCGCTTGGCCGGCAGACGCAAGGCGTGCGGATTATGAAATTGCGCGAAGGCGATAGTATAGCTTCGCTGGTGTGCCTATGATAAAATTAAAAACGCAAAGCGCAAAACTAAAATTTAAAATAAAAAATTTTAAGATTTAAGATATGGTTTTAAGTTTTTCACTTTCAGTTTTGAATTTACATCAATGTTTTGGACCAAAATTAAAAGAGTAATTCGCTGGAGTTTCGCTAGTTTTTGGCGCAACGGCTTTGTGTCGTTGGCGGCGGTGGCGGTAATGACTGTCACTTTGTTTGTCATCGGTTCGCTGATTTTTACCGGCGCATTGTTGCGAACTTCCATTGAAGCGCTCAAAGACAAAGTGGACATCAATGTTTATTTCGTCACTTCGGCGCCGGAAGAAGAAATTTTATCTTTGAAAAAATCACTGGAGATCTTGCCGGAAGTGGCTAAAGTGGAATATGTTTCTCGCGAACAAGCGCTGACGGATTTCAAAGAGCGCCACCAAAACGACCAACTGACTTTACAGTCACTTGGAGAATTGGATGATAATCCGTTGGGCGCGGCCCTGAATATTAAAGCTAAGGACGCCACTAATTACGAAAGCATCGCTAAGTTTTTGGACCAAAACGGCCGATTAATCGGTGACGGCAAAGCGCCGATTATTGACAAAGTAAATTATTATCAGAATAAAATCGCCATAGACAAATTAATCAGAGTAACCAATTCTGCCCAGACGCTCGGTTTGTTTGTGATTTTATTTTTCGCCGTGGTGTCGGTGCTCATCACTTACAATACTATTCGCTTGACGATTTTTATTTCTCGCGACGAGGTGTCGGTGATGCGTTTAATGGGCGCGAGCAGTCGCTACATCAGCGCCCGTTTTCTTTTACAAGCCGCCCTCTATGGCGTTGTCGCCGCGATTGTCGCGCTATCGGTTTTTTATCCGACGACTTACTGGCTTGGCCCCAAAACTGCCGACTTTTTCTTCGGCGTTAACGTTTTTCGTTATTATTTGGACAATTTTCCGCAAATCTTTTTGCTCATTTTCGGTTCCGGTATTGTTCTCGGCGTCGTTTCCAGTTTTTTGGCGGTCCGAAGGTATTTGAATGCGTAAATAAATTGTGATATTCTCAAAGGTATGAAAATGCGGAAAATGAAAAAATTAATAATCAGAGGCGCGGACAAGTTTCCAGTGATTGTTGAAAGAGATGAAGACGGTTTTTATGTCGTGGAATGCCCACTTTTTTCTGGTTGCTATAGTCAAGGCAAAACGCTTGATGAGGCACTCAAAAATATCAAAGAGGTGATTGAACTTTGTTTGGAGGAAAAAGCCAACAAAGAGTTTGTCAAAAGTTATAGGCCGTTGGAATTGAGCTTTCACACCATATCGGTTTAAGCCAAAGCCCCATGCCGAAAATTCCGATTTTAAGTGGCGATATTATCGTAAAAGTTCTTGAAAAAATCGGCTATTTCCGAACGCGCCAGCGTGGCAGCCATATTAGATTAAAACACGAAACACGCCGCTCGGTGACAGTGCCGGTTTACAAAACCATCGGTAAGGGTTTGTTGCGCAAGATTCTCCGTGACGGTGAGCTGACGGTTGAGGAATTTGTTTCTTTAATGGGGAAGTAGAAAAATTTTTAATAAAAAAAGCGAGGCATCTGCGCCTCGCTTGATGAAGAAACGAATCCGGTGAAATCAATCTGGTGGTCGAGTGCCCCCCACCGTAGCAATCAAGAACAAGCAGTCGGGCTTGACTTGTAAAACTCCGGTTCCTTTTTCTTTCCTCCGCGTCTCTTCCAATTTCCAGATGCGCTGCCTAATTTCGGCTATGACCCGGTGGATTTGTACAGAAGTGTAATTTCATGTATTCCTTTCTTTTCTCTGCCAATCATATTAAACACTGCCAGAGCTATGTCAAGGTATATTGTCGGTGGCGGATTTGGTAAGATTGTTTTATAAAATGGCAAAAGCTAAACGGCACAAATATATTTTTGTTATTGGCGGGGTGATGAGTGGCGTTGGAAAAGGCGTCGCCACTTCAGCCATCGGTAAAATTTTGCAAGCCAAAGGTTTTTCGGTTAATCCGGTCAAGATTGACCCATATCTTAATGTGGATGCCGGCACCATGAACCCCACCGAACACGGTGAGGTTTTTGTTTTGGATTCGGGTATGGAATGCGACCAGGATATGGGCAATTACGAAAGGTTTATGGAGGTGGATTTGGGTAGCGAGGATTACATTACCAGCGGTATGGTCTACAAACAGGTGATTGAAAAAGAACGGACGCTCGGTTACAAAGGCAAATGCGTGGAAGCTATTCCTCACATTACTGATGAAATTCGCCGGCGGATTGAGCTCGCCGCCGAGAAAAGCAACTCGGACATTTCCTTGATTGAAATTGGCGGGACGGTGGGTGACTATCAGAATATTATGTTTATTGAGGCGGCGCGGGTGATGAAATTAAAAAATCCGGGCGATGTCCTGTTTATTTTGGTAACCTTTTTGCCGATTCCCAACAAAATCGGCGAAATGAAAACCAAACCGACTCAAAATGCCGTTCGTCAACTTAATTCTTACGGTGTTCAACCGGACATTATTATTGCTCGGAGCGAAATAGCATTGGACGCCAAACGCAAAGAAAAAATCGCCATTTGGTGCAATGTGCCGGCCGAAGCGGTCGTTTCGGCGCCGGATATTGAAAGTATATACGAAGTGCCGTTGAATTTTGAGCGCGATAATATAAGCGTTTTGCTTTTGGAACGATTGGGCTTGAAATCGCGAAAGCGCAAAGACAATTTGGCAAAATGGCGAAACTTCGTGTCGCGGGTGAAAAATCCAAAGGCTGAAGTTAAAGTGGCGATTGTCGGTAAATACTTTGACAGTGGTGATTTCGTTTTATCCGACGCTTATATTTCCGTGATTGAAGCCATTAAACATTCGGCGGCGAAACTCAATGTTAAAGTGAATTTAACTTGGCTCAACGCCAAAAGATTTTCCGCCCAAGGCGGACCCGCCTCGGGTGGGGAAACTGGCGAAGAAAAAATAGAATCATTGAAAAATTACGCCGGTGTGATTGTGCCGGGCGGTTTTGGTGAGAGCGGCATTGAAGGCAAATTGGTGGTGATTAAATTTTGTCGGGAAAATAAAATCCCATATCTCGGTTTGTGTTATGGTATGCAATTGATGTGTGTGGAATTCGCACGCAATGTTTTGAAATTGAAAGATGCCAATACCACAGAAATCAATCCCGAAACAAACGCGCCAGTGATTGATATTATGCCGGATCAAAAGAAAAAATTAGCCGAGGGTAATTACGGCGGTTCAATGCGGCTAGGCGCTTATCCGGCTCACCTTTTTCAGGGTACCATTGCGTATGGGGCTTATTCCGACTCTTCAGGCTATAAGTTAGAAGCTAAAAGCTACCTACCCGACGGCAAGGCGGGTAAGCTGATTAGTGAAAGACACAGGCACCGCTATGAAATTAATCCGGAATACATTGAAAAATTAGAACAAGGCGGTTTGATTTTTTCGGGTAAATCGCCCGACGATAAATTGATGGAAATAGCCGAACTTCCACGCAAGGTTCACCCCTTTTTCCTCGGCACCCAGTTTCACCCAGAATTCAAATCGCGCCCGCTCTCGCCCCATCCGCTTTTCACCGAATTTTTGAAAGTTTGCGTCAAACAGGGAAAGTAATTTTTGTCTTGACCAATGTGATTTTGGTGCTAATGTTTGGGGAGAAAAATCAATCTGGAAAAGCAAGATTATGAAAAGAAAAAAACGTCGGTGTGTCTGGCTGGTGGAACCGCTTCATCCGAATACCAATTCTTACATCGCCGAAAGATTGGCAGAAAGAAAATACGCCAATGAATGTTGCGGTGTTCAGTGTGCTGACAAAATGTTGCGGGATTTCTGGGAAATACCAAATTTTCATTTTGTCAGTCTTTTGATTCAAGCAGGCAAAATAATTCCTTTGCCGTTTAATCTTTGGCGGCAGATTGGTAATGGTTTGCCAAAACCTTGGCTGTTTTGAACAAGATTATCCACGTTGTGGGGGTCGGGAGCATATCTCTCGACCCTTTTTTGTGTCATAAAATCTTTATTTTAAGCCATATTTTTACCTATTGACAAAGATTGTGTTTCTTGCTAATCTTATGGCAGAAAATTTGAGTCATGACGGCTATTGTTGTCGGGGTGACCTCAAATGAAAAGCAAAGGCACTCGCTGCCGACCATAAAGTGCGAGCTGTTTGGCGAGACTTGCTAGTCACAAGTTTGCCGCAACAGTGGAAAAAGCGGGAGGAGAGATTGGAATGTATCATTCATTCCTTTTTTCTGATCAGTCGTTTTCTCTTGTCGCGGTGGATGGGGGAAAAAGCCTCTTGTCTTGCCCGCTGAACCTCGCGGGGGATCACGGTCTCCTTGTCCGGCCTACGGACAATGGGAAATTCCGGCTTGTGGGTGGAGCGGTAATCGCTCTACGCAAGTTGAATGATCGGGTCATTGAGGTGGCGGAGGGTCATGACATGGATGTCGTCAACGGGCATTTTAACCCCACCACCTTTTCGGCGGTCGAGGATGTGGCTCTGGAAGTTCGGGGAATGTTTGAGGTAATTGATAGCCTCTAACTTCCAGCGATCGGAGAAATGATTTCTCCGAGTTGTATTTTCACGACAGCCACCAAAGGATTGGTGGTTGTTTTTTTATGTTAAAATATCGCAATGAGCGTATCAGTTGGAATCGGTTTAGCTTTTGTGGCGATGCTCTGCTGGGGCTTTGGGGATTTTTTAATTCAACGTTCCACCAGAAAAATCGGTGATTGGGAAACGCTTTTTGCCATAACTGGTTTTGGCACGATTATTTTATTGCCGTTTGTTTGGCGAGACATTCTCCCGCTTATTTTTGGCGACTCAAAAACGCTGGCGATACTCTTGGGCGGCGCGGTGATTCTATTTATCGCTGCTCTTTTGGATTTTGAGGCCTTGAAAAGAGGAAAGCTGGCAGTGGTGGAGCCGATTTGGTCTTTTGAAGTGCCGGCGGCGGCTTTGCTGGCGTTTTTTGTTTTGAAAGAGGGGATTGATGCTTTACAAATCGCGGTCATAGCGACTTTAGTGTTTGGTTTGATTTTGGTTTCATTCAGAGAGAAGTATTCAATCAAGAAGTTTTTTGTGGAAAAAGGGGTCTTAATCGCTTTTTTCGCCGCTTTTATCATGGGCGCGGCAAACTTTTTTTACGGTTGGGGAGCGAGGATTTCGGACCCCTTGATGGTTAATTTTGTTGTTAATTTGTTTGTCACTTGCGCGACTGGTTTGTATTTAGTGATTAAGGGCAAATTCGGAAAAATGCTCAATGATTTGTTTTTGTTTCGCGGGATTATTTTGCCGATGTCTATTCTTGATAATGCGGCGTGGATAGCATTTGCTTTTGCTATGAGTTTGGCGCCGATTGCTGTGGCGGTGGCATTGTCAGAAAGTTACATTATAGTGGCTGTAATTTTAGGACTTTTAGTAAACCGCGAAAAACTTCAGTGGCATCAGAAAATTGGTCTTGTGGCCGCCTTAGCCAGTGTTTTAATTTTAGCCGCCATTACTGTTTAAATAACCTAAATCTTTTTTTATTTTGTTTTTCTTTTTCGTGTTAAAATGGCTAAATGGATTTAGCGGCGAAAATTGAGGCGATTATTTTTTGGAAAGGCGAGCCGGTTTCTCTGAAACGGCTGGCTTTTTGGTTGAGTGTGACGAAGGAAGAAGTGGAAACGGCGCTAGATATTTTGGAAGAAAAACTTGCCGAACGAGGCGTGGCGCTTTTACGAAAAGACGATGAAGTGGCATTGGGCACGGCGCCGGCTTTGGCTGAATTGATGGCAACTTTAACTAAAGAAGAATTAACCGGCGAACTTTCAAAGGCCAGCTTGGAGACCTTAACGATAATTCTTTATCGCGGGCCAGTAAGCAAACAAGAAATTGATTATATTCGTGGTGTTAATGCCGGCTATATTTTGCGAAACTTGCTGATTCGCGGTTTGGTAGAGCGTCTGGAAAATCCTACCGCTCGGCGCGCCTACCTTTACAAACCAACCTTTGAACTCTTATCATATATGGGCATCAAACGATTGGAGGATTTACCCGATTACGAAGCGGTTAAGGAAGAAATAAAAAATGGAGAATTATCAAGCGAAAACTAATTGGTGGTCAAAAATTTACCGAGGAATTTCACTGGCTTTTCCGTTTGTTTTGCTTTCCGCCGTCGCGGCGCTCGTTTTAACGAATTTAAATTTTACGGCCATTGGGCCGACACTATTAACAAAATTGCCGGCGCCGCCTTTGCCGCCCGCACCAAATCATTTTGATGGCATGGATTTAGAAGCCAAAGCGGCTATTGTTTTTGATTTGCTGGAAAATAAAATTATTTATTCGCTGAACGGCGAGGAGCAATTGCCCTTAGCATCGCTGGCGAAAATTATGACCGCGGTTGTAGTTCGGGAAATTTTACCCACATACGCTACGGTTACAATCGATAGTGATTCTATTAAAAAGGAAGGTGATAGTGGTTTACGAGTTGGTGAAAAATGGGCGGCGCGCGATCTTTTGGATTTCACTTTGCTGGTTTCTTCCAACGACGGCGCCGCGTCTTTGGCGGCTGCTGCCGGTTTGGCGGCTGTTGGCGCCGGACAGAACACTGAAGAAACGGTGGCCGACGCTATCATTCGGGAAAATGATTTTATTGCCAAGATGAACGAAAAAGCTCGTTCGCTTGGTCTCGTTCAAACCTATTTTCTCAACGAAACCGGTTTGGATTTTCAGCCGAATTTGAGCGGCGGTTACGGTTCGGCGCGGGATGTGGCGACCTTGCTGGCTTACGCCGCAACCAAATATCCGGATTTATTTGAAGCCACTCGCCAGCCGGTG
Organism: Parcubacteria group bacterium GW2011_GWB1_44_7; assembly: GCA_000999175.1. The sequence goes on from LCJJ01000003.1 coordinate 41,231, forward strand.
TTTAAAGTTTCACCGCTGGACGGTAAAAGTCGGACGGCGAAAAATACTAATGAAGCGGTAGCAGAAATTCCCGGTTTACTTGCTTCTAAAACCGGTTACACTGATTTAGCCGGCGGCAACCTGGCGGTATTGATGGATGCCGGTTTGGGACACTTGATAGCAATTGTGGTTTTGGGTTCCAGCGAGCAAGGTCGATTCGCCGATGTGGAAAAATTGGCGTCCACCACGATTAGTTTTTTAAATGATTAATGATTACGAAATAGCTTCAAGAACAAAATTTTAAAAATTCCTTAACCCCAAATTACTCGCTTCGCTCGTAATTTGGCACGCCCCCACCTAGAATTTTTAAAATTTGTTCTTTCCGCCATTTTACCAATTTTATGATAATAGACATTGTAAAAGTTTTTTTGCCCGCCGCCGTTGCCTTTTTCATCGGTATTGTTTTGACGCCTCTGTGGACTAATTTTCTTTATCGTCGACAAATGTGGAAAAAGAAAGCCGGCAAAATTGATTTAGACGGTAAAGAAACGAAAATTTTTAACGAACTTCACAAAGACCGAGAAATAAACACACCTCGCATGGGTGGCGTCATTATTTGGTTTTCCGCCGCTTTGACGATGTTGTTGTTTTGGCTTTTGGCGAAAATATTTCCGGGCGACATCAGCACCAAAATTGATTTTATGAGCCGCAATCAAACTTGGATTCCCTTATTTACTCTATTATTGGGCGGATTGATCGGCTTGGTGGACGATTGGTTGGAAATCAGAGGCAATGGTTCTCATATTGCCGGCGGTTTATCGCTTAAAAAGCGTTTGATTTTAGTTTCTTTAATCGCTTTGGCCGCCGCTTTTTGGTTTTATTTCAAATTAGACGTTGCCGCCATTGGTCTGCCTTATATCGGCGATTTCCAAATCGGTTGGCTGTTCATTCCATTATTTGTATTAGTCATTCTCGGACTTTATTCCGGCGGAATAATTGACGGCATTGACGGTTTGGCTGGCGGTGTTTTTGCGGCGATGTTTTCCGCTTACGCTATTATCGCTTTTCAACAAAATCAGATTAACTTGGCGGCTTTTTGCGCTGTTCTCGTCGGCGGCATTTTAGCTTTTCTTTGGTTCAACATTCCGCCCGCTCGTTTTTATATGTCGGAAACCGGCACCATGGGCTTAACCATTACTTTGGGCGTGGTCGCTTTTATGACCGACGCACTCGGCGAAGGGCGCGGTTTAATCGCTCTGCCGATTGTCGCTTTGCCTTTAGTAGCTACCACTTTGTCTACCATTATCCAAGTTTTGTCCAAAAAATATCGCGGCAAAAAAGTTTTTCTGGTCGCGCCCATTCACCATCATTTTGAAGCGCTTGGTTGGCCGCCTTACAAAGTGACGATGCGTTTCTGGATTTTGAGCGTCGTTTTCGCCATCCTCGGCGCCATTGTCGCTCTGTTGCGGTAAGTTCTCGGAAGAAGGCCTCGCCTTGGGCTGCAAAGGCGAGGCCTTTATTTCTTAAACTTCAAAAACCGCACCAAAGGTGGTAGGATTATTAAAAATTCTATGAAGAAACCCGAGAATAATTTTGCTTATGTGGACGGTGCCAATCTGCACAAAGGTATAGCCGAGCTTGGTTGGCGTTTAGATTATAGAAAATTTCGAGTGTGGCTTTTGGAAAAATACGGAGTCAGCAAGGCCTACATATTTCTCGGTTTTATTCCTATAAGCTTGGTTGGCGTTTAGATTATAGAAAATTTCGAGTGTGGCTTTTGGAAAAATACGGAGTCAGCAAGGCCTACATATTTCTCGGTTTTATTCCTATAAATACTAATTTATATCGTGACCTTCAGAATTGGGGCTATACTGTTGTTTTTAAACCAACCGTTCCAGATGGATATGGGGAGATAAAAGGAAATTGCGACGCCGAAATGGTTTTACAGACAGTGTCCGATATGTATGAAAAATTTTTTAATAAAGCCGTATTGGTTACCGGAGACGGCGATTTTGCTTGTCTTGTAAATTTTCTCAAGGATAGAAAGAGGTTTGAAATTGTATTGAGCCCAAATTCTCAAAAAGCATCGATCTTGCTCAAAAAAGCCGCCCCGGAGAACATTGTCTTTCTTGAAAGGTTCAAAAATCGTCTTGAATATACAAAAGGTGATAAAGGCAACCATAAATGAAAAAGCCCCGCTGCGGGACGGAACCCGCATGGGAGCTTTTTCGTAGTGATGTCAGCATTCTAGCAAGTCACAATCAAAAGTCAAGATTAGGTGGGGATAAAAATAATCGGACAGCATCTTCAAAAACCTCGCCAAAAGTTGAGGAGTTTTGGCAACGAAACACTGAGGACGTCAGTCCGAATGTGTGGTAGGATTTTAGGTAATGGCGAAGAAAATAAGTTACGATAATTGGTCCAAAGAGGAACTCATAAAAGAATTGAGCCGTATTAAGGAAACGAAATACGGGCTTGTTTGGCATAGAGATTTGACGGAGGAAAAAATTGATGTGCTTATCAATCCGGACGCGAGAACGCCGAGCGAAATGTTTCCGAACGAAATGGCCGGCAAGCCGTTTCCGGTTTTGAAAGAAGTAAAGAGTAAGGAAATCAAAACCGACAAATCAAAGCCGGTAAATTTGCTGATTGAGGGCGACAATTATCACTCGCTTGCGGTTTTGAATTTTACGCACGAGGAAGCGATTGACCTCATTTACATTGACCCGCCATACAATACAGGCAATAACGATTTTATTTATAACGACAAATATGTTGATAAGGAAGACGGATACAGGCACAGTAAATGGCTGGCTTTTATGGAAAAACGCCTAAAGTTGGCGAAAAAATTACTTAAAGAATCAGGAGTTATTTTTATCAGCATTGGTGATGATGAATTCGCGCAATTAAAACTCCTCCTTGATGACCCCGGACTTTTTACGGAAAATAATTTTGTCGCGTGTATTCCAAGAGTGGCAAAGACAGCGAGTAATAAAGGAAAACATTTCGCCCCGTCTGTTGATTATATTTTGGTTTATGCAAAAAACATAGAAGCTCTCGAGTTGTTCAAAGATGAAGTGGACTCGTCATTATATAAAAAGAAAGACGAAAAAGGATTTTATCGAGACGATGTTGCTCTCTATCAATCAGCTCTGGATTCACGACCGAATCAACGATATTTTATAAAATGTCCGGACGGCTCTCTCGTTATTCCTCCCGGAGATGTGATGCCAGACGAAAAGAAAGACGCCTCATTTGTTAAGCCGAAGTCAGAAAATGATAAAGTCTGGCGTTGGTCGTATTCTACCTATCTTGAGAAGAAAGACATACTTGTTTATAAAGAAACAAAAAATTCTCCCTTGCTTGATCAAAACGGCAATCAAGCAAAGTGGAATATCTATACAAAAAGTTATTTGTCAGACAGACAGGAAACTGGAACTGTTCCTAGAAATTTTTTGGATCAGTTTATAAACAGACAGGGCGCTGATTTTCTTAAAACGATGGATATATCTTTTGATTATTCAAAACCTGTAGAGTTGATTAAATATCTCATTAAGATAACCGATAAGAAAAATGACATCACGGTCTTGGATTTTATGGCTGGTTCTGGAACAACCGGACAAGCAGTTTTGGAATTAAATAACGAAGATGGCGGAACTCGGAATTTTATTCTTGGCACAAATAATGAACTTAACGGATTCAAAAAAGAACTAGAAGTTAAAGGTTTTAGTAAAAAAGAGATTGAAGAGCGGGGAATTTGTCGACGAATTACTTATCCTCGTCTTGAAAAAATAATAAAGGGTTACAAAAATACAAAGGGTGAAAATATCGCAGGACTTGGGGGAAATTTGAAATACTACACTTGCGATTTTGTGGAAGCCGAGCCGTCCGACAAAAACAAGCGAAAACTTGTAAGCAAGTCAACGGAAATGCTTTGTATTCACGAAAGTGCTTTTGAACTTGTGCAAGACAAAGACGAATTTAAGATTTTTAAAAATTCTGGTAAACATCTCGGCATTATTTTCCATGAGGATGCGATTGACGACTACAAAAAAGCGATTAAAAAAATGAACGGCCGATTCAACACCTATGTCTTTTCAATGACCGACGACCCGCATAAAGCTGATTTTGCCGATATGGAAGATAAAGTAAAGCTTTGCGCCATTCCCGAAGTGATTTTGAAAGTTTATCGGGAGATTTTTAAGTAAAGTTTATCTATGAAACAAGCCGAATTAGAAAAATTAGTAAGCGAATTGGTAAAAATTCCAAATGAGACCGAATGGGTTGAGTTTAAGCTCAACAATTCTAATCCTGAAGAAATAGGAAAAGACATTTCTGCACTATCAAATGGCGCGGCCCTTCATGAAAAAGATCGTGCTTACATAATATTTGGAATTGATAATAAAACACACGCCATTGTTGGAACAACATTTAAGCCGAGGATGGCAAAAAAGGGTGGCGAAGAGTTGGAATCATGGTTATCTCACCTACTTGAACCAAGAGTCAATTTTTTGATATTTGAATTTGAATACCAAACTAAACCTGTTGTTATTTTTGAGATATGTGCGACAGTCGATCGCCCGGTGTCTTTTAGTGGCGAAGCATACATTCGTGTTGGCAGTTATACTAAGCTACTAAAAAACTATTCTGAAAAAGAGCGTCGCATTTGGAATAATCCTCGGCACCGCTCTTTTGAGGGTGAAGTTGCCTCCTTACGAATTTCTGCCGATAAGGTACTCACGCTGTTAGATTATCCTTCTTATTTTGAATTGACTAAGCAGCCATTACCGAATAGCCGTGATGTAATTCTGGAAAAATTGACACAGGACAAACTTATAGAAAAGGAACAGAGTAGTTTTTATTCAATAAAAAATCTAGGGGCCTTGCTTTTCGCAAAGAATTTACAGGAATTTGAGACATTACGAAACAATACTGTACGAGTTATTGAATATGTTGGTGAGGATAGGACACAAACTATAAGAGAACAAGAGGGCAAAATGGGCTATGCTCCAAGTTTCCAACGGCTTATTGATTACATTAACAGCAAGCTTCCATCTAATGAAATGATTCAGGATGCATTAAGAGTGGAAAAGAAAATTTATCCAGAAATCGCCATACGAGAATTAGTTGCTAATGCGTTAATCCATCAAGATTTTCTTGAACATGGCAATGGTCCGATGATTGAGATATTTAAAAATAGACTAGAAATCACCAACAAAGGAGTCCCTCTTATTAGCACTGATCGGTTTATTGATAGTGCTCCGCAAGCTCGCAACGAGAAGACCGCATCTTTTATGCGGCGTGTAGGTATTTGCGAACAAAGAGGCAGTGGTATTGATAAGGTCGTTGGTTCCATTGAGGTATATCAACTGCCAGCTCCAGATTTTGCGGTAGCTGATAAATCTACTAAGGCGGTTTTATACGCACCCAGAAAATTAACTAAGATGGGAAAGAGAGATAAGATTCGTGCTTGCTATCAGCATTGTTGTATAAAATATGTTGCGAATGATTTTATGGACAATGCGAGTTTGCGTAAGCGTTTTAATATTAAAGATAGTAATTATCCGGCCGCATCAAAAATTATTAGGGATACTATTGAATCATTTCTTATTAAGCCTCGGGATACTGGACCCAAACATTCACGTAAATTCGCCAAATACTCACCATTTTGGGCATAGTTTTATGTAATCGTTATGAGAGGTTTAATCAATTTTAGATAAAAAACCGTTGTTTTATAAGGATTCTTATGTAATTAGAATAATATGTGGATAGATTTTAAAAATTATCAAGAAGAGGCGATTGACGGTTTGCGAGACAAAGCAAACAACTTGCTCCAAAAAGACGGGAGCAAGATTCTGGTATTTAAAGCGCCGACCGGTTCGGGCAAAACATTGATGATGGCCGAATGGATGATGCGATTTTGCGACCCGTATTCACGAACGGACGGAAAAACTTTTGCTTTCATTTGGATTGCCGTCAATAAATTGCACGACCAAAGCCACGATACTTTGAAGAAATTTTACGCGCCGAAAGGAGCGGGCTTACGATGTTCGTATTTCCACGAGCTTGACAACCGGCGAATCAGAAAAAACGAGATTTTGTTTCTCAATTGGGCCAGTATAAACAACGAGGACAAAGTAATTGTGCGGGCAAACGAACGGGATAATAATCTTTCCGCCGTTATTGAACGCACGAAAGACGAAGGCCGGACCATAATTTTGATAATAGATGAAAGCCACCATACCGCCAAAAGTGAGAATTCAATGGCTTTGGTGAAAAACATTGACCCGAAATTGACGATTGAAGTTTCCGCCACCCCGCAGATTGCCGAACTTGATGAAAAGGTGACGGTTGAAATTGAGGATGTTAGAGCGGAAGAAATGATAAAAAAGGAAATTGTTATCAACCCGGGTTTTGAGGATTATGTGATAGATAAAAGAAAAAAAGACCAAACAGCCGATGAGTTGGTTTTGAAAGCGGCGCTTACAAAGCGGCTTGAACTCAAAAAGAAATTGGAAAAAGAAGGTTCGGGAGTTAATCCACTTTTACTTATTCAATTGCCGGATACGAAACAGGGAATGCCAGACAAGCGCGAGGAAGTGGAAAATTTGCTCGGGAGATACGGTTATGACCGCAAGAATGGAAGAATGGCCGTGTATCTGTCCGAAAAAGACAACAAAGTTAATCTGGTGAATATTGAGAAAAATGAAAATGATGTTGATGTCTTAATATTTAAGCAGGCAATCGCGCTCGGCTGGGATTGTCCGCGCGCCGCAATTTTGGTTTTGTTTCGGCAGTGGCGAGATGAAACAATGACTTTTTCAATTCAAACACTCGGGCGAATTATGAGAATGCCGGAGCAGAAACATTACAAAGACGATAAGCTTAATATCGCACATCTTTTTACAAGTTTGCCGGATATCAATACAAGGATTATTGAAGGAGCGTCGTCGGGCATTCGACCGCTTACGAGTTATCGGCGGAAAGATTATAAAGATGTTGACCTTGTTTCTTATCACGGAAAACGATTCAGAGAGGAAACCCGACTGTCTTCGGACTTTTTGCCGATTTTTCTTGAAGCTGGAAAAGAGATGGGGCTTCCAAAAAAGGTCTCTTTTAAGTTTAAACCAGTTAATACAAAGGTGATTAAAGATGTGTCTGTGAAAAATGCGGATATGGCGATTGGGAATATAAAAGCGCCGACATTCAATATACCTAAAACAGAAGGGGAGTTGCAGTTTGCTTTTGATATGTTTGTCAGGGGCAATCTCGGGACATTTTCTCCGGAGGAACGATCAATTAAAAGGATAAATGATTCGATTTACAGCGTTTTTGGCGCTAGGCGAAATGAGGATGATTGGCCGATGATTCAGGCGGCGGTTCTTTCAGACGAGGCGCTAAAACAGAGGGTTATAAATACTATTAACTTGGCGTTGGAACGCTATAAAGAAGTTGTCGGTAAAGGCAAGAAAGAGGTTATAAAAAACGAAGGGCTGTGGAATGTGCCGAAAGCTGTTAATTATGAAAAAATTTTTGTAAAAATGGATTATAAAAAATCCATAATGCAACCGTATTATGCGTGGTTGCGAGATGGAGAAACCGGAAAATCATTTGAGGACAGCGATATTGAAAATGAATTTGTAAAATATCTGGAAAAAGCAAAGCAAGTCGTTTGGTGGTTTAAAAATGGAAAGCAAGACGAATCATATTTTGCCGTGCCCTATGTTGAAAACAGACAAGAAAAGCTGTTTTATCTTGATTTTGTTGTAATGCTAAACGACGGACGAATTGGTTTGTTTGACACGAAAGGTGGGATTTATGCCAAAACCGCTAAGGAACGCGCCGAAGGATTATCCTCTTACATTCAAAAAGAAAACAAGAAAGATGAAAAATTATTTGGCGGGATTGTCTTGAAAGATAAGAATAGTTGGAAATACAACGATAAGGAAAGATACGAATACAATCCAAATAATTTGAAAGATTGGGAATTTTTGGATTTGAATCAGGAAATAAAAATTGTTGAAAATAATTAAAACTATGAAAATAATCTTAAAAAAATCAGCATATGAATGAATACGAATCAAAACTAAAAGATGTGATAAAAGGCAGGGTGGTTGTTTATATTGACGCGGCCAATCTTGAGCGGTCAGTCAAAGATATGTTTGTGCGACCGGATGATGTTCCAGACAATTTGAAAAATCTGCCGACAGATACTTTATGTTGGTCGGTTGATTATAAAAAACTTAACGAGTTTTTTAGGAATCTGGGCAATTTTCAAGGAGTCAGGTTTTATACAGCCGAATTTGATAGTGAAGGTCATCATAAATTTAGGTATTTTTTGGATAAAGGATTAAAGTTTAAACTTATTACAAAACCAATCAAAGAATATGGAGACCACACGATAAACGCCCCGCACCGCAAGGCGAATTTTGACGTTGAAATCGCCGTTGATTCTACATTTTCAATGAAAGATTTTGATACGCTGATTCTTTTTTCTGGAGATTGCGATTTTGATTATTTAATCAAGTTTTTGCGCGGAAATGAAAAAGTGGTAATAGGGTTTTCTAGGTCAGGTCATGTAGCAAAGGAATTACCGCCGGCATTGTCGCATTATTTTGATATAGCAAACTTTAGGACAAATCTTTTACAGGTTGGCGTCAGAAAAGCAAAGAGCCCCGAGCCTTTCGGCCCGGGACCCCGCAATTGATATCATTTGGCACTACTGCCAGATGTGCTTACAGGTTATCAAATGGCAACCAAGAAGTCAATGAAACTGGGGATAACAATAAAATGAAAAAAGTTGATAAGATATTTTTGATTATTGTCGGGTTGCTGGTTGCCGCCGGCCTTTTGATTTTTTTGTCGGCGGCGATGGGATTATTGGTCAGGGAAAGCGGCGCTAGTTTCGGTTCAGTGGCTTTGAAGCAAATTTTCTTCGGTTTATTGCCCGGTTTGCTTTTGCTATGGGGCGCTTCTAAAATTCCGTTGATTTATTTACGGCGATACGCTTTGTATATTTTTATTTTTTCATTAGTGATAACGGCTTTGGTTTTCATTCCCGGTATTGGTGTGGCATACAAAGGAGCGCATCGGTGGATTTTAATTTTCGGCCAATCGTTTCAGCCGTCCGAACTTTTAAAAATCGGTTTTGTAATTTACTTCGCCGCTTGGCTGTCCGGTTTTAGGGTGCGCGCCGCCGAATTCAAATATGGTCTACTGCCTCTGGTGATTTTGTTAACAATAATCGGCGTTTTGATTCTTAATCAGCCGGACACCGATACATTTTTGGTATTTTTCGCTACCGGTTTTGTGATGTATTTAGCTGGCGGCGGAAAGTGGCGACAGGCCATCCTGCTTTTTTTTGCCGCAGTTTTGCTTGTTGCGGTGTTGGCTTTTTCAAATAATTATGTAATGAAGCGTTTCCAGACATTTTTTAATCCTAACGCCGACCCGACGGGCGCCAGTTATCAGATTCATCAATCGCTTATTGCCATCGGTTCCGGCGGTTTGACCGGCCGCGGTTTTGGCCAAAGCATTAGGAAATTTAGTTATTTGCCGGAGCCGATGGGCGATTCTATTTTCGCTGTGGTCGGCGAAGAATTCGGTTTTGTCGGCGGCGCTCTTTTAGTTTTGCTTTTTACCGCTTTTGCTTGGCGCGGACTTTGGATTGCCAATCGGGCTCCCGACACCTTTACCAGTTTAATGGTTGTCGGTATTGTAGTGATGATTGTATCTCAATCATTTATTAACATGGCGGCGATGCTCAATATCATACCGCTTTCCGGCACGGCGCTGTTGTTTATCAGCAAAGGCGGCACAACATTGTTGTTTGCTCTCGCCGAAGTCGGCATGATTTTAGGCGTCTCCCGACATATCCGGAAATAGTTTTATGATATTATTATAAGTATTATGAAAATACTTTTAACAGGCGGGGGAAGCGGCGGGCATTTTTATCCGATAATCGCGGTGGCGGAAGCGATTCGCAAACTGGTTCGAGTGGAAAAACTAATCGCGCCGGAATTGTATTTTATGTCTGATTTCCCCCGTGACGAAAAATTGCTTTATGAGAATGAAATAATTTTCAAACAAGTCAGTGCCGGCAAAATCCGCCGCTATTTTTCTTTGTTAAATTTTACTGATTTGTTCAAGACATTTTTCGGCGCGTTCAAAGCGATTGCCGTCGTCTACGGCATTTACCCTGATGTGATTTTCGGCAAGGGCGGTTACGCCAGTTTTCCGGCGCTTTTGGCGGCGAGAATTTTCGGGATTCCGGTAATTATTCACGAATCCGATTCTGTGCCCGGCAAAGTTAATTTGTGGGCGGGCAAGTTTGCCGTCAAAGTTGCCGTATCTTATCCGGAAGCGGCACGCTACTTTTCGGCTGACAAAGTCGCCTATGTCGGTAATCCAATCAGAGAAAGCATTAAGAGTCCGGCAACGGAAGGCGTTCGGGAATATTTTAACTTTACGGCTGATTTGCCGGTGGTGCTCATTATCGGCGGTTCGCTGGGCGCGGAATTGATTAATGATATTGTGCTCGGGGCTTTGCCGACGCTTTTACAAAAGTATCAAATTATTCATCAAACCGGCAAGAAGCAGTTTGCTTTGGCTAAGGAAACTGCCGGGGTGGCGCTCGGTGAAAATAGTCCGTTACTGGCGCGTTATAAAGTTTACGAATATTTGGATGATTTGCCACTGAAAATGGCCGCCGGCGCGGCTGACGCGGTTGTCA
>LCJJ01000004.1 GCA_000999175.1 Parcubacteria group bacterium GW2011_GWB1_44_7
GGAAGATTATCAGTTAATTAATAATAAAATCTATGAAAAACGCATTAGATATAAAAGAGGTAAAAATTACGGGTGAGAATTTAATGATTGAAGATGTAATTGCCGTTAAAAGATCGGAGCGTGAAGACAGAATCATTGACAGTACCAGTGATAGCTCAATGGAACAGAAAAAAAAGGAAGGATATTTCTAGGCCCATAATTCACCTGTTCGCTGAAGAGCCTGAGAAGTTTATATACAAATTTTATTGAAGGGATTGATACATCTGAACTTACAAACCAACTTAAAAACAGAGAATTAAATAAACACATTCTTGAACAGTTAATGGGGTATCAAACAACTTCTACAAATCCTCTCTCAAAAAACGAAGAGGAATACTTAAATGACTTAAGAACTCAAAATGAACCACGGTTAAATGAAAATCAAGTTAAAGCTGTAGAAAGATCGCTTGCAAATTCGGTCACTTATATATGGGGACCACCAGGCACTGGAAAAACTTTACTGGCAAAACTGCATTTTTCCATCAGTTTAAGCAAACTTTTTTCGGTGAAATACCAAAGATGAGCGGAATGATAGAAGAATTTGTAATGATTAGGTAAATCATAAATGTGAGCCAGAGAATCGTAAAGATTGGGAACTTCAATTGCCATTGTCCCGCCTTTTTTTAAATAGGTTGCGTATTTTCCAATAAAATCTGTTAGGTCTTTTACATGTTCCAATGTCTGGAAAGCGACAATAATATCAAAATAATTTTTTTTCAAAGGTGTTTCAGAAATATCAGTGGAGTAAGTTTTGGCGACACATTTTTTGGCGGTGAATTTTGCCGAGTCAATGTCAAAATCAATGCCGACCGCTTCACCAACCAACTTTTTGGCGGGCCACAAAAACATGCCAGCTGAACAACCAACTTCTAGTAATTTCTTATTTTTTTTGAGATACGGCTTAAGCAGGCGCAATCGGTCACTTTGAAACTTTGAATAAATCTCAAAAAGTTCTTTTGGATTTGATTTTGATTCAAGTTTGGGCTTGCCGATGGCGCGGTAATTTTTCGCGTAAAATTTTTTTAATTCGTCGGCTGTTTGATGCCCACTAAGTATTCCCAATTCGCAATATTGACATAAAAAAACTTTCAGTTTGGAACCATCGCGCAAAGTATCAGTAATAATTTTATCCGTATTTCTTTTACAGATTGGGCAAATCATTTTTTAGTTGGATTTTGGCCATTGAGCCGGGTCAACTTGTTTGGGGTCGGTGATAGCCAGAGCGCGCAATTTTTTAATTATTTCTACCGGCAATAGTCCGGCTTTGACGGCCTCAACCGCCGTTTTGATGTGTTCAATTTTATCGGTGCCGATGAGGGTGGTGGTAATGGCCGGTTCCGACAAAGTGAAACGGACGGCGAGAGCGGGTAAGTCAATGCCCAATTCATCGGCAATTTTTTCCGCTTCACGGATGGATTTTTTTAGCAGGTCCAACGCCGGCGGCAATTTTTCTCGCAGGGATGTCAAACTGCCTTTGAGCAATACCGAACGATTGACAATACCGATGTTTTTCTTTTGGGCCGCAGGTAAAACTTTTTTACTCATTCTTTGGTCAAGAACGCTGTAAGCTACCATAATTACATCAAAAAAATCAGAAGCTATGGCGGCTAAAGGCGATTCTTCGCCTCGAGTGGAAACGCCGGCGAATTGAAACTTGCCCTCTTTTTTCAATTTAGCCATTATTTCAATCAGTTCGCCGTTTTCTATTTGTTCTTTTGAAGGGCCATGAAGCATTAAAATCGGCAGACAATCAATTTTGAGTTTATCTAAACTGCTTGCCACTTGTTCTCGGATTTTTTTCTCTAATTCCAGTCGTGAAAAATATTCACCTTTTTCCAAAAATTGAGCGCATTTGGTTTCCACTATTATTTCGGGATTTTTGAGAATACCGGATTTGCCGATTCTTTCTTCCGCCAAACCGTAATAATTGGCGGTGTCAAAAAAAGTTACGCCCAAATCAACCGTTTTTTTTAGGAAATCAATTGCCTCCGTTTCTGTAATTAAAGTGGCTTTGCCAATGCCATAGGCAAAACCGATTTCGGCGGTGCCGAGGGCGATTCGGGAAACTTGCAAATTGGCCCCTGCCAATGTTTTTTTTAACATGAGATAAAGTCTAACACCTTCTTGAAAAATTTGTAAGTTTAGTTATTATTAGCAAATGAAAATCAAAACCAAATATCGTTTGATTAAGTCCGGTTTCAAATTGTCGCCGTCAAAACTTTACCGTGAGATTGCCGAAAGAGTGCCGATTTCCGCCATCAATTCTCTGCCTATCGTTTGGCGAAAAGCTAAAGATTTTTCGGTTTGGGACGACCAAGGCAACAAGTTTATTGATTTGACTTCCGGCATTTTCGTCGCCAACGCCGGCCACGCTAATCCTTTGATTAAACAGGCGATTAAAAAACAGTTGGATGCCGATTTGCTTTTCGCCTACAACTATCCGACCGAAATAAAAAACAAGTTTATCAAAAAACTGTTAAGTGTCTCGCCCAAACATTTCAATCGAGTGATTCTCGTCAATTCCGGTTCCGAGGCCAATCAAATTGCCTACAAATTTATTAAACTTTACGGCACCAAAACCCAAAAACGTTATATCATTACTTTCAAAGGCGGTTATTTCGGTCGAGGGTTGAGTTTGGATTTTATGTCCAAGAATCCGGAAAATGCTTCGTGGTCGCGTTTAGCCGACCCCGATGTCATCTTTCTGGATTTTCCTTACGACCCTTCGACGAAGTTTGACGGCAAAAACATTCCGGTGCCGGCAAGCGAAATCGCCGCTTTTATGCTGGAAACTTTTCAAGGTTCAGGCGCTTATTTTTACCCGAAGGGTTTCGTTCGAGACCTTTGCGCTTTCGCCAAAAAACACGGCGCGCTGGTTTGCTTTGATGAATTACAATCCGGTTTTTATCGGCTGGGTCAGCTTTACGGCTATGCCACATACGATAAAGGAATCAAACCGGACATCGTGACTTTAGGCAAAGGCATGGCGCCGTTGCCGCTTGGCGCCGTTTTGACAAGCGACCGCGTCTTCAATGTGCAGGAAAAACTTGACCTTTACGGCACTCAATCTGGCAACGCTGTTTGCTTGGCGGCCGCTTTGGCTAATTTGGAATTTTTGAGCGACAAAAAAAATCTAGCGAGAATTAGAAAGATAATAAAAATCTTTGAAAGAGAAATCGGCAAATTATCGTCAGCGGCAACTCTAGAAAAAGTCAATGTGCGCGGCATGATGGCCGGTTTGATATTCAAAAACAAAGAAGATGCGGCTAAAGTTGCCGTTTACGCCGTTGAGCACGGCGTTTTGCCGGTGAAAACCAGTCGGAATTTTATTAAAATAGCGCCGCCTCTGACTATTAGCGAGGCGGCGCTCAAAGAAGCGTTGGAGGTGATTAAGGAAGCGTTAAGGTGAAATGTTGTCTTTGTAAACTTGCAGCTGTTTATTCCAAGTGTTCTGGGCGCGCATTATCGCTTCAATAATTTCTCTCAGGACACCTTGTCCACCCGGCGCTTTGGTTATCAAATCCGCGATTTCTTTGTTTTCCGGCGAAGCGTCGGCTGGCGCGGCGGCGATGCCGACTTGCTTCATAAAAAACAAATCGCTCCAATCGTCGCCGATGTAAAGAATTTCAGTGGTATCAACGCCAAAGTTCTCTTTAGCGTATCCTGACAAAGTTTTGCCGGATACCTTAAGGTCTTGTTTGTAAAGGAGGGGAACTGCCAACTCCTCGGCGCGCTTTTCAATGGCTGTTGATTTGCGACCAGTCAAAAGCATTAATCGCAAACCAGTACGACCGGCCATTTCAATCGGCGTGGCATCTTTCGCCCAAAAAACCTTTAATTCTTCGCGTCCCAAAAGATAGATTTTGCCTTCAGTCAGCACTCCGTCCACATCGGAAACAATCAGCTTGATTTTTTTGATTTTTTCTTTTAAGGTATTTTTCATATTTTTCATCTGACTTTAGATTAACTTAATCTGTTTATTTATCAAGAAATTTTTCTTAAGCCAATTATAAATTTCCCAATGCTCTTTTTGCAGTTTGAAATTCACGAAAGATAAGTCCTCCGGTTTGTCTATTTCGCCGGTATCGGGGCTGATAAAGCCGACGATTTTTTTGCCGTGAATAACTTTGTTTTTTAGGACAAAACGAGAAACTAAAATATCAACATAACCGTCCGGTTGGTAAACCGGCGGAAATGATTGGCGCGGCAGGTTCCAGTAATCGGGGCGTTTGTCTTTGGGAAACAATCCGCTAAAATAATCGCCGTCAATTCCAAAAAGTTTGTAGGGCGATTCGCGAATTTCATGTCCCGAACGCAAACAGGTGGCTCTACGATTTTTCAAAATTTTCTCAATTGCCATATCAATATCTAGGGGACGGCGCAATGGGGTAGTCGGTCGGAGATGGACAAAGTAATCGGGGATTTTTCCTTCGTTTTTCTTAAACCAATCCAGGGCGTGCAAGACAAATTCCAAATCGGTTGATTTGTCGCCAGAAATTTCTGCCGGGCGGATGAAAGGCGCTTCGGCGCCAAATTTTTTGGCGACCATCGCAATTTCTTCGCTGTCGGTGGAAACAATAATCCGGTCAATCTTTTTAGAAAGTTTCGCCGCCGCGATGGAATAGGCGATTAAAGGAAAACCGCCCAAATCAGCAATGTTTTTCTTAGGGATGCCTTTTGAGCCGCCCCGGGCGGGAATAAGGGCGTAGATTTTTTTGTTATAGTTTTTTGGTATAATAACTTAATAATTTATCGCACTTGCTGGTTTTGTCCAATCTTGACAGATTTGATTAAAACTGCTAGTATGCTCGGAGAGCGCTTGGGCTAAATTCTGAAAATCCAAGCGCAAAAACAGAAAGATAAAAAATGAACCAAACAGCTATATTGTTGATACTCGGTTTCTGTGTGACAGAAGCTCTTTACAATGTCTTTATCAGGAAAACAATGAACCGGGAAGGGAAAAGTTGGACTGCCCGAGTCAATACTGTCACCGGCATCGCCGGCGCCCTGGCGGCAATTTTGCTTTTTGTCTTCGCTTACTTTTCCGGCGGAGCGCAAATAACCCCAGGCTGGTGGTGGCCGATTATTGTTACCGGTCTTCTCGTCGGTGTGATTATTTTCGCCGAATTCAAGGCGCTATCGCTTGAGGACGCGTCGTTGGTAGGGCCGATAGCGGCAACTACACCGGCAGCCGTTGTTGTAGCAAGCTTCTTCATCTTAGGCGAGTACCCGACATTCTGGGGCTGGATCGGCATCAATCTTTTGGTCATCGGGACTTACGTCCTGAATGTTCAGAGTTTCTTGGAAAAAAAGAAAGCCAGTGGAGGGCAAATCAATTGGCGAGATTGGCTGGCGCCTTTCATAATGCTAAGCAAAAGCCGGGGTGTGCGCTACGCTTTCCTGGGCGTGCCCTTTGCGGTGTTTTCCTTGAACTTTGAGGCAATGGCTGTCCGAACGGCGAATGTCGCCTTCGCTTCCGGTTGTATCTTTGCCATTGCCGCGTTGCTGAATCTTGCCGCTGGTTGGCGTCTTGAAGGGCCAATTAACCGCTCGGTTGTGGCGAAATTGTGGAACAAGGAATTACTTTTGATTTCAATCTTGATGTTCCTTTCCATAATTTTTGCCAACACCGCTTTTCGGTACAGCATTGTCCCTTATGTGGGCACCTTGAAGCGATTACAAATCCCTTTAACCATCATTCTCGCTTATCTGGTGTTGGGCGAGAAGAAAAGTTTTAGGTATCGTTTTCTTGGAGGCACTATTATGATGGCGGTCGGCGCCGCTTTAATAGCTTTAGGGTAGGACAGTTTTCGCAAGACCCCGCTGTGTACCGGCGGGGTTTTTTTATTTCCTTCTCAACTTCGCTATCACCGGCAATTCGGCTTCGTGAATTTTTTTAACGCCGTCGCCTTTGGCTTTTTCCCAAAGACGAATGTAATCAACAAGAATTTTCATACCTTGAGGTTCCACGGAAACGGCTTGGTCGCTGCCGGGCATCGCTCGGTCAATGGTGATATGCCTTTCAATCATACAAGCGCCGAGAACAGCGGCCGCGAAGGAAGGCGAGATGCCGACTTCATGGCCCGAATAGCCGGTTGGCAAACCAAATTCATTGTGTAAGGTGTGAATGCTTAACAAATTGATATGTTCCGGTTCCGTCGGATAAGTGCTGACGGAATGCATTAGGCCGAGATTGTCTTTTTTCAGCGTTGCTACCGCCTTTTTAACCAATGCCAGGTCGCTCATGCCGGTGGAAAGAATAATGGGTTTGCCAACTGCTCTAGTGTGCCGCAGAAGATTATGGTCGGTAAGCGAAGCGGAAGCAATTTTGTAGACGGGAATGTCAAACTCCCGCATAAAATCCACTGCCTCTTCGTCCCAACAGGAAGCGAACCAAATAATGTTTTTGTCGCGAGCGTAGCGAGCGATTTCGTCGTACTCATCTTTGGTAAATTCCAACGCCCATTTGAGGTCGCCGTTGACGGAATTTTCAAAATTGGAAGTTTTTAGCCGAGCTGTTGCTTCTGGCGAAAGAACGCCGCGAGCAACGGCGTTGCGGAGAATTTCTTTATTAACCTCTCGCGGTTTCGCTAATTCTTCCGGTGAATAAATTACTGGCACGGTGCGCTTTTGGAATTTGACGGCGTCGCAACCGGCAGTAACAGCCGCGTTTATAAGTTGTTTAGCGAGAGCTAAATCGCCGTTGTGATTGATGCCAATTTCGGCGGTAATGAATACCGGCTGGTCATGGCCGATGAGCCGATTGCCAACCTTGATGAATTTGTCGGTCGCTTGAGGCAAAGCGGCAAAGCGGAGAATAACTTTGGCTTTGGGAAATTTAGAAACATTTTTTTTAGCTTTCTTGATAATTCTTTTATTTCTTTTTTTAGCGATTTTTTTGATTTTTTTCATTAAATTTCTTAAAATTTATAACTTGTTCATCTTATATGGAGAATCTTATAAAAGAATGAGCCCGGTGGCAAGCACCGGGCTATTGACAACCACTAATTCTCTTTAGCCACCTTTAACCACAAAGAGGGCTTTATGCGGCCAGGTGCTCGGCGAGAGACAGGAATGGTCACTCCAGCCGCTTGGCTCCGCGTAAAGGGCGGGAAACTTGCTTTCCTCGCCACCTGACTTGGGTCGGGACAGGCAAACGAATGTGGTTGGTGCATTCACTGCCGATTGCAAGGCCTTGCGTTGCTGTCTGAACTCCTTTCGTGAAAGCGGCACGAAGCCCTCTTGGTAAATGGCTTGCCGAACAGCTCTGGCGAGATTTATCATTTTGCCATTTCTCTCTTGAAGTTGTTCTTGGAGCCATTTTGGTTCCGCTTGAAGACAAATGCAACCGGCAATTTCTCTAACTAGCATTTTGGCCATAGTGTTTCTGTTTTTCTGGGTTGAGTTTTTTCCTTTTATAGGTTAATATATGGAACTTATATTGTCAAATGTCAAACGAAATCACCAAACCAAAACTGTTTTTTGTGCCGCACTATGTCGGCAGTTTGCGTTATTTTGAAAAACTTTTGCCCCATCTGACCGGTCGCTATGAAGTCAGGTTTTTACTTCTATTTGTTCATCAGGTAACTTACGGAGAGATGCTGGCTTATTGTCGCCAGCGCGATTTGGCTTATGACTTAGTGGTGCCACCGAAAGCCATTGATAATTCCCGAAAAACTAAATTTCCGGTGTTTTCTCTAATCCGCGATTTAATTTCTTATAAGAAGCAGATTTTGTCTTTACTGAATGGTCAACGAATTAAAAAAATTATTTCTGTCAACGACGGCGGTATTTATGTCGGCTATTTGATGACTGAAGCAAACCGACGAGGAATTGATACTGCTGTTTTGCAATGGGCGCTGGCTTATGAAGGTCAAAGAGAGCGACCGAAAAAAGAAATTTTTGTCTGGCGACGGATTTTGTATCAGTTGATTAAACCAGTTTATATTGCTTTTAAAAAAGCGGTTGTCTTATTAATTCTTGATTTTTATCAAACCAAGGGGGTGCCGGGTGGCGGCACGGCTAAACGTTTTGGCATTATCAATCAGCAAGCTTGGGAATTTTTCAGAAAACAAGGCGTGCCGCCGGAAAAAATGACCGTGGTCGGTTATTTGGACTTTCATTTGGCGGAAGCAAAAAAGAAACAGTTGGACGCTGATGGACTGGCGCGAAAAAAGGCGGCCGAAACGCTCGGTTTGGACTTGGGTAAAAAACAAATTGTGATTTTCACTTCGGCTTATAACTCCCGAGTGGTAAATGTTTTAAACGATAACGGCCAATATCAATTTTATGAAAATATTGTGAAAATAATTAAGCAGATTTACCCGAAAGAATCTCACGAGATTATTATAAAACCTCACCCGATTGAACGAACCGAACTTTATCAGCCGCTGGAAAAATTCGGTGTCAAGATTTTTGCCAATTTAGCCGACAATTTTACTTTAGTTTATTTCTCCGATTTATACATTGCCGACAGTTCCACCGCCAACTTCATTCCGATAACGATGGGCAAAAAAACGATTTTCATAAATTTTTTTCATTTGCCGCTGATTGAAAAATCAGCCCCTTATTTCGGTATCAAAGGTTTTATCACCAATCAAGACGAATTCAGGTCTTTGCTCCAAAAGCACAAAGCCGGCATTCTCGATTATCAATACGAAACCAAAAAGGAAATTATCACACCGGATTCTCTTACTAAAATTTTAAACTGGATTGGCTAAAATCACCGAGGAAAGATTTTTTACTAAATACTAACTTAGAACACTAACTAGGTGCTAACTATAAGCTATAGCTACGAGTTAGCACCTAACAGAAAAACAAATAAAATTAAAAGAAGAATAATGAAAAAGTCATAAAAAACTGAAACGAAAGCCCCGCTGGAGCGGGGCTTTGAAAATGGGCTCGATGTTTTTTTACCTGATTTTATCTGAGAGACAAAATTAGGTCAAAAATTTCACGCATCGCGTGGTCGCCACCCTTACGCAAAGTAACGTAAAGCGCAACTTTTTTGCAGGCGTCGTGGCCGTCGGCGACTGTCAGTGGTAAATCGACAAATCGCAAGCATTCCAAATCGTTGATATCATCACCAACGAAAGCCGCTTCGTAAGATGTGACACCTTCTTTTTCAAGCAACTTTTTCAAAAGCGACAATTTGTCATCAACTCCTTGCCAGCAATCAATGCTCATCTTTTGGCAACGAGCCATTACGACCGGATTACTTTCTTTGGAAATGACAAAGAGTTTGATGCCCGTCGCTTTGATATCTTTGACACGCAAGGTGTCTTTGCGACTGCAGATTACGCTCTCGGTGCCGTCTTGGCAAAAAATTACTTTCCCGTCGGTCCAAACGCCGTCAAAGTCGGTAGCAATCAGTTTCAGGTTTTTGATTTTTCTTTCAAGTTCAAAAGTTATTTCGGTGTTCATCAGTTGTGCCTTTCCGTATTTTGTTTATCATCGCTATCTTCTAAGAAGCTACAACATAAAAGTTTTTATGTCAAATTTTCTCCAGCCACAACCAGAAGTATCTTTGGTTTTCTCCTTCGGTTTTGATAATGGCAAGTGGTAAACTGGCAATGAGTTTTTCAGCATCGCGCCGAGCAAAAGCCGGACCGTAAAACCAATTTTTCTTGCTGGTCGGCAAGCCGCGCAGTTGGATTTTGGCGAGGCCGTTCGGTTTAAGCACTCGGCCGATTTCTTCAAGATTTCTCCGAATAGTTGCGATGTCGGGCATGTGCTGGAAAACGATGAAAGAAAAAACCAAATCAAAGTTTGAATCGGGAAAGGGGAAAGTTAAACCGTCAGTCGCCGCCAAGCGAACATTGTTTTTATTAGCCAATCGTTTTTTGCCATGTTCAATCATTTGTTCCGAAATATCAATGCCGGTTACTTCACCAAAATTATTCGCTAAAAATTCGGTAATCCGGCCAATACCGCAACCAATTTCCAAAACCTTTTTGTCTTTGAATGGCACCAGTTTTTTTTGAAGCAAATCGTCTTTTTCTATCAGCATCTGAAAATCGTTTTTACCGGAATTTCGGAAAGTTTCTTCGTTAATTTTTTCTCCGTAATCGGTCATCACGAAATATCGGGCGTTTTCTTTGGCCAAGCGATTCCATTTTTTCTTGCTATCAGTCATTGTTTCGTCAGGCAAGAAACTATTCCAAAATCGTTGCAGAGTCGTATATATGTAGTTTTTTATTTTAGCTAGCATCTTGGTATTCTACCATTTTTCATGCTTTAATGGTCGGGATATGAAAACCGTTTTTATCTCCAGTTTTCACGGCGTCGTGGCTCGCAATATTTTAATGACACCGGTGTTAAAAACACTTCAGGAACAAGCGCAAGTGGTAATTCTGTCGCCGGCTTTCAAAAAAGAATATTTTTCCAAAGTTTTTGCTTCGCCAAAAATTGAAATTGCGGGAATAGGTCATAAATTGACTAAGGTTGATTTATTTTTCCGGTCTTGGGCTTTAGCGGCCTCCAAAACACGCGGCCTTTACATCAAACATCGTTCAAAATTTTTTCAGGACGGCAAGCTTTTTTCTTTTCTGTTGGCGATTTTGCCATCGCGTCTCGGCGCCGCTTCGCGTTTCGGTTTCTGGCTTTTGCGTTTGGGTAACCGATTATTTTTTGGCAAACGAAATGGCATCTTTGGCGATTTATTTGACAAAAAACAACCATCGTTGGTTTTCGCCACCGATATTCAAAACGAATTGGACGTTAGATTGTTGGAAGAAGCAAAACAACACAGCGTCAAAACTGTCGGGATGATTCGCTCTTGGGACAATCTCTCCACCAAAGGCGCGATTCGCGTTCAACCGGACATTTTAATCGTTAACAATGAAATCATTAAAAAAGAAGCGGTGAAATGGAATTTTATTGAAGAAAATAAAATCAAAATTGTCGGTATTCCGCATCATGACCGCTATCAGCAAACACCGCCGATTTCGCGCGCGGAATTTTTGAAAAATTTTGGTTTTGAAAATCCAAATCGGAAACTTATTCTTTTCGCGCCGGTTGGCAATCGCTATATCCGCCACAACACTTTAGACCAGAAGGTTTTAGAAATTCTCTCGCAATTTGACGCCAATGTTTTAGTCCGTCTGCCGCCCGGCGACCGCGTTGATTTTAAAGAAATCAAAAATTCTAAAGCCCAAATTGTTTTTGACAAAACCGGAGTTAATTTTGAGGGCGAAGATACCAAGTCCAATGAAATCGGCAAGCGAGATGATATAAGTTTGTGGTATTCCGTTTATTTTGCCGATGTGGTGGTTACCGGCCAATCCACTATCGCCTTGGACGCGGCGCTGTGCGGCAAGGGCTCGGTAATTATTGATTTTGATGCCGAATCGCGTCCATATTGGGACAGCGTCAGCCGCTATTATGATTACGAATATTATCAGAATATTATCAAGGCCGGTGGGGTTACTATGGCCAAGAGTTTACCCGATTTGATTTCCAGTGTGAAAAAATATCTAGCCGATTCTTTCTATAATGCCGCGTCGCGTCAGCAAATGATTTTAGGGCAGGAATATAAAATAGATGGTCGGTCTAGCGAACGCTTGGCGGTGGTTTTACTTGAATTGTTGGGTAATAACAAAAATGACTGAATTTGTTTATAATAAATTAAAATTGGAAAACATTGCCTGCAACCTTTGTGGCGACGCTGATTTTTTTATTTTGGCTCGTCGAGCGGCCAATGGTTTGCCGGCTCGAACTTGTCTTTGCAAAAAATGCGGCTTGATTTTTCTCAATCCGCGAATGTCTAAAGATGATTATGATGAATATTACAAAGAACACTATCGCGCGCATCGCGCGGCTTCAATTGGCAAAACGGAACGCGCTGCCGAACTCCAAGTGAATTTTGACGATGCCAGAAAATTCGGCCGAGCATTGGCAAA
The DNA here is from genome assembly GCA_000999175.1 of Parcubacteria group bacterium GW2011_GWB1_44_7. The sequence goes on from LCJJ01000004.1 coordinate 11,940, forward strand.
ATTACTCTCATCTAACATTAAAGAATTCGGTTTAACTATTGATGTCGGCGCTTCCACCGGCGGTGTATTGTTCGGTTTGCGAGAGATTTTGCCGAAATTAGAACTTCTTGGCATCGAACCGTCGCTGGCGGAATCAGATTTCGCCAATCAACACGGCGTTAAAACCCACCGCGCTTTATTTGAAGATTTTTTGGCGAAAAGCGATGTGAGTAAAGTTTCCAACATTATCTGTGTCAGAAGTCTGAATCATTTGCTTGACCCAATGAGTTTTTTTATTTGGGCTAAAAAAATTTTGGCGCCGAACGGTAGTTTGATTTTGGTGGTAAAAAATTTTCGACACCAAGTGAGACGGGCCGGTCGGATTATTGCCGGTGTGCAAATTGACCATCCTTATATGTTCACGCCGGAGACCTTGCGGACGATGGTTGAACAAGCCGGTTTTAAAGTGATTTACCTTGATAGCGACGAGTATAAAAATAAAACAGAATTAGCTAAACAAAAAGAAACCGGTTTCAGCATTCATCATATTCGTTTAGTGGCAAAAAAGAGTGCTGGCGGTAATAAAAATTTTTCTCGTTGGTTATATTGGAAATTACGCTGGCAACTTTGGCCGCTGTTTTTAAAAATTTATTATCTTTTGTTCTACTCGCGCCGTTTTAAATTTTTTAAATTTTTAAGATAAATTTTAATCATTCATTATGATAAAATTTCCCTATGAAAAAGCGAAATTAGAAACGGTGACCTGTAATTTTTGCGGCGAAAGCAATTTCAAAATTCTTTCCGAGCAAGGTCAAGATAATTTGCGATTGCGTTCAGTGATTTGCCGGAATTGCGGTTTGATTTTTATCAATCCGCGAATGACGGCCGAATGGTATTTTAAGTATTACCAAGATGAATATCGTTCAAAAACCGTTGAGGGCGATAAAAGAGCGATGCGGGACAAAGAAATCATTTTCCGGGAATTATTCGCCAATGGTTATCGGCATGGTTTGTTGTTGGCGGAATTGATTAAACCGCGCCTCGGCGGGGCGGGAACGATTTTGGAAGTCGGTTCCGGAGTCGGCGGCGTCTTGTCCGGCCTGAAAGAAAAATTAAAATGGGAAGTTCTTGGCATTGAACCGTCCAAACCGGAAACCGATTACGCCGAAAAGAAAGGAATTAAAACTTTCAATTTACTGATGGAAGAAGTCAACAAAAAAGCGCCGAGTTTAAGTGGATTTTCCGTGATTGTTTGCACCCAATCCCTGAATCATTTTTTAGACCCGGCTTTTTTTCTGCGCTGGTCGCGCCAACATCTCGTTGCCGACGGACTTTTGGTTTTGGAGGTAATGAATTTTCGCCACCAACTCAAAAAAGCCGGCTTTTATAAAAATGCCGTCAAAATCGACCACCCTTATATGTTCACTCCAGAAACGCTTGCCAATTTTGTCCAAACCACCGGTTTTGAAATTTTATATTTTGACACCGATGAAAAACGCGGCTCTTCCAATTCAGGTTTGCCGGATACTCATATTCGCTTAATTGCCCGCCGGACGGAACAACTACCCACTTCTGTTTCCACCCATTCGCTCTCTAAGTTTGATTTATTTAAACTTTCGCCGTTTGTCATTTATTGCTATTATTTTTGGTTCTATCGCTTAAGATTTAGTGAATTTTAATGAAAACCATTTTTATTCCAATTTTCCAAGGCGTCGCCGCCCTAAATATCTTGAGAACCGATGTCTTGAAAAAACTCCGGCAAAACCAGTGCGTTCGGATTATTCTTTTGCTCTCTAGTCAAGCCAAATTAGATTATTACAAAAACATTTTTCCGGAAGCGGATGATTTGAAATATGTTTTATTTCCGGCACTGAAAACTGGCTGGTTGGAAAAGTTTTTTTCTTACCTTAAGGTTTATTTATTGCGGGCGGCCACCATGGATTTGAAACGGCGCTATGGTTATTATCAGTCGCGAAATTTCCCGCGATTTGCCGTCAGTTTTATTACTAATCGTTTTTTGGCCAAACCGACAGTTAGGCGATTGGCTCGTTTTTTTGACCAAAGATTAAGAATTGATACCGCTATTAGCAGATTATTTGAAGATTTCAAACCAACTTTAGTTTTTTTGCCGCATCTTTTCGGTGATGATGAAACGGCAATTCTTCGCGCCGCTTCGCGGCGCGGCGTCGCTTCAATCGGTTTCATCAATTCTTGGGATAAACTTACCTCGCGTTCCATTTTGCGGTTGTTACCGGATTATTTGGCGGTGCCGAACGAAATCACCAAAAAAGAAGCGGTTGATTTTCACGATATGACCGCTACTCGAATTTTTGTCAGCGGCGCGCCCCAGTTTGATATTTACAAAAAATTTAAACCGACGGCTCGCGAAACTTTTTTGCAGTCAGTCGGGTTATCAACGGAGACGCGATTTATTTTATTTTGTCCGATGGGCAAGACTTTCAGCGATTCCGATTGGCAGTTTATGGAATTAATTGAGGGTTTTATCGCCAATCAGTCATTGCCAAGCGACTTGCGGGTTTTGGCGCGTTTTCCGCCCAATGACACGGTCCAATTGAAAGATAAAGCCAAGTTAAGCCACTTTGTTTTTACGATGCCGGGCGTGCGTTTTACCAAAACTCGCGGCGTAGATTGGGATATGAACGAATCGGATTTGCAGAGTTTGTTTGATTCAATTTATTGGAGCGAATTGGTGATTTGTCCGCCGTCCACGGTTTCCATTGACGCCGCGATTTTGGACAAACCCATCATCAATTTAGGTTTTGATTTTGTGCCGGAAAAATCCTATCGCAGTATTCTCCGTTTCTACGGCGCGACGCATTATCAAAACATAATGAAGCTCGGGGGTATTTCCTTGGCCAAAGATAAAGATGATTTACTTGGACTGATTAAAAGTTATTTATCCGACCCTCGCCAAAATGTGGCTGGCCGATTGAAAATTGTTAAAAATCAAGTAGAAAGACTGGACGGAAAAGCGGGGGAGCGAATCGCCGGTTTCATCCTTGACATTTTGAATAAGAGCTGATTATATGTTAAGTCATGGTTAATAAAACAATAAAAATAAAATCAGGCAAAGTCGCCAAAATTATTGGCGGCAAAGAGATTTTTATCGTGGCGGAAATCGGCAAAAATTTTATCCAGACGGAAGAAGAACGACCGATTGCCGAGTATTTACGCAACGCCAAAGAACTCATTGACGCGGCGGCCGAAGCCGGCGTGGACGCGGTGAAATTCCAAACCCACGAGCTTTCTGACGAACAATTAAATGTTCCCATTGTCGGACCCCACGCCCCCAGTTTTGACCGTTATCCTTGGGTTAGGCGAAATACTGAAGCTACCCCTATTAGATTTTGGCGAGCGATTAAAAAACACGCCGAGAAAAGAAGATTGGTTTTCTTTTCCACTCCCATGAGCCGAAAGGCGGCTGAAAAATTGGACAAGGTGGGTGTGCCGATTTGGAAAGTTGCTTCCGGCGATATGTTGGACTACGCCCTACTTGATTATATGTTTGAGACCGATAAACCGATGATTATTTCCAGCGGCCAGGTTAGTTTAGCGGAACTAGATGGAATCGTTGGTCACATTCGGGCTCGAGGTATTCAGTTTGCTTTGCTCTATTGCGTCAGTCATTATCCTTGCCCGAAAGAATTTTTTAACCTGGGAACGATTGAACACTTCCAAGAGAAGTATCCCGAAGCGGTGATTGGCTTTTCCGACCATTCTATAGAAAACATTGACATTCCATTGGCGGCGGTGAAGCTCGGCGCGCAAATTATTGAGAAGCATTTTTCCCTATCCCGAGATCTTTTTGGAACCGATCACAAGGTCTCAATGACCCCAGGGGAAATGAAATCTTTAGTTGAGGCCATTCGCGAAGACCAATACAAAAAGGTTAATCACAAGTTGTATTACGGCAAAAAGACCAAAGAATTGGAAGGCGCTAAAAATCATATGCGGCCATCTTTCAACAAGGCATTGGTAGCGGCCCGCAATCTTCCCAAGGGTACCACTCTCACCAAGAAAATGGTTTATGCTATGAGGCCGATTAAGCTTATCAAAGGCTTGCCCTCGGAAAAGTTTTTTGAAGTAATTGGTCATAAGACTAGAGCCGCCCTAAAAAAATACCAACCCATTAGTTGGCGGGTGTTAAAAAAGTAATATGACGAACACAAAAAGGCAAAAAAGAAAAATTTGTTTCGTCATCACAAACTTCATTCACTACTCGCGCGGTCTTTTCATCTTGGAAGAATTGAAAAACCGGTCGGATGTGGAACTCCACATTGTCATCAGTGGCACCGCTTTGTTAGCCAAGTATTCTTCAAAATTCGCTTATGTCAAAAATATTCTGGAACGCGAGGGTTATAAAAATCTTCATGAGCTTTATTTTAATTTGGAAGGCGATAGCCATCTTACCAAAGCTAAAACTGCCGGCATAGGCGTCATTGAATTTTCCACTTTTTTCCATCACCTGAAGCCGGACATTGTAGTTTTGCGCGGCGACCGATTTGAAGTGCTATCGGCCGCCGTGTCCGCCGCTTACTTGCAAATTCCCATCGCCCACATTGAAGGGGGCGATGTGACCGGCTCCATTGACGAAAGCGTCCGGCACGCCATCACCAAACTTTCCCATTTACATTTTGCCACCAATGAAGATGCGAGAAAAAGAATTTTGCGGCTGGGAGAAAATCCGAAATATGTTTTTAATTTCGGCAGTCCGGAAATTGAAGTGGTTCAGCGGATAATCAATGGCAACCATCATGTTGATTTCAGCCAAACCGGCTCGGGCGCGCCGTTTGACATCAAGCAAGATTTTTTGATGGTAATGTATCAGCCGGTAACTTCGGAAACCGAACGGTTGGCTGAATATACCAAGACCATTTTGGCGGCGGTGCACGAAACCGCTTTGCCGGCGCTTTGGTTCTGGCCCAATTTTGACACCGGCGCCGAAGAAATTTCTCATACTTTGCGGATTTTTCGCGACCAAGTAAAAAAACATAAAATTCGCTTTATGCGCTATTTGCCGCCGCGCGATTTTATTTGGCTTTTGAGGCACGCACGGGCGCTGATCGGCAATTCTTCGGCGGGCATTAAAGAATCGTCTTACCTTGGCGTGCCGGTGGTCAATATCGGCAGACGCCAAGCTACGCGGTTGCGCGCCAAAAATGTTTTAGATGTGCCGCATAAAAAGGAGTATATTAGAAAAGCCATTGAAAAACAAATCAAGAAAAATCGCTATCAGCCGTCCAAACTTTATTTCGCCAACGACACCGCCAAAAAAATCGCCCAAACCTTAGCCAAAGCCAATCTCTATGTTCAGAAAAAATTCTACAATTAAACCAAAAATCCTCGCCGTTATTACCGCCCGGGGCGGGTCAAAGGGGATACCGGGGAAAAATATTAAACTGCTCGGCGGCAAACCCTTGATTGCTTATTCCATTGCCGCGGCCAAGAAAAGCAAACTCATTACTCACCTTATTGTTTCCACTGATGACAAAAAAATTGCCGAGGTGGCGAAAAAATTCGGTGGCGAAGTGCCATTTGTCCGGCCGAAAAAGTTGGCTGGAGACAAGACGCCGCATTTGCCGGTGATGAAACACGCCATTGAATTTATGGAAAAGAAACTCGGCGTAGTTTTTGATTATGCCGTGATTTTCCAGCCAACCTCGCCGTTCCGTCTGCCGGAAGATATTGACGGCACGATTGCCAAACTGATTGAAACCGGCGCTGACAGCGCGGTTTCTTTGGTTGCGGTGGACAGCGCTTACCACCCGCTCAAAATGAAAAAATTGGAAGGATACAAAGTTTTACCTTATTGTTTCCCTGAACCGGAAGGTTTGCGCCATCAGGATTTTCCCAAGGTTTATAAAAGAAGCAGCGCGGTCTACGCCATGCGGCGAGATTTGTTGATGAAAGATAATCGGCTCTACGGTGACAACATTACCGGCTATGTGGTGCCGGCCGAGCGCTCCATTGACATTGACACGCCGTTTGAATGGTTTCGAGCCGAGTGGATGCTGGAGGATTTAAAAAAGAAAGACTACGAATTTTGATTCAAAATTGAAAATTAACATGAAAATCTTAAACACGGTAATTGAATACTCCAAAGAAGCGGGGACAATTTTGGCGCCGCTCGGCAAAGTGGACTATATCCCATCGCTTTCACCCAAAGAGCTTTTGGAAAAAATTGGCGATTATGATGTGGCGGTAATGGCTTTGGGTTTGAATTTTCACAAAGATGTTTTGGCAAAGGCGAAGAAATTGAAGTTTATTGTTACCGCTACCACCGGCTTGGACCACATTGATTTGGTTTTCGCCGAAAAGCGGGGGATTAAGGTTTTGAGTTTGAAAGGGGAGACTGAATTTTTGAATACCATTACCGGAGTTGCCGAACTTACCTTCGGCCTGCTGATTGATTTGGCGCGCTTTACGCCTTGGGCTTTTGAAGCGGTAAAAAATTATCAGTGGCGCAAAGAGGATTTTCGGGGCCACAATCTTTACGGCAAGACCTTGGGCATTGTCGGTTTGGGGCGGCTGGGCAAGATGACGGCGCGTTTCGGCAAAGCGTTTGGCATGAAAGTTTTATTTACCGACCCGAATGTTTCGCCAAAAGATTTTCCGGCATACGAAAAAGTTTCTTTTACAAAGTTGCTCAAAGAAAGCGACGCGATTTCAATTCATGTGCCAATGAACGAAGAAACGGAAAATCTTTTGGCGAAAAAAGAATTTGCTCTGATGAAAAAAGGCGCGATTTTAATTAACACCTCACGCGGTAAAATCGTCAATGAGAAAGATTTGCTAGCAACGTTGAAAAGCGACCATTTGGGTGGCTACGGCACCGATGTTTTGGCTGGCGAGCTTTCTTTTGAAACTGTCGGCTTTAAAGATTATCCGCTGGTGGAATACGCCAAGACCAACCGCAATGTCATTATCGTCCCTCACACCGGCGGTTATACCGCCGAATCCCGTCTCGCCACCGACTTCTTTATGGCCGAGAAATTAAAGAAACAGTTCGTCTAGAAAGAAACAGTCCGCCTAAAGAGATTCATTTTTCACTATGGAATCTTTGGTAAAATCTTTGGTGCTAACTTGTAGCTATAGCTTATAGTTAGCACCTAGTTGGTTTTGGTGGTAGTTGTAGCAGCCCCTTTCAAAAATTTGCTTTTTTACGGATGATATGGTAGAAATTGGCGATGATTAAAGAGGTAAAAATCCTTGGCATTATACCGGCGCGGGGCGGGTCAAAAAGCGTGCCGCGCAAGAATATCAAAAAGCTTGCCGGCAAGCCATTGCTTTATTATGTTTTAACGGCGGCCAAGAAAAGCCGTTTTTTGACCGATTTGATTGTTTCTTCAGATGACGAAAAAATTCTGTTGGTGGCAAAAAAATCCGCCGGCCGAAAAATTGTTTTAAAAAGGCCCAAAGAACTGGCCAAAGATGACACACCTGATGTGCCGGTGCTTCAACACGCAATTGAGACAATGGAAACAAAAAGAAAAATCCATTATGACCTCGTGGTAATGTTACACGCCACCACGCCGTTATTAAGGACAGAAGACATTGACGGTTGTGTTGAGAAATTAATTAAAACCGGTGCTGATTCAGTGGTCAGCGTCTACAAAGTAACTGACGCCAATCCAATTAAGATGAAAAAAATTGTTGGCGGAAAATTATTGCCCTATGTTGATGGTTTCAACGAAGACACCACTATTCGCCGGCAGGACTTGCCGCCGGTTTATCGCCGCAATGCCGGCATTTATGTTTCCAAACGAAAGATTATTATGGAAGACGGCAAAGTTTGGGGCAAAGATGTGCGGCCATTCCTGATGCCCGAAGAACGGTCGGTGGACATCAACGGCTTGCTTGATTTTTATTTCGCCGAAGCCGCTATAAAATTTTTGAAGAAAGAAAAAAATGAGAAACCGAATTAAACCAATTTTAATAAAACCCGGTGGCACGATTCGCGAAGCGATGGCGGCGATTGAATTGTCGCCTCATAGCAAACCGGAGCCGGGCCCGGCCGGTATTGCTTTGGTGACAGACCGCCGGCATAAACTGCTTGGCATTTTGACCGACGGCGATATCCGTAAGGCGATTTTAGGCGGCGTGGCTATTGATTCATCGGTCAGCGGCATTATGAAAAAAAATCCGGTAACGGTTAAAAAAGGCCTGTCGGCTTTTGAAATGATGCGAGCGATTATCCGCGAAATCAAGGAACGCAATATCGTTGACCACAAGCTGGATAAAATCGTGGTGGTGGACGATGACAACGGCGTTCACGATGTCCTGTCTTTTTTTGAACTTTGGAAAAATACCGAAATTCACGCTCGCAATGTCTATATTGTTGGCTTGGGTTATGTCGGTTTGACTTTGGCGTTGACGCTTTGCGAAGTCGGTTTCAAAGTTCACGGCATAGACATTGATAAAAAAGTGGTGGCGTCGCTTCGGCGCGGCCGACCGCATTTTCACGAAGTCGGTTTGGAACCGCTTTTGAAACACCATATCAACAAGAATTTTTTCGTTCAATCAGATTTCAAAAATGGCGAAAGCGATATTTACATTATTGCCGTCAATACGCCGGTTAATGAAAAAGGCGAAGTGGTTTTTGATTATTTGAAAAAAGCGATTACCTCGGTTGCCAAAATTTTAAAACCTCATGATTTAATTATTTTGCGTTCCACCGTGCCGGTCGGCACTTGTCGGAACATCGCTATTCCTTTGATTGAAAAGAATTCCAAACTAAAGGCCGGCGAAGATTTTTATCTTTCCTTCGCGCCGGAACGAACGGTGGAAGGACGAGCATTGGAAGAACTGCGGATTCTGCCGCAAGTCATTGGCGGTATCAACGAAGCCAGCGTGGATTTAACGACTCGGCTTTTCAAAACCATCAATCACTTAATTGTGCCAGTGCAAAATCTGGAAGCGGCGGAGGTGGTAAAACTTTTAAATAATTCTTTTCGCGATGTCAGTTTCGCTTATGCCAATGAAGTAGCGCAGGCCTGCGAGAAATTTGGTGTTAACGCTTTTGAAGTAATTGAAGCCGCCAATCGCGGTTATCCTCGCAACAAAATTCCTTCACCCAGTCCCGGCGTGGGCGGTTTGTGTTTGGTTAAGGACCCGTGGATTTTGGTTAATTCAGCCAAGCAAGTCGGTTTTAATGCCAAACTGCCGGCCTTGGGCAGAAAAATAAACACTGACATGATTAAATTGGTGGCGGATAAGGTTTTGACTTTTGCCGCTAAAAATAAAATTAAGCCGAACGCTCTAAAAATTTTTGTGCTCGGTGTCGCTTTCAAAGGCGAACCGGAAACCTCCGATATGCGTTTTTCGCCGGCCGTTGATATAATTAAAGAACTTCAGCAAAAATTCAAAAATATTGTCGTCTATGACCCGGTAATCAAAGCGAGCGAATTAAAAAAAGCCCGATTGTCGGATGGGCAGACCGGACTGAAACCAGTTTCATTAGCGGACGGTTTTGAAAAAAGCAATTGCGTTTTGGTTTTGAATAATCATCATTCTTTTCGCGAACTGGATATTTATAATTTATTGATGAAGATGAAAAAACCCGGCTATTTCTTTGACGGTTGGAATCTATTTCCGCGAGAAGCGATTGAGGGAGTAAAAGGAATAAAATATGGCACCTTTGGAGTATAAAAATTATGCGGTTTTGAATTTTGCCTATGGCACCGGACCTTATTTAAGGACCACTGATTTGGCGATTGCTTTCAATGCCGAATTAGAGAGACGCGGTCAGCCGCGATTAGGCATTATTGTTCCCTGGGTCTACGGCGACAAACAGAAAAAAGTAATGCTGGAAGAATTCGCCGGCCACGAACAAAAATATCCAGGGGAAATTCTTTTAGACGCCGGTCTCGGTGCAATTTTGAAATCCATTTTTTACGGCGATTCCTCCTATGAGGATTCGTTGACAAAGTGGACAAGCAACGCGCCTGCCGTTTCGGCGCAAGCCAAAGAACACCTCTCGGTGGTGCTTAATCTTGAAACCTTTTCGGGTGGCAAGGAACAAGTGAACGGTAAGGATATTGTAATTGAGCTTAATCGTTCACCGCGTCTTCGCTACGATGTCGCGCCGTCTTATTTCACTTCCTTTGGCTACATTGGTGAAATTTTGGAGGCAGCGGTCAAGGAGTCGAAAGATAAAATTGCTGTCCAAACGGAATTGCTTATGGCTGGAGTTAAGACTGCCAATTGGGTTGAGCAAGAACATCGGCTTCATTGTATTTCCTACCCGGCGACTTTTTCTTTCAGGAATGATTACAAAGGTCGCTACTCGGATGAAATTTTGGTGCCACCCATTGGACCAGTGCCTTTGCCGAATAATGAACCGATTGAAAAGGGAATTTTTGTGACCATCACCGGCATTCCCGGTTTGGAACGGCTCTATGCCGAAGCTCAAGCTTTGGGCATTAAGCTTTACAGCAACGACACCAAAGCGGTGCCGGGTAGTATTCGCGCTTTGCCGCACATTATTCCCAATAAAAATATCGTGTTTCAGTTCGCTCGTTCCGGTTGGAGTTCAGTTTGGTTATCAATGCTCGTTGGCACGCCCTTGGTAATGCCGGATTTTGACCCAAAGGACGACCCGGAAATTTACTTCAACAATCTAGCAGTGGAGAAACTCGGCATTGGTTTGATTTATCACGGCGAATCCCTGATGGAGTTGTTTCAGAAAGCAAAGAAAGTGCGTGAGAAACAAGCGCAAGTTCAAGCGGGAATTTTGGCAAAATGGGGAACACTGGACGGCACCGCCTATTGCGCCAAATTGTTTGTTGATGATTTTCTGAAGAAATAAATAAACAAAATTTGATTAGATAAGTCACGGACTCATTAATCTGTGGCTTTTTCTTTGAGCTTTGGAATCGACTAGCTACTAACTGTAAGCTATAGCTACGAGTTAGTAGCTAGTTAATATTTTGTTAATTTGAAGTTTTCCAAGAGGCCTTTTTCGTATTCAATTTCCTCGGCAACAATATAAATTAAATCTTTGCCAACTTTGAAGTCTGATTTTAGAAGAGCGATTAAGTCTTCACAATTGTAGGGGTAAACCCAGACACTGTCTTGAAGGTATGTGAATCCGATAGCCATTAGTGTTCGGCGAATTTTTTCGCGCAAACCGCGGCGTTTTTCTGGAATGTCAAAGATTAACACCCGCCACTTTTTATCCCAATGTTTTGGTTTTTTGAGTTTAAAATCGATGAGTGCCAATTGACGCAAAGTTGTTTCGCCTTTAGTGGTAAGACGTAATAATCCTTTATTATTTTTTGTTAGCAAGCCGTTCTCTATTAATCTGTTGCGCGCTCTATTAATGGTTCCGGTGTAACGATAACCGCGTTTGGAATCAATAATACCGAGTTTGCCTAAAGCACTGATGATATTGGGGGCAAGCATTGCCACACTTAAAAGCCCCGCAACCGCGACCGTACCCAGCACAATTTTCTGAATATTTTTTCGTTTGGCCCGCTTTTTAACTTTTTCCTCAATAATTCCCATAGAAAATTTTCATAGAAGACATATAAGATTCTTGGTGCTAACTATAAGCTATAGCTAAGAGCTAGTATATATTGACTTTTTTTGTAAAGCGAGCTTTTTTGTTCAGCGAGCTTCCCATTTTTTTGTTCTGTGATATATTTTTGTTATGAATTTAAATAAAATTTTGCGCTGGGTGGCACTGGGGGGAATTTTTTTGGTGCCGTTCGTGCCGCTGGTGGTGGCGAATAATTTATTTTTTCCGTTTATTACCGGCAAAGCGTTTGTTTTCAGAATTTTGGTAATGATTGCCACCGGCGCTTGGCTGATTTTGGCTTTGCGCGATGAGGACTACCGACCGAAAAATTCCTGGCTTATCAAAGCGCTTGTCGCTTTTCTTATTATCATCGGTTTGGCTGACATTTTCAGCGCCAATCCGTCCAAAAGTTTTTGGAGCAACTTTGAACGGATGGAGGGCTGGGTGGGCATTTTCCATCTATTTTTGTATTTTTTGGTGGCGGGAACAATGCTCAATGATTGGAAATATTGGAAAAGATTTTTTCAAACCTCAATCACGGTCAGCGTGATAATGGCCGGTTATGGTATTTTTCAATTAGCCGGCGTTTTAGTAATCAATCAAGGCGGCACGCGGTTGGACGGCACTTTCGGTAATGCCACTTATTTGGCTGTTTATATGCTCTTCCACATTTTTCTGACTTTTTTCCTTCTACTGCGCGAGCGTTTCAGCAAAACCGGACAATGGATTTACGGCGTCATTATCGCTTTGCAATTATTCATTCTTTATCACACTGCTACTCGCGGCGCGGTTCTGGGGCTAATCGGCGGAATTTTAATTGCGGCGATTTTAATCGCCTTGTTTGACAAAGAAAGATTGTTTTTGAAAAAAGGCGCCAAGATTACTTTGGTGACCGTTTTGATTTTAATCATCGGTTTTATTGCCGTTAGAAACACTAATTTTGTCCAAAAAAGCGCCGCTCTGTCGCGCCTGGCTTCCATTTCCCTAAATGAAGCCGCTCCGCGTTTTATGGTGTGGCAAATGGGCTGGCAAGGTTTCAAAGAGCGACCGATTTTAGGCTGGGGACAAGAAAGTTTCAATTTTGTTTTCAATAAATATTATAATCCGCAAATGTTCACCCAGGAACAATGGTTTGACCGCGCCCACGATATTATTTTTGATTGGCTGATTGCCGGAGGTTTATTGGGACTTTTGAGTTATCTTTCAATTTTCGCCGCGCTTTTATTTTACCTTTGGCGCGGCAAAAATGGAGGATTTTCTTTTTCCGAAAAAGCGGTTTTTACCGGTTTGATTGCCGCTTATTTTTTTCAAAATATTTTCGTTTTTGATAATCTCGGCAGTTATATTATGTTCTTTTCCTTATTGGCGTTTATCCATTTCAGTTATGGCCAGCCTTTCCCTGATAAATGGGGAAAAAAATTAGTTTTTGACAAAATAATCGTTAATCGCATTGTAGCGCCTTTAATTGTGATTGTTGCCGTTTTCGGTCTATATTTTTTCAACACTAAACCGTATCTAACAAGTCGGGCGCTAATTGATGCTTTGCGAGAAAAGACTGTGGACCAAAAATTCGTCTTGTTTGAAAAAGCTTTGGCTTATAATTCTCTTGGCAACGCCGAGATTCGAGAGCAACTTTCCCAAACAGCTTTAGCGGTCGGCGCGGCTCAAGAAGCACCGGTAGAATGGAAGCAGAAATATTTTGATTTGGCTCGGACGGAACTTCTGACACAATTGGCGGTACCTAAAATCGGCGACGCCCGCTATGAACTTTTCCTCGGTTCATTCTTAACCAGATTTCAGCGTTACGATGAATCATTGATTCATCTGAATAAAGCCCTGGAGCTTTCGCCGAAAAAACAGATAATTTTATTTGAAATCGGTTTGGTTTATATCAATTCCGAAAAATACGTTCAAGCGCTGGAGGTTTTCCGTCAAGCCTATGAATTAGAAAAAAATTATGCTGATGCCCGCGATTATTACGCCGTAGCCGCCATTTACGCCGGTAAAAACGATTTAGTGAAATCTTTGCTGGAACCGGTGTATGGCACGACTTTGGTGGACGGTGATAATTTTATCAAGGCCTACGCCGACACCAATCAATACCAAAAAGTTTTGGCAATTTGGCAAGCGCGGGTGGAAAAAAATCCTAATGTTATCAAGAATTACATCGGGCTTGGCGCTTCCTATCTTTTAATCGGGCAACGAACGAAAGCGATTGAAGCAATTGAAAAAGCCATTACCCTTGACTCCAGTTTCAAAGAACAGGGCGAATATTATATCCGAGAAATTCGCGCCGGCCGTAATCCTTAAAAATTTTGTCTTAATTCAAATTAAATATTGAGAAATGAACAAATACCTATTTTTTTGTTTTTCTGTTAAAATGTGTACATGAATGCCAAAAGACAACTGGGACAGTTTTTTACTACTAACTCCGATTATATCCTTAGCGGATTTTCCAAATTAGTAAGAAGTAGGAATGTCAGGGATCCTTTTGCTGGTTCAGGGGAACTTGTTGATTGGGCAAATAAAAACGGTGCCAGATCGGTCATTGGTTTTGATGTTGATAATTCTTATGTTGACAATAAAACAATTTTCAAAAACGACAGCATAAATAATCCGAAAAAATATGATTTTGTTCTAACAAATCCACCTTATCTTCACAAGAACAAAGCAAATGAAAATATAAAAGACAAATATTTCGCTGGCGCCAACTCTAATTTTGAAGACCTGTATCAAGTGTCAATAAAATCAATTCTCAATTCCAAAGAGGGAATAGTTATTGTTCCCCTAAATTTTCTGTCTGCCGAAAATTCGGAAAAAATCAGAAGAATCTTTTTTGATAAGTTTACAATCACCCGAGTAAACGTTTTTGCCGAGCAGGTTTTTAACGACACCACTTATAATGTGATATCTTTTCATTATAAAGAGAAAAACAAAAACTCCAATAGCGTTAGTATGGACACTTTCTTGTTCCCAGAAAAAACCAAAATTAAATTAGAATTGAAAAAAGAATTTGGTTGGCAGATGGGCGGAGAATTCGCCGCCAAAATCAATTCCACGAATAATTTTTTGGGGATTTATAGATTGACAACAGATTATCTCAAAGATGGTCCAATAAAATTGCGGCTGGCATTCAATAATATAAAAAACATTGAGACATATAATCTTGATGAAAATTTGAAACACGCCATAGAAAAGAACATTTTGTTTTTACGAGCGATTGATAGCAAGAACGGCAAGAAAATTCAATTGGAGGATATAAGAAAATATTGTGTTTACGGATTAGTGGGTAAAAATACCTCTCGCAATATGGCGCACTTATTACTTAGAAAACCGTTAACAATTGACGAACAGAAAAAACTCATTGTATTGTTCAATAAAGAACTTCGAGGGGCGCGCGAAAAGTATTCGTCTTTATTTCTTACTAATTTTAGGGACAACAACAGAAAAAGAATAAGTTTTGAATTTGCTTACAAACTACTTAATTATATTTACCTTAACAAACTTTACCCCAGGTTGGAGAATTACAAGTTTAATTTTGGAGCATGACAAATCTTGAAATTTTTGAGTTTTGTAAAAGTAAACCGGAAAAACATTTTGACCAGTTTTACTTTTTTGTTGATAAGGATAAAAATTTAGCTGAGCATATTGAGAAAATCAAAAGGATAAAAGAAAAACTGATAACCCTCAAAGAAATTTTAAAAAGAAGCAATACAGAAAAATTAGCAGAACAAATTTTTGAAGATTTGTCCATAGAACTTATTAACGGTGGGAGTTATTCCGAATTTGCTTGTTTTGCCAATGCTTGTGATACAAGTATTAACAAGGTTTCCAGAAACAAAAAACTCTTGAGGGAGTTAACGGAGCTGTATTTACAAAAAAGAGAAATTATAGAAATTGTTCCGGCGGAATGGGTACAAGCGATTATTGATAAAGGTGCATCTAGAAGAAAAGGTAAATCCGGGGAAGACAAACTCTCAAAAATCTTATTACAGAATGGTTTTAGCGGAACGAAAACCATCAAAGATTTTATAGAAGCGAATAAAACTTTTGCGGATTTCACTGGTGGAGAATCGGGTGATTTTTCACCAGTGGGCGTTTATAAAAATTTTGGTGTTAAATTTGGCAAAAAAACGCAAGGTAAGAAATTGGATTTAATTATTAAGAAAGACGGGCAAATCTATTTTCTGGAAGCGAAACATTTAAAAGTTGGCGGTGGCGTACAGGATAAACAAATTATTGAAATAATAAATCTATTAAATTTTAAAACGGGAAAAGAAAACCACCATACAGTTTCTTTTCTGGACGGCATTTATTCAAACGCCCTTTTGTCGATCGGTGTGGGTTCAAGGTCAAGAAAATTAAAAAATAAAATTCAAAAACAATATGTTGATGTTATCAAATCTCTAAAAAACAACCCGGGCAATTTTTGGTTGAATACTGCTGGTTTTGAGAAATTTTTTTTATAGGTTATTAGTTTTAACTCATATGAAAATAAACATTAAAGGAACCAACTTTTTAATTACATCTGACATTGCCGATTATCTGAACGAAAAATTAAAAAGTGTCGTCAAATTGATTGACCAAAATGACGAAACGGCGATGTTTGACATTGAATTGGGACGCACCACTCGTCATCATCAAACCGGCAATATTTTTCGGGCAGAAATCAATCTTCGTCAAAAAGGCGGCGACAGTCGGGCGGTATCGGAAGCAAGCGATATTTTTTCAGCGATTGATTTGGTCAAAGACCAAATTCTTGACGAATTGCGTGGCGCTAAAGGCAAACGTTTGCGTTTTATCAGAAAAAGCGGTCGGAAAGTCAAAGAATGGTTGCGTCGATTTTATCGGCGTTAATAAATTGATAGTAGAGAATTTCTTTTTTACCTTCCGGAATCACTGATTCTATTTTCAGTTTATCGTCTGTAAACGAAGCTTTTGTTATTTTTATTCTTTTTTTCTCTCCATTTCTTACGACGAAAAAATAAGTGCCGGGCCAACCGGTAAAAGCTTGGATTTTGAGAAAATTCTGGCGCGGATTGCCATTCAAATCAATCAAGCCGTCTTCTTTGTTAATTTTCGGACAGAAAGTCGCCATTATTTCGTCTTGGGGAATCGGTTTAATTTTGCCAGCAAGCCATTTTGGCATTGTTTCCGCCAAAAGTTTTCCACCTTCTGCCGACAATCTTTCTGAAAGTTCTATATTGTTTGGAATTTGCCAGCCCGAGGCTGGTCCGCCTTGGGCGGAAAATTCCCGTTGCGTCAGCAACGGCCCATGGTCTATTTTCTCATCCATCAACATTATTGATACGCCGATATTTTTTTCATCATTTAAAATTTGCGCTTGAATCGGCGAAGCGCCGCGATATTTGGGCAATAGGGAAGGGTGTACATTGAGCATGCCTTTAGGGAAAGAAGTAAGAATTTTTGCCGGTATAATCTTTCCGTAAGAAGCCACGATTCCTAATTGTAAGTTGTTGATTGTAAGTTGTCGGTTAAAATTTTCTGGTTGGAGAAAGGCAACTTTATTTTCAATCGCCCAAAGTTTGACGGGCGGGGAAGTAAGTTTCAAACCTCGGCCTTTTGGTTTATCGGGCGTAGCAATAATCAATGTCGGCAAAAAGTTGTTTTTTTTAAGTTCATCTAAAACACCTACCGAAAAATTATCTGTTCCGAAAAAAGCAAAATTTAGATTTTTCATAAGTTCATTTTTGGGTTTTTTGTTCAGCTAATTCTTCCGGCGTTATTTCCACCACATCTTTGGCTTTATCGATAAACAAAACACCCTCCAGGTGGTCCATTTCGTGCTGAAAAATTTGCGCGAGAATACCGCCGGCGCCCCGAGTGAATTCTTTACCTTCTTCATCAAAAGCGCGGATGGTGGCATTATTGGCGCGTCGCACTTTGCCATAAAGCCAACGAACTGACAGGCAGCCCTCTTCTGATTCTTTTTTCTTTTTAGAAATACTGATTAACTCCGGATTAATACAAATCAAATCTTCGGGCATCTTTTCATTATTGGAAATCTTGTCTTTTCTTTTGTCAAGCCACCTGCCGGCGATGATAAAAATTCTTAATGCCGCGCCGACTTGCGGCGCAGCAATAGCGACGCCGTCTTCTTCGCCGGCCAGCGCGGCTTTCATTTTTTTGATCAATCGCCGAATTTTTGGCGACCGGATTTCTGCCAACGACAAAGGTTTGGTAATTTGCCGCAAAATCGGCTCACCGGCCTGGTAAATTCCTCTAATTTTCGTCATTTTACAATTATATTGATTTTACCGAGAAATTCAACATTTTATTTAAGTGAAATTACATGCTATTATTTTGATTATGTTGAAACTTGAAGAAATAGACAAGTTAACGGAATTGGCGCGGTTGAAAATCCCAGCGGAGGAAAAAAAAATTCTTCGAAAAGAAGTGGGCGAAATTTTGGAATATGTCGGACAGATTCAGAAACTTTCATCGAAAGAACCAGCGAAAGAAGTAGGTTTAGTCCACAATATTTTTCGCGAAGATAAGGAGATAAGGAACCACATCAAACCGGCAAGTTTACCGATGCTCTTTTGGCTAATGCGCCAGAAAAGAAAGATGGTTATGTGAAAGTGAAGAAAATTCTTTGATATTTGTGTTTTAAATTTCTATGATTGACTTAAAAAATTTAACAATCAAGTCTGCCCACCAACATTTAATGAAAGGAGATTTTTCCGTGAAAGAATTGACCGAAAATTATTTGGCGGAAATTAAAAAAAAGAATCCCAAATTGAACGCTTATTTGGAAATTTTTGAAGATGTTTTGGAGCAAGCCGACATGGCGGACGATAAAATAAAAATGGGTAAGGCCAGTTTGTTGACTGGTATTCCCTTTGCTATTAAAGATAATATTTTAATTAAAAATCATCGCGCCGGCGCTGCTTCAAAGATTTTGGAGGGTTACATTGCGCCTTACGACGCGACAGTAATTGAAAAATTAAAAGAAGCCGGCGCGATTTTTTTAGGCCGAACTAATATGGATGAATTTGCTATGGGTTCGTCCACTGAAAATTCCGCTTATGGTGTGACCAAAAATCCCCGCGACGAAACGCGTGTAGCCGGCGGTTCTTCGGGCGGTAGCGCGGCGGCGGTGGCCGCTGACCTAGCGCTGGCAGCGCTCGGTTCTGACACCGGTGGCTCCATTCGTCAACCGGCAAGTTTTTGCGGTTTGATTGGTTTGAAACCGACTTACGGCGCCGTTTCTCGTTTCGGTTTAATGGCCATGGGTTCGTCGCTTGACCAAATCGGGACGTTGACGAAAACCGTAGAAGACGCGGAAATTATTTTTAACGCGATTCGCGGACAAGACCCGATGGACGGCACGACAATTTCTGAAAAAACTTATCCTACCGAGGAGTTACCAAAGAAATTTGTTGTCGGCGCGCCGCGCGATTTTTTAGACGAAGGTATTGCTCCGGAAGTTTTAGAAAATTTTGAGGCAAGTTTGAAGAAATTAAAAGAAGCTGGCGCGGAAATCCGCGATATTAAATTGCCAAACATACAATATTCTTTACCGGTTTATTACATCATTATGCCGGCTGAAGTGTCTTCCAACTTGGCCCGTTTCGACGGCATAAAATTCGGGACGAAAATTTCCGGCGATAATCTTTTGGATGATTATCTAAAAACTCGCGGCCAGCTTTTTGGCAGAGAAGCGCGGCGGCGAATCATTCTCGGCACTTATGTCTTGTCCGCCGGTTATTATGACGCTTATTACAATCGAGCGGTAATGGTGAGAAAATTGATTGCTGATGATTTTAAAAAAAATTTCGCCGAAGGAGTCCACGCCATCGCCACACCGACCACGCCGACGCCGGCTTTTAAAATTGGCGAAAAATCCAACAATCCGCTTCAAATGTATTTAGCCGACATTTTTACCGTAACTGCCAACATCGTCGGCGTACCGGCGATTTCCATTCCTTCCGGTTTTGCCGAGCAGAAAGGCAATCCGCCGACCAGCGGACTACCCATCGGCCTACAACTTCAAGCTTATTGGGGATGCGAAACTCTCCTCTTTGAAATCGGTAAAAAATTTGAGAAAATGTAAATATCATGGCTGAAGAAAAAAAAGAAAGAAAAGAAAAAAAATCCAGCGGCTTGATGGCTGATGGTTTGGATTGGATTTTGGTTTTGTTATTGGCGGTAATTTTATGGCGCGGTTTGGCTGGTAGTTTGGACGGCAGCGGCAATTTTTTCAATCGCTTTTTCTCTTCATTGAATCCTTTTTCTAACAGCGCGCCACTCAATTCTTTTTATTTGGAAAAAAATGAAACACCGATTGGCAAGATGGTTTTTGACAAAGAAAATAGCAAAACCGGCAAGATTGTTTATGGCCCAGAATTTAGAGCTGGCAAACGTTATTGGCTAGTAAATTATGATGATGGCACTAGCAGTTGGACATCGGAAAGCGCGCTAGGTGAACCGACGACAATTAAATTCAATCCGGGCGAAACGCCGGTGGGTTCGCGAGCAGTCGCTGGTGGTCCAACTTCGGTTTATGATAAACCGGGGGGGAAAATTATCAGCAAACAATTAGACGGCGCACCGGGCGCGATTATCAAGGGACCGGAAAATTTCGGCGGCAAAGATTATTTTTTTCTGGATTTTGACAATGGCCCAGACGGCTGGGTAACGGCTGTTCAATTAACCGATGAAAATGGCATACCGATTAAATACGGTCCAACCGCCAAAGGTAGTCTCGTTATGACTGACGACGGCAAAATTGGACTAATAACCAGTGGTCCGGAATTAAAAAACAATGAACGTTATTGGTTTGTTGAATTCCAAAACGGAGGCAGTGCTTGGATTGAAGAAAGTAAATTGTTTGGAGTTAAAATAAAAAATTTTGACACTGGTAATCAGATAATTGGCATAAAAGTGGCGGTGGCGCAAAGTTCGGCAGTTTATGATATACCGGATAATCAAATTATTGGTTATCAAAAAAGAGGCGCCGGCGGCATAATTATTGAAGGTCCGACAATCGGCGCTGACGGCAATCGTTTTTGGTTTGTAGATTTTGAAAACGGCGAAGATGGCTGGGTGGCGGAAGATAATTTATTTGTCGCCGTTGAACATCCTTTGGCGAACAAATTATCGTCGTTGGCGCGCTCGGCGTTGACTATTTTCAATCTTTTGCTATTAACCGTCATTACTTACACTGTAATCAGAATTATCCAAATTTCTTTTGCCTATCAACACAAGATAAAAGTTGAAGAAACAAAAATGAGAATTGGCCGCGAGGTTTCGCATCCGCGTTGGGAAAAAGTGCGCGAACATTTGTCTTCGGAAAATCCCAATGATTGGCGCTTGGCGGTGTTGGAAGCCGATATTATTTTAGGCGAAATGTTGGAAAAAATGGGTTACATTAAAGGCGAAACGATTGGCGACAAATTGAAAACGATTGAACAAAGCGATTTTAATTCTTTGGACCAAGCCTGGGAAGCGCACCGGATTCGCAATATGATTGCCCACGGCGGTTCGGATTATATTTTAACCGAGCGGGAAGCCAAGCGAGTGATTGGTCTTTACGAGCAGGTTTTTAAGGAGTTTAGGTATGTCTAAAAAATTACTAATTTTTAAAAATGAAAATCACTAAACTTGGTCATTGTTGTTTAATTATTGAAAACGGAAATCTGCGGATTTTAACTGATCCTGGAAATTATTCGACTGGACAAAATGATGTTAAAAATATAGACATTATTTTAATAACGCACGAGCACGCGGATCATTTACATTTGGAATCTTTAGCGAAGGTGTTAGAGAATAATCCAAACGCGAAGATAATAACAAATCAGGGAGTTGGCGCTTTATTAGATAACGCAAAAATTAAATATCAAATTGTTGGGCATGAACAAAAGGTTTCATTGGAAAATACTTTGATTGAAGGATTCGGAAAAGACCATGCGATTATTTATCCGACTTGGAAAACGGTGGAAAATACCGGTTACTTTATTGACAACAAATTTTTTTATCCTGGTGATGCTTTTTACAAATTGCCAAAACCGGTAGATATTTTAGCGCTCCCAGTTGCCGGTCCTTGGGTAAAGATTTCTGAAGCAGTTGACTACGCATTATCAGTAAAACCGAAAATTAGTTTCCCGGTGCATGACGGAATGTTGCAGAAAGATAAATTAGGCGCCGTCCACGGTGTTCCAGAAAAAATTCTCAAAAACAGCGGCATTGATTTCATCATTATTAACGAAGGAGAAACAAAAGAATTCAATTAGTTTTTAATTTCTACAGATTTGCACCTAAATTTGCGATAGCAAATTTAGGTGCAATGATATAAAATAAAGACGGAATTTAAAAAGCTAAAAAGCGAACAACCATGAGATATGAAAGAGTTAGTATAAAAAAGAAAATTTTAATCTTGCTTTTAGGCGGACTAGCACTTGGTTTGACTCATTCACCAAAACGGTATTTCAATATATTGGGTGAGATGACAAATGAATGGAAGGGAATTAAAAAATCCAGCGTCAAAAGAACAATAAAAAGTTTGTATCGCATTGGTATGCTAAAAGAAGTGAAAAATCAGGATGACACAATCAGCATGATTTTAAGTGAAAAAGGTAAAAAAATGGCGGAGATTTACAGCTTGGACAATCTTAAAATCAATAAACCGAAAAAATGGGATGGAAATTGGCGGGTGGTGATTTTTGATATTCCAGAACGAATTAAAAAAGTTAGGGAAGTATTTCGAATGCATTTACTAAACATTGGGTTTTATGAATTACAGAAATCAGTTTTCGTTTGCCCTTTTCCATGCATCGAAGAAATAAATCAGATTATTGATTTTTATGATATTAGTGAGTATGTACGGATTTTAATGGCTCATTCAGTGGATAATGAGGATGAATTAAAGAGTAAGTTTGGTATTTGAATTGGAAGTTGGACACATAAGTCATAATTGTGACAAATTTTGATTTTGCACCTAAATTTGCTATCGCGGAATTAGGTGTGGTTAATGATGTGAACACAATGAAAACGAAAATGTAATCATGTGTAATCACGATTATTCCAATTATTATTAGGTATTATTAGAATGTATTGGAATGGGAATTCTTAAATGTTATGTTATAATATTTTCAATGATTTATCTGTGGTATTTTTTTATTTTGGCAATTGGGGCAGTAGTGGGCAGTTTTTTGAATGTGGTTGCTTTGCGATATGGGACGGGCAAATCGCCACTGACCGGTCGGTCGCTTTGTCCAGTTTGCGGCAGAAAACTTTCTATTGTTGATTTGGTACCGGTTTTAAGTTTTGTTTTTTTGCGCGGCAAGTGCGGCAATTGCCGCGCTAAGATTTCTTGGCAATATCCGCTGGTGGAAATTTTAACCGCCATCGTTTTTCTTTTTTTATTTCGTTCACCATTGGCATTAGTAGCTTGGTGTTTTTTGATCATCATAATGATTTACGACTGGCGACACAAAATTATTCCTGACGGTCTAGCTTTGATTTTTGGCGTTTTGACTTTCTTAATGGCGATTTTAAATAATCTTGGCGGCAATTTATTTCCGGCCTTGCTTTGGGGGCCGCTATTCGCCGCGCCGTTTTTCTTGCTCTGGTATTTTTCCAAAGGTAAATGGGTGGGACTGGGCGATGCCAAACTCGGCTTAGGATTGGGCTGGCTTTTGGGTGGCAAAAGTTTAGATGCTTTTATTCTTGCTTTTTGGCTTGGCGCAGCGATTTCGTTATTAATTGTCGGCTGGCAACACTGGCAAAAAAATCAAGGGGGGCTTACAATGAAAAGCGAGGTGCCTTTCGCTCCTTTCTTATTTGCGGCAACATTTCTGGTTTATTTTTTTCACATCAGTCCTATTAAATTTATTAATTTCTTATTTCATTAATGTTACAAATCACAAATTACAAGCTACGAACTGAAAAAGGTTTTACTCTTGTAGAAACCTTGGCAACACTTGGAATTTTTATGTTTATTACCCTGATTGTTTTTGTCGGCAATAATCGTTTTAATAACACCATTCTTTTGACCAATTTGGCTTATGATGTTGCTTTGACGGTAGCTCGAGCGCAATCCTATGGTGTTAGCGTTAAACAATTTGGTAGCGGCGGGGAAAGTTTTAACGTGGGTTACGGCGTTCATTTTCGGCTTTGCGGCACAACCGCCGACATTAATGAATCAGATAATGTTTCTTTCGTATTGTTTGCTGACGTTAACCGCAATCAATATTACGAAAAACCGGATGAATTTTTGGAACGCTATCTTATTCGACGGGGTAACGGCATCAACAATCTTTATTGGCTTGATTCTTTCGGCAATGCCAATTTGCTTGGCGCTGGCGGCGCGGATATTTCTTTTGAGCGGCCCGACCCCGACGCCAATTTCGTTTTTTTTGATTGCGACGGCAACATTGTTTCTCACAATGCCCGCGCCGTTCGAGTGGAAGTAATTTCGCCGGCCGGCATTATCAAGAATATTAATATAGAAATTACGGGTCAGATTTCTGTTCAATAAAATGAATAACAAAGGTTTCAGTTTAGTGGAAATTTTGGTGTCTATCGCCATTTTTTCAGTGGTAATGGTAACTGCCGCCGGCGCATTGTTGACAACCATTGACGCTAACCATAAAGCCCAAGCGATTCAATCGGTGATGAATAATTTAAATTTTGCTTTGGAAAGCATGTCTCGAGCGATTAGGGTAGGTGATACTTATCACTGCGGCGATTCAGGTTCTTTGGTTAGTAATCAGGTGCCAAGTGATTGCGCCGGCGGCAGTGATTTTTTCTCTTTTAGAAGGAGCAATGATAACAAAACTGTTTATTATTATTTGTCGGGTTCGCAAATTGTCCGCGCGATAGATGCCGCCGGCGCATTGGCGATTTCCGCGCCGGAAATCATGATTGAAAACCTAAAATTTTATGTTCAAGGAGCCAGCCTTGGCAGCCAAGCGCAGCCAAGAGTAACGATTGTCATTCAAGGATACGCCGGCGCGACGGAAAAAATTAAAACGCCGTTTAATTTGCAAACAACGCTTTCGCAAAGAATGCCCAAGTAATAAATTTATAATTACTAATGACTAAGAAAAATAAAAAAGAAAAAGGAGGATTTACGTTGGTAGAAACACTGGTGGCAATCGCGATATTGCTGCTAGCCGTGGCGGCGCCGTTATCGTTGGCAACCAAAAGTTTAAATTCTTCCGTTTTATCCAAACAGCAGATTACCGCCAGTTTTTTGGCGCAAGAGGCAATGGAATATATCCGCAATGTTCGTGATGAAAATGTTATTAAGCATGGCGATTGGTTGCATGCCGACAGCGGCATTCAAAATTGTTTTAATGGGAAATGTATCGTAGACCCGACAATTACTTCTGGCACTGACAATATAAAAAAATGCCAAAGTGGCAATTGTCCGCCATTGCTCTATCGGCAATCAAACGGCGTTTATAGTTACGATACCGGTGTTGGCACCGATGATTCCATTTTTACCAGAGTGGTGGAAATGGCTGATGTAGTCAATGACCGCGAGATAGCGGTTATAGTAACAATTTCATGGTTAGGTCCAAACGCCGCCGCTTATAAAGTTATCGCCCGAGAAAATTTAACTAATTGGCAGTATTAAAAACTTAAAGTTTAAAGCGAAAAACTAAAAATTATGATTGGATTGTTTAGCAAAAAAAATCGGGGATTTACATTGTTGTTCGCGGTGCTGACGGCTAGTGTTTTGTTATCGTTGGCTTTAGCGATTTTTAATCAAATCTATAAATCGTTGCTATTGTCTTCTGATTCGGGCGTGGAATGCGCTTTTTATTGGGATTTGAAACACGACCCGATTAACAGTTTTCCCAATAGCATTTTTGCCACTTCCTCATATTCAGTGAATTACGGCGGAAGCAACCTTATTTCTTGCAACGAACAAAAATTTAATCAAACTTGGACGGTGACATCAGATTTGTTTTCGGCCACAACAGTATTTAACTTATCATTTAGTGATGGGATTTTCCCCACCGAAGGTTGCAGTGAAGTAACGGTCAATAAAACAGTCAGCGGTGATAATATTTTTACCACTATAGAATCGCGCGGTTATAATATCTGCGACGCCGGCAGCCCAAGAAAAGTAGAACGAGCGATTCAGGTGACATATTAAACTTAAAACTAAAAACTAAAAACTCAAAATTAAAATTTTTTGAACTTCATTTATGTCAAAAGTTTCCAGAGAAATCATAAACCGTTTGAACAAGCTCAAAGAAGCGATAGAACATTATCGTTATGAATATCACGTATTTGATAAATCCACCATTTCACCGGAAGCGCTAGATTCTCTAAAAAGGGAATTGGCGGAAATAGAAAATAAATATCCGGAACTGATTAGCGCTGATTCGCCGTCGCAAAGAGTGGCCGGAGAACCTTTGCCGGAATTTGAAAAAGTCGTCCATAAAGTGGCGCAGTGGTCATTCAACGACGCTTTCACTGAAGAGGATATCGAAAATTTTGATTTGCGAATCAAGAAAAGGTTAAACCTTGAATATCAAAAAAAGTTTAACCTTGAATATGTTTGCGAATTAAAAATTGACGGACTGAAAATTGTTTTGGAATACGAAAAGGGAATTTTAGTTCTGGCGACAACGCGCGGCGACGGCAAAGTTGGCGAGAATGTAACCCAAAATGTCCGGACCATTGAATCGGTGCCGCTAAAACTTCGGCGGGCGGTTGATTTAATTGTTGAAGGTGAAGTTTGGCTAGCGAAAAGTCAGTTTAAAAAATTAAATGTTGAACAAAAAAATAAAGGTGAACTGGAATTCGCTAATCCGCGCAATATCGCCGCTGGTTCTATTCGCCAGCTAAATCCAAAAATCACGGCTAGTCGGCGATTGGAAGTCTTTATTTATGATTTAGCAAGCAGTAGTGAATCAATACCATCAACTCAATTTGAAGAATTAAAATACCTGGCAGAATTAGGTTTCAAGGTCAATAAACATTACCGGCTTTGCCGAAACACCGAAGGGGTAATTAATTTTTGGCGCCAGTGGCAAGAGCATGCGCCAAAAGAGGATTATTTAATTGATGGCGTGGTAATAAAAGTCAATGAAAAAAAATTACAAAACGAACTCGGTTATACCGGCAAGGCGCCACGTTGGGGTATTGCTTTCAAATTTCCGGCGGAACAAGTGACAACCATGGTAAAAGATATTGTTTTTCAAGTAGGGCGAACCGGCGTTATTACCCCGGTGGCGCTATTAAAACCAGTTTCAGTTGCCGGTTCGGTGGTTTCGCGGGCTACGCTTCACAACGAAGATGAAATCAAACGTTTGGATGTGCGCGTCGGCGATACGGTGATTTTACAAAAAGCCGGCGATGTCATTCCCGATATTGTTCAAGTGGTCAAAGAATTGCGGACGAAAAAATCCCAACCATTTGTTTGGCCTAAAAAAATTACCGAGTGCGGCGGCGGTGGCAAAATTGAACGGATTAAGGGCGAAGCGGCCTGGCGTTGTGTTGACAAAAATTCTTTCATTATTCAAAAACGCCGGTTTTACCACTTTGCTTCCAAGCATTGTTTTGATATTGAAGCTCTAGGCCCAAAAACCATTGATTTGCTTTTGGCTCACGGTCTAATCTCTTCTTATGCTGACATTTTCACTTTGAAGCGAGGCGATTTGTTGGCCTTGCCGCGTTTTGCCGAAAAATCAGCGGATAATTTATTGGCGGCCGTTGAGCAAGCTAAAAAAGTTTCTCTGCCGAAATTTCTGGCAGCGCTTTCCATTCCGCAAGTTGGCGAAGAAACGGCAATTGATTTAGCAAATCATTTTCAAAATTTTCAGAAAATCGTCGTCGCTCCTTTTGAGGAATTGGAAAAAATAAATGGCGTCGGGCCTAAAGTGGCGGCGGCGATTACCGTTTGGTTCGTCTCATCGGCAAATAAAAAATTGGTTAATGATTTACTAAAACAAGTAAAAATTGAAAAATTTGCC
Organism: Parcubacteria group bacterium GW2011_GWB1_44_7; assembly: GCA_000999175.1. Next base: position 39,414 of record LCJJ01000004.1, read on the forward strand.
CCGATGGCAAACATCGGGGGACCATTAATCGGCAAAACATTCGTGCTTACCGGAACTTTGAAATCATTGGAACGCGCCGCCGCTAAACAAAAAATTCGCGAGCGCGGCGGCGCGGTTGCCGAAACGGTTTCTAAAAAAACCAGTTTTGTGATAGTGGGCGACGAACCCGGTTCCAAAGCCGCCCACGCCGCCGCGCGCGGTATCCCCCAACTCTCCGAATCAAAATTTTTGAAATTAATTAAGGAGTAAAAATGCCAAATAATTAACGATATTTTTTGGCAACCAAAACAACCAAGACGAAAGCGATTATCAAGAGACCGATGAGAATGTAAGCGTTGATAGACATATTTTTTAGTGATATTTAATTTTGTTTTTTAGCGACTAAAACTAGCAAAGTGGCGGCGATGACCAATAAAGCGCCGAGAGTGTAAAATGTTGTCATAAAGTTAGCAATATTATTCATAATGATTTATTTTATTATTAATAAACTAACAATCCAACAAAATATTGACAAAGTTATTCCAGAAATAATCGATAACCAATTAGCGCTTTGACCTATCAATGGTTCAACCAATATAGAAGCAAGAAATACTTGACCGGCATCACGCAAAATTTCCGCTATTGCCGATATTCTGGGTTTCGTGATAGTAAAATTCATAATCAAATTATATTTCTTTTTTGTTTGAAGTCAATTGATGATGTGGACAGGTTTGTTATTTTTGTGTATTGGCGGTAAAATATCCCTATGGAAATAGTAACTATTCAAAAAATCACTATTTTTGGCATTCTCGGAATCTTTTTTTTGGGAAAATATTAAAAAAACAAAATTTCTTCTTTCAAAATTTTTCCGAATATTTATCATACACTAACTTTATGCTATCGCAGTGAGTTAGTGTGTGGGGAATTTATGAATAAAATAAAGTATACCCCGACACGCGAGTGTCGGGGTAGTGAGGAAAAAGATAAAGGGTCAAAGGCAGTGTCCTAGTTTCCGGAGAAGTTGCGGAAGAAAAACCGGGAAACAGCAGCCCACCCGCAGGCGCGGCCAAACGAGTACTGGCGGACATCCCACCTCCTATCAGACCGGCGCACAGAGACAACCGAGACGCTTTCTCCGTCTTCGTTGTCCACGAAGAAGAAGTTGGCCCAGCCGTTAGTTAGCAAACCAATGTCTTCGCCGTTCTCTTGGCGCTCAATGAGCGCTTCAATAGCGGGGAGAGTGGTCGTGTGACCTCGTCCCTTGAGGAGCTTGGAGAGGGTCTTGATGTCTCCCGAAACCCCGAGGGCGTTCTCGGCCATTTGCTTGAAGGTTGCGGCTTCCGTCAGCCTGCAAGGCGTGAAATTGCTTTCCGGCTGTTCCCTTTGAACCTTGGGCAAAAACTTGTCCAAGTCACCGTCGCGGTGGTAATACCGCCCTCGGTCCGTGAAGCAATCGGCGGTGGTTTTGGCATTCACCGCGCCAACCGTGATGGTTTTGAGCAACTGAACAACAGACTTCACCGTCGTCTCCACCCGGGTTTTGAGGGTTTCCACGGCTTCGTCGAACTTCGCCCAAAATGGGTGCTCATTCCTCTGGATCGCGTCCTTAACCTTCTCTTGGTTGGCTACATCCTTGAGCCGTTTGATCTGAAGCGCCGCCAGTTCAAGCAACTGGTCAGCTGTCGCTGGATTTTTATTCATTCGGTAATGCCACAGCCAATAACTGATCGTGTATCTCGATGTGAGACCTTATCGACTGATACTTGATTGCGGAAGACAAACCATTTCATCAAAAAAACGGGTTGTATTCCGCAACCAAATCCGCAATTTCAAGGTTCAAAAAACTGCCAAGAGTGTAGCAAGTATTAGGCAAGTTGTCAATAGAGAAACAAATCCAATAAGAGTATAATAAAAATTAATGAAAACATTTGAAGAGATAATGGCTGATTTTCCACAGCAGTTCGCTTTTGAGCCGTTAGTAAAAAATGCCGAGCTATTGCCAAAAGCGGAAAGTTTTATAGTCGGCGGCATGGGCGGCTCTCATTTGGCGGCGGATTTAATCAAAGCAGCCGAACCGACCTTGGATTTAATCGTTCACAAAAATTACGGCTTGCCTGTATTGCCGTCCAAAGAGAATGTTGCGAAAAAGATATTTATTGCCGTTTCTTATTCCGGCAATACCGAAGAAACTTTGGACTTTGCCGAACAAGCGCTGGCAGAAAAATACGCGCTGGCTATTATATCCAAGGGCGGGAAATTAATTGCTTTCGCCCGAAAAAACAATTTGCCGCATATTATTTTACCCGAGGTCCGCTTCGCCGATGGACAAGTTGATTTACCGCCGCGAATGGCAACCGGTTTTGTAATGACGGCGTTGTTGCGGTTAATGGGAAAGGAGAAAAAAATTGGAGAATTAAAAACCGCTAATTTTTTCACCGCGCCGGACAAAAAAATTGCCGACGAGATTGGCGGCAGAATTCCTCTTTTCTATGCTTCTGAACAAAATGGGGCGATTGCCAATTATTGGAAAATTATTATCAATGAAACGAGCAAGCGACCGGCTTTTGCCAATGTCTTTCCGGAACTGAATCACAATGAAATGGCGAGTTTTGCCAGTGGCAACCATATTAAAGATTTTATTTTTATTTTTCTTAAAGACGAAGACGACAATCCGCGAATAACAAAAAGAATGGCAGTAACCAAACAAACGCTTTCGGAACTCGGCGGCAATATTTCGGAAATTAATTTAATTGGCGGCAATCGTTGGGAAAAAATCATCAATTCAGCCATTGCCGCTCACTGGACCGCTTATTATATTGCCCGCGCCAAAAACCTTGAGCCTCTTGCCACGCCAATGATAGAAAAGTTTAAAAAACTGATTGCCAATCATTAACTCTTGCTTTTTTTGACATTTTCTGATAGGATATTGGCATCCATCCAATAAGGTTTTATATGGGTGGATTGTAGTTATTATTCATAATTTTAAAACAATGGCTGACGAAACAAAACCGGTTCCTCCTACGCAACCGACCGAAAGTGACGAGAAAACTAAGTAGTCACAAAATCCCCCCGCCCAAGGCGGGGGGATTTTGCTTTTGGTAAATTATCTTGATAAGATATCTTTTATTAATTAGTTTAATAATGCGGCTGTAGCTCAACGGTAGAGCACTCGCCTGTCACGCGAGAGGTCGTGGGGTCAGCACCCATCAGCCGCGCTCTTTACTTTTTCCTTTGCTTTTGCTATTTTAATGGAACGAATGAGTCCCAACGGACTCGTTTTAATCAAGATGGCGAAAAAATCAGTTATAGCCAGAGCGCTCAAAAAACCCAAATTCAGCAGCCGGATTGTCCGGCGCTGTTTCCGTTGCGGCCGAAAGAACGGCTTTATGAGAGATTTTGGCTTGTGTCGAATTTGTTTTCGCGAATACGCCAATGAAGGTATGATTCCCGGCATCAAAAAATCTTCTTGGTAAAATCATGGTAAAAGATAATTTATCCAATTTCATAGTCGTTTTGAAAAACGCCAGCGGCACTGACAAATCGTCAGTGTTATTTCCGCAATCAAAATTAATCCTGGCTGTCGCTGAAACATTGCAACGAGCCGGTTTTGTAAAATCCTTCGCCAAGAAAAGCAAAAAGCGCGGTAAATTCGTAGAGGTGGAACTATTGAAGAAAACAAGCGGGCCAGCCATCAAAAACATCAAACGAATTTCCACCAGAGCCAAAAGAATATATCGTCGAACGGCGGATATCCGGCCAGTCAGGAACGGCTTCGGCGTCAGCGTTATTTCCACCAATCAAGGTCTTTTAACGGACAGGGAGGCGCGCAAACAAAAACTCGGCGGCGAGGTTTTGTTTGAAATCTGGTAAATTTTAAATTTGAAACATGTCTAGATTAGCGAAAAAACCGATTCCCATTCCCGATAAAGTGTCCGTCAAAATCAACGGCGGCGAAATAACGGCTAAAGGTCCGGCCGGCGAAGTCTGCCGTCATTTTAACCCAGACATCATTATTGCCGAAAAAGACAACGCTATCGTGCTAACGCCTCGGACCGAAACAAAAAACACGATGGCTCTTTGGGGCACTTACGGTTCGGAAATAAAAAGTATGCTCAAAGGCGTGGTTACGCCCTTCACAAAAAAATTGATAGTGGAAGGTATCGGTTTCAAATCGGAAGTTAAGGGCAGTGAATTAATTTTTTCTCTCGGCTTTACTCATCAAGTAAAAATATCGATTCCCAAAGGAATTAATGTCACGGCGGTAAAAAACCTTATCACGGTTTCCGGCGTGGATAAAGAATTGGTTGGCCGTTTTGCCGCGGAAATCAGAGCGCTCAAAAAACCGGAACCCTACAAAGGCAAAGGTATTCGTTATGAAGGCGAAGTGATTAGAAGAAAAGAAGGAAAGAAAACAGTTTAGAAAAATTATAATTACTAATTTCCAATGTCTAAAAAACAAGACGAAAAAAGAATAAGGAGACATAAACGAATTCGCGCTAAAATTGCCGGCACCGCGGAACGGCCTCGTTTGTCAGTTTTTAAGTCCAATAAATATCTTTACGCCGAAATTATTGACGATGTTGCCGGTCGAACTTTGGCGGCGGCTTCATCTTTAGAATTTAACAAAAAAGTAAAAGATGAGGCGCGAGAAGTCGGCAAAACCATCGCTCAACGAGCCGGTGACAAAAAAATTAAAAAGATTGTTTTTGACCGCGGCGGTTATGTTTACACCGGCAAAGTAAAAGCTTTGGCGGATGGCGCGCGCGACGGCGGCTTGGTTTTTTAGGAAAATCTTGATAAGTTTGAACTATGACTGAACAACCGGAAATAAAAAAAATAGGGACAGCGCCGATTTCGGCGACCAGGCCGCCCAAAAATGTTTTTAGGCGCCACGGTCGCGGTCAAATGCGCGACGGTCGTGTTAAATCGGAATTTGACCAAAAAACTCTTGAGGTCCGGAGGGTAACGCGCGTTGTTGCCGGAGGCAAGCGTTTTAACTTCAGCGTCGCTTTAGTGCTCGGCAATCGCAAGGGTTCAGTCGGTATCGGAATGGGCAAAGGCGCTGACACCGCTTTGGCCATTGATAAAGCGACCAGGGATGCCAAGAAAAATATGATTAAAATCAATTTAACAAAAACCGGCTCCATTGCTCATCGAGTGGAAGCGAAATATTCCAGCGCCATTGTTATGCTTCAACCTTCGCCCGGCCGCGGCATTATCGCCGGCAGCGCCGTTAGAACCGTTATAGAATTAGCCGGTATCAAGAGTATAGTCGGAAAAATTTTTTCCGGTAGCAAAAATAAATTAAATATCGCCCGCGCCACTGTTAAGGCGCTCTCGGAATTACCAATCGACCAAAACCATGCAATTCCACAATCTTAAAAGAACTCATCCCAACAAACGTTCCGTGGCCATTGGCCGCGGCGGCCGGCGCGGCAAAACCTCGGGCCGCGGCGGCAAAGGCCAAACCGCCCGCGCCGGCCACAAAGTTAGGCCGGAAATCCGCGACTTAATCAAAAAATTGCCGAAACTGCGCGGTCGGGGAAAAAACATTAATCGAAGTTTTGAAAAAAGACCGGCGGTTTTTAATATCAATGTTTTGGAAAAAAATTTCATTGAGGGCGAAACGGTTAGTCCAAAAACTTTGGTTGCCAAAAATTTGCTTCAAACGATAAGCGGCCAATTACCCAAAGTTAAAATTCTTGGCAACGGGCAACTCTCTAAAAAGTTAATCATTGAGAATTGTTTAATTTCTCAAAACGCCCGAACAATTATTGAGAAAGCCGGCGGTTCCAAAAAAAATTAGTATCATTCGCATATTGGCATCGTTATGTTAAGCAAATTTTTAGAAAAATTAAAGCTGATGCTTCAGGATAAAGTTCTCCGCCAAAGAGCGTTGTTCACTTTGGCGATTCTGGTGATTTTCCGAGTGTTGGCCACTATTCCCATTCCGAGCATTGACCACGAAAAACTGGCGGCCTTTTTTTCCAACAACCAATTTCTTGGACTTTTGGATATTTTTTCCGGCGGCGGTTTGTCTAACCTTTCCATCGTGATGCTTGGCGTCGGACCTTACATTACCGCCTCCATCATTATGCAGCTTTTGACTATGATGTCCCCGAAACTAAAAGCGATTTATCACGAAGAGGGTGAAGCCGGCCGAAAAAAATTCAGCCAATGGTCGCGGTTGTTGTCCGTCCCGCTTTGTATAGCTAATGGTCTTGGCTTTTTGTTGCTTCTTCAGAAACAAGGAGCGATTCCGGATGTCGGCACTTTCGGTTTTGCGGTTAATGTTTTGACTGTTTCCGCCGGTTCCATACTTTTGATGTGGCTGGGCGAATTGGTGACGGAATTTGGTATAGGCAACGGCGTGTCTTTAATAATTTTCGCCGGCATTGTCGCTCAAATTCCTTCCACCTTCAGCCAATTAATTTTTACTTTTGACCCGGCGCAAATTCCGACTTATCTCGCTTTTCTGGCGGCGGCTTTGATAATAATTTTTGCCGTAGTTTTTATTACCGAAGCCGAGCGGCCAATACCGATTACTTACGCCAAACGAGTGAGGGGCATGAAAGTCTACGGCGGCATTTCCACCTATTTGCCGTTGCGGGTCAATCAAGCCGGCGTCATTCCGATTATTTTCGCCCTTTCTATTTTGCTTTTGCCCCAAATGGTTTTAAATTTTTTGGCAGCGGTCAATAATACAACCATTAAAGCAATATCTGATTTTATTTTGAACATTTTAAGCAATCAGTGGTTTTACGCCGCCGCTTATTTCATTCTAGTTTTTCTATTTACTTATTTTTACACGGCGGTAACTTTTGACCCTGATTCCATTTCCACCAACCTACAAAAATCCGGCGCTTTCATTCCCGGCGTGAGACCGGGCAAACCGACCTCCGAACACATCGCTAATGTTTTAACTCGCATCACTCTGGTAGGCGCGCTGTTTTTGGGCATTATCGCCGTTTTACCGCTGATAATGAAAGCTTTTACCGGCGCCAACAATCTGGCCATCGGCGGCACCGCTTTGCTCATTGTCGTTTCCGTTGTCATTGATCTCGTCAAAAAAATAGAAGCGCAAATTTCCATGAGGGAATACTAAAACCTGCAACTTGCAACTTACAACTTTTCAACTAATAAATGAATCCCCAGACTTTTATTTTCTACGGTCGGTCGGGTTGCGGCAAAGGCACCCAAGCCGATTTGCTGATTAAATATTTGGCGGAAAAAGAGCCGAACCGCCGGACTCTTTATTTGGAAACGGGAAAATTACTGCGCGAGTTCGCGCTTGAATCCGGCTTTACCAATGAACTGGTAAAACAGGTTTTAGACCAAGGCGGATTGTTGCCGGAGTTTATGCCGATTTTCGTCTGGAGTAAATTTCTGGCGGACAAAGTTCACGGCGACGAGCATTTAGTTTTTGACGGCGTTTGCCGCCGGGCTCATGAAGCGCCAATTTTGGATTCGGCATTAAAATTTTACAAGCGAGACAAACCTATTGTAATTTTAATTGAAGTTTCCAAGGAGTGGGCGAAAGAACGCTTGCTTTCGCGGGGCAGAAATGATGACGACCCGGCGGAAATTGAAAGGCGATTGGCTTGGTACGAAAAAGATGTCTTGCCGACCCTGAAATTTTTTGAAAACAGTCCCGATTACAAATTTCTGCGAATCAACGGAGAGCAAATCATAGAAAAAGTTCATCAAGATATAGTTGGAAAAATTTATAATGATTAAACAGCTCCAAGAACTAAATTTTAAAAATTCCTTAACCCCAAATTGCTCGGCAGACCTCGCAATTTGGCACGCCCCCGCCTAGAATTTTTAAAATTTGTTCTTTACGCTGTTTTTTTCAAAATTTATGATTACCATCAAAAAACCCGAGGAAATTGCGATTTTGCGCGAGGGTGGCAAACGGCACGCAGAAATTCTACGGCAAATAGCGCGGGCGGTAAAGCCGGGAGTATCGTCGATAAAGTTAAATACTCTGGCGGAAAAACTGATTAAAGAAAACGGCGATGAGGCGGCTTTTTTGGGTTATACGCCCAAAGACGCCAAACGGCCCTATCCGGCGGCGCTGTGCGTTTCAATCAATAATGAAATAGTTCACGGCATTCCCAATGAAAAAGAAAAAATTTTAAAAGAAGGCGATATTGTTAGCTTGGATTTAGGTTTGTGTCATGATGGTTTATTCACCGACGCGGCGATCACCGTGCCGGTCGGCGAAATTGATGAGTTGGCAAAAAAACTTATTGAAACAACCAAAAAAGCGCTGGCAATCGGCATCGGCGCGGCGCGCGGCAACGGTTTTGTCGGCAACATCGGCGCCGCCATTGAAAAATTCGTCAAACCTTTTGGTTACGGCATCGTCCGAGATTTGGCCGGCCACGGCATCGGTTATGCCATTCATGAACCGCCATTCGTGCCAAATTTCGGCAAAAAAGGCAAAGGCGAGAAGCTTTTGCCCGGTATGGTTTTGGCTATTGAACCGATGTTAAATGAAGGTACGGAAGAAGTCGTTTTGGACGAGGACGGTTATACTTACAAAACCGCCGATGGCAAACGCAGCGCCCACTTTGAACACACCGTAGTTATCGCCGATTCCGACGCGGAGATTTTGACATCCTAAGCTTATTTTGCTATCTTATTTGATACGAATGAGTCGTCCCGACTCTGTTTTTATATGAAATTTATCGTTGCCAAAAAAGTGAATATGACCGAGGTGTTCAGCGAAGACGGTAAAAATTATCCGGCGACAGTTTTACGCGTGCCAACGACAACAATAACCTCACTTAGAACGGTTGAAAAAAATGGTTATAGCGCCGTACAAATCGGTTTTGGCAACAAGAAAAAAGGATTTAAGGAATATCGATTGACAACAAACGCTCAAGCACCGACAATTGGCGAAAAAATTGATGCTTCAATTTTCCAAACGGGCGAATTAGTTACCGTTTCGGCAATTTCCAAAGGCAAAGGTTTTCAAGGGGTGGTAAAACGGCACGGTTTCAAAGGCGGTCCGCGGACTCACGGCCAAAAACACTCGGAGAGAGAACCAGGAGCAATTGGCGGCGGCGCCCGCGCCGGCGGCCGGGTGGCAAAAGGCATGCGAATGGCTGGCCGGATGGGCGGCGACAGAATTACCGTGAAAAATCTGCCGGTATTGAAAGTTGATATGGAAAAGAATGAAATTTATTTAGGTGGGGCGGTGCCGGGGAGAAGGGGAACATTGGTAGAAATTAAAAACTAAAAGCGTAAATGGAAACCACTGTATACAACCAAGCAGGTCAAGAAACAGGAAAAATAAAACTTCCTGAGAGTATTTTCGGCGCGCCTTGGAATGCCGATTTGGTCCATCAAGTGGTCGCCTCAATGATTGAAAGCGCCAGAAAACCTTACGCTCACACCAAGACCCGCGGCGAAGTGCGCGGCGGCGGCAAGAAACCCTGGCAACAAAAAGGCACGGGCCGCGCCCGGCACGGTTCCATTCGTTCGCCTTTGTGGAGCGGCGGCGGCGTGGCTCACGGACCGCGGCAAAATGAGGAAAATTTTTACCGTAAAATCAATAAAAAAATGAAAACGGCGGCTTTGCGCGCCATTCTTTCGGCTAAAGCCCGTGATGGAGAAATTCTTTTAGTGGAAGATATTATTCTCAAAGAACCTAAGGCTCGCGAGGCCAAAACAATCGTCGGCGCTCTGTCAAAAATCAAAGGTTTTGGCGGCTTGCTTGCTAAAAAAAATAATGCCGCTATTGTGGTATTGCCGACGAAAGACGAAAAAATTAGCCGAGCTTTTGGCAATTTTTCCAATTTAGAAATAATGGAAGCGAGAAATTTAAATCCGGTTGCCCTTTTAAATTATCGGATGTTGGTGTTCGTCAAACCTCAAACAATCACATGGCCAGGAATAAAATAATTCGCCCGAGAGTAACTGAAAAAGCTACGACCGTCGCTGAAAACGGCGTTCATGTTTTTGAAGTTGAAAAAGACGCGAATAAAAAAGAAATAGCCGTCGCTTTCAAAAATCTTTATAAGGTTTCGCCGATTAAAATTAATGTCGCTAAAACTCCCCGCAAGCAAGTGTTTATTCGCGGAAAAAAAGGTTTCAAAGCCGGCGGCAAAAAAGCCTATGTGTATCTCAAGAAAGGAGAAAAGATAGAAATAATCTAATTAAAATTTAATTTTATGAAATCCTATAACCCAACATCCAAATCGCGGCGGCACATGACTAATGTGTCTTTTAAGAATTTCTTGACCGCTAGCCAACCGCACAAAGCCTTAACTGGCGGTTTTCAGCGCGCCGCCGGCCGAAACAATAAAGGCCGATTGACGACGCGGCACAAAGGCGGCGGCCATAAACGACTTTATCGCGACATTGATTTTGTTTTTGACAAAAAAGACATTCCGGCAAAAATTGAAACGATTGAATATGACCCAAATCGAAGCGCTTTTATCGCTTTGGTTCTTTATCAAGACGGCGAACGGCGTTATGTGGTAATACCGCAAAATGTAAAAGTGGGTGATTCTTTCATTGTTTCGGGAAACGCGCCGGTAAAAGTCGGCAATCGTCTGCCTTTATTTAAAATTCCCGTTGGCACTTTTGTCTATAATGTGGAAACCAAACCTTTAGCGGGCGGCGTTTTGGCTCGCTCGGCCGGCAATTATGCCGAAGTGGCGGCAATTGAAGACAATTTTGTAACTTTAAAAATGCCGTCCACCGAAATTAGAAAAGTTCTAGCAAAATGTTGGGCGTCCATTGGCGCCGTTTCCAACGAAGAAAATTGGCTGATTAATATCGGCAAAGCCGGCCGAAGCCGTTGGTATGGCATTAGGCCGACGGTGCGCGGTTCGGCAATGAATCCGGTCGACCACCCGCGAGGCGGCGGCGAAGGCAAACAAGGGCGCGGCCGGCGGCGCGAAGTCAATGTTTACGGCAAACCAACGGGCAAAGGCCAGAAAACTCGCAATCCTAACAAATATTCCAATCCTTTCATCGTTTCTCGCCGCAAAATTGGAAAGAAAAGGGTATAAAATTTATATGCATTTGGCCATTTGACATAAAATCGGTTTTTGTTAATATGTCGTCAAGCTCTTTGGCGGAGCTTTTTGTTTCTAAATATGACCAGATCGCTTAAAAAGGGGCCGTTCGTGGACGAACGGCTGCTTAAAAAAATTGCCGGAAAAAAGCCCGAACAAACCGAGATCATTAAAACTTGGTCGCGAGCTTGTCAAATCGCGCCGGAAATGGTCGGTTTTAAATTTGGCGTCCACAATGGGCGTGAACATCTTGAAGTGTTTGTCAGCGAGGATATGGTCGGTCATCGACTCGGCGAATTTGCGCCAACGCGGAAATTTATCAAACACGGCGGCAAGATGCAAAAGGAATTGGAAGCGAAAAAGAAAGAATCGGAAATCGCCGCCGCCCAAGCCGCTAAAGCCGCTCCGGCCGCCACCGAGAAAAAAGCTTAATATCTGAATTTTAGAAATTAGTCATTGGAGTCTGATTAGTAATTATTAGTAATTAGAAATTAGATATTAGAAATTTTATAATCATGATTACCGCCAGTTTAAACAATTATCGCCAGTCGCCGAGAAAAGTCCGTCTCGTGGCCGATTTCGTGCGCGGCAAAAAAGTGGAACGAGCTCTGGCGACTCTCGGTTTTTTCAGCAAAGCCGCCGCCTCGCCGGTCAAAAGCGTTATTGAATCGGCAATCGCCAATGCCGGCGAAAATTTCAAAGTGGCTAAAGATAAATTATTCGTCAAAGAAATCAGAGTGGACGCCGGCCCGACTTTAAAACGATTGATGCCTCGCGCTCGCGGCACCGCTAACCGCATTAAAAAACGCACCAGCCGCATCACCGTGATCTTAGACGAACAAAATGACTTGCTAAAAGCTAACGAAGCTAAAAGCTAACGAAGCTAATTTTATGTCCCATACCGTCCATCCATACGCTCACCGTTTAGGCATCATTCGCGACTGGAAGTCGCGCTGGTTCGGCGTCCGAGAACAATACCGAGATTTTTTGAAACGGGACATTATGCTCCGCGAGTTTTTAGCCAAACGTCTGCGGGGTCTTTTTGCCGGTTTGGTAGAAATAGAACGAGGGCCGAAAACCATCAAGGTGGTCATTAAAACCGCGCGGCCCGGTTTGTTAATCGGCCGAAGCGGAGAAGGGGCGGTAAAATTACGCTCGGAAATTCTCAAGGAAATGAATCGGCTTAAATTACCCTTTGACAAAGACTTCAAGTTGGATATTGAGGAAATCAAATCGCCGGAATCCAGCGCGCCGGTCGTCAGTCAGATGATTGCCGAAAGTTTGGAAAAACGCCTGCCCTTCCGCCGAGTGATGAAACAAACGATTGAAAAGGTGATGGCCAACCGCGACGTCAAAGGCGTGCGCTTGGTTCTTTCCGGTCGGCTCGGCGGCGCTGATATCGCCCGCCAAGAAGAAATGAAAAAAGGTCGAGTGCCGTTGCAGACCTTGCGAGCCGACATTGATTTTGCCCGCGAAAAAGCCCATATGACTTACGGCGACATCGGCATTAAGGTTTGGATTTTTAGGGGAGAGATTTTTAGTAAAACTAAAAGCGAAAAACGAAAAGTTTAAAATTTTAAGTTTTTCGCTTTTAGTTTTAAGTTTATTATCACCATGCTTCTACCGAAAAAAGTAAAATATCGCAAATGGCAAACCAAACGGTTTAATCCAAAAAAGGCTCGGGTGGAAACCCGCGGCACAACGGTGGCTTTCGGCACTTTTGGTTTAAAGGCGCTGGAAATTGGCCGGCTCAAATCGGAACAGTTGGAATCGGCGCGCAAAGTGATTAGCCGTTTTATCGGTAAAACCGGAAAAATTTGGATTAGAGTTTTCCCCGACCGACCTTATACCGCCAAAGCGGCCGAGGTGGGAATGGGACAAGGCAAAGGCGACCCGCAAGGTTATTGCGTTGAAATTCTGCCCGGCCGAGTGTTGTTTGAAGTGGACGGTTTGCCGCCAGTTGAAGCTGCCGAGGCTTTGAGAAAAGCCGGCACTAAATTACCGGTTAAAACTAAGATTGTCAGCCGTTAATTTTTAAGCTAATGTTGAACCTTACCGAAAAAACCGTCCCCGAACTTGAGCACTTGCTCGCCGAGAAGCGCGAGGCATTTAGGAAATTTCGTTTTGAGATTGCCGGCAGTAAAAGTCGCAATGTCAAAGAGGGTAAAAACACCCGCAAAGAAATTGCCCGTATTCTGACCGAGATTAGCAAGAGAGCAAAATAGCCGCATTAGCTTCACTGGCTTTTATGAAAGACCAAAAAGAAAAAAAGGATACCGAAATCAAACATAAGCGCGCGCTTACCGGCGTGGTGGTTTCCGATAAGATGAAAAACACGGTAGTGGTGGAAGTAAATAGGTTGGTTAAGCACCCGAAATATCAAAAATATTTTCGGGTAACCAAGCGCTACAAAGCCGATGACCCGGGTAACATTAAAAAAATTGGCGATAAGATAGAAATGGAAGAGTGCCGACCAATTTCCAAAGACAAACACTTTAAAATAATATGATTCAACCCCGCTCCATCGTAAAAATAGCCGACAATTCCGGCGGCAAAATCGGCCGAATTTTCAAAGTGCTCGGTTCCAGCCGCAAACGTTACGCTCAACTCGGCGAGTTGGTGGTCTTGTCGGTGCAAAAAGCCGAACCCCGTAAGCCGATTAAAAAGAAAGATGTCTTACACGCAGTGGTGGTGCGCCAACGCAAAGCTTACCGCCGACGCGACGGTTCCTATATCCGTTTTGATGAAAACGCGGTTGTCATTGTGGATAAAGCCAAACACGAACCGATTGCCGGTCGGGTCTTTGGACCGATTCCCCGCGAATTGTCGGAAAAAGGTTTTCAACCGATTACCTCTTTGGCGGCAGAAATCGTTTAACGATACTAATTTTATGTTTATAAAAAAAGGAGACACCGTAGAAATAATAACTGGCGCCGATAAAGGTAAAAGCGGCAAAGTGGTTTTGGCTTTACCGAAAGAAAACAAAGTGATTGTTGAAGGTATCAACCGCCGCAAACATCATCAGCGACCGAAGCGTGCCAATCAAAAAGGGCAAGTAGTGGAAAAAGCGATGCCAATTCATGTATCCAATGTCCGATTGGCAAAAAAATAGAACGTGAAAACAATCAAACAAAAACAAAATGAAGCATTTGCCGCCCTGAAAGAAAAATTGGGTTGGACGAACCCGATGCAAGCCACCCGGCTTTTGAAGACGGTAATCAGCGTTGGCACCGGCTCGTTCAAAGATAAAAAACGCAATGAAGTGGTGGCGAGCCGCTTGACTAAAATTACCGGCCAAAAACCGGCGCCCCGAGGCGCCAAAAAAGCCATCGCTTCTTTCAAAACGCGTTCGGGTGATTTAATCGGCTATCAAATTACCTTGCGCGGCCCGCGGTTGTTCGGCTTTTTGGACAAATTTTTAAATGTCGCCCTACCTCGCACCAAAGACTTTCGCGGCATTTCGCCGAAAGCCGTTGATGAAATGGGCAACATCACCATCGGCGTTAAAGAACACACGATTTTTCCGGAAACAGCCGATGAAGATTTGCGCGATGTCTTCGGTATGGCGGTGACCATAGTAACCAACGCTCGAACCCGCGCCGAAGCGTTAACTTTCCTTGAGCATATTGGGGTGCCTTTTAAGAAAAAATAATTTTAAAGAATTGGACAATCAATTACCCTGTGGCAGAGACCGTGGGGAAACAAGTTTAACCGAAACCCAAGCGCCGATTGAGCCGATGAGCAGGCCGGCGATAACATCAGCCGGCCAATGAACGCCGGTAGCCACTCGACCGACGACGATTAAAACCGCCGCCAGACCAAGCCATAAACCCAGCCGTTTGTTGTCCAAGAAAAACAGCGCGGCCGCCAAGGCGCCAAAAAAAGTGGCGTGACCGGAAGGAAAAGCGCTGTCGGGGAAATGGGGAAAAAGCGGAACAATATTGGATAAAACTTCAAATGGCCGAGGCGTTGGAAAAAATTCTTTAAAAAGAAAAACCAAAAACCAGAGAGCAAAAGTGATAGCGAAAGAAAAAATTACTTGCCGTCTAAATTTTTTATTCTTGGAAAAAACCGCGCCGACCGCCAGCGAAAGGATGATTAAATATGGCAAATAAACAGCCGAGAAAACTGCCGGCGCCGCCAGCCAAGAATTGTTTGAAGCTAAACCGTATAAAAATTCTAAAATCGTTTGATTCATTTTAGACGCCGCTGCGCGACAATAAAGTTTTGATGGTTCTTAAAGCGATTTTAAGGTCCAGCATCATAGACCGATTTTTTATGTAATACAAATCATAAGAAAGCTTGTTTTTTGTTTCCAACATATCAATCGTATGATGAGGATGCTCATCATGGTGAATTTGAGCCCAACCGGAAAGTCCGGGCTTGATGAGATGACGAACGCCATAATACGGCACCTGCTTTTCATAAAGCTTGACCGGTTTGGGAAATTCCGGCCGCGGCCCAATCAAAGAAATATCGCCTTTTAGAACATTCCAAAGCTGGGGCAACTCGTCAATTCTGGTCTTGCGCAAAAAATTGCCGACCCGGGTTACTTTGTTTTGATTGTCTTTGTTCCATTGGCCGCCGTCATTGGCTATTTCCATAGTGCGAAATTTTAAAAGTTTTATGAGATGGCTATTTTGACCAATGCGCTCTTGCACGCTCCATAATGTTCCACCATCGTCTAATTTGATTGCCAGCCAAACAAAAGGATAAAACAAAAGAGAAATTAAAACTAAAACCGAAGCGAAGGCGATATCCATCAAACGCTTCAAAAAATCAAAAGTGAATTTGGGCGACAAGGAAATATTTTCCAAAAACCAAGTGTATTGAAGCAGAGAAAGCGGCACGCGGTCAAAAATATCTTCGTAAATTTTGTGAGTGTCAATAAACCGGACTTTGGAAAAAATCAGATTGTAGAGATGGGGCAAAAGCGATTCCACTTTTTCACTTCGCAAATCCACGGCCACCACCGACACTTCCTCGCTATAAACCCGATTCAAAATCTCTTCCTGAAAATCAATGGCTTCCATTTTATCCAAATCCACCGAGGAAATAAAGCGTAAATTGTAGCGAGTGTTGTTATTGACTTCTTCAAACAATTCTTTCATTTCCGTGCCGCTGCCGACAATGATGGCATTTTGTTTTTTGCGAAAGCCGAACAGCGCCAAACCGTAAAGCCGCCAAAGCAAAATCAAGCCGAAAGAAATCACCAAATAAATGAACAGATTGGTTTTGGGGGTGATGCCGAAATAAGGCGCGAGATAGAAAAACAACACCGCCAAAAAACTGTTGACCAGCTGGGCGCGTAGGATAATGCTGGGCAAACGGCTTTTCAAAATTACCGTATGTTTTTCATATAAACCGGCAATAAAAAAAACCAAAACCGACAAAGTAAAAACCAGCAAGAATGGCGTGAGGTGGGAGCCGTAGACAGTTCCATTGGGCAATTCGCCGTAGCGGAAAAACAAAGCCAACCAAAGCGACAAAGCGAAAATCACAATATCGCCAGCCAATAAAATCAACGCTTCTCTTTTTCCTAAACCAACCATAAGTGGAAATAGCATACAACATTTCAACAGAAATTTCCAATTTTCAATTTTCAATTTCTAAAAATTATGGTATTGTTAAATCAACAAAATGACGGGGAAGAAAAAAATCTTATATGTGATTACCAAATCCAATTGGGGTGGCGCTCAGCGCCAGGTTTTTGATTTGGCCACTAATTTGCCCGAAGACAAATTTGAAACGGCGGTAGCGTTGGGAGGCGGTGGTTTGCTCAAAGAAAAATTGGACGGAGCCGGCATTCGGACGATTGCCGTTGAAACATTGGGACGCGATATCAAAATTTTCAACGACTTAATTTCATTTTTCAAGATTTTCCAAATAATCAAAAAAGAAAAGCCGGACATTCTTCATTTACATAGTTCAAAAGTCGGCTTTTTAGGAGCTTTGATTGGGCGCTTACTCGGCATTAAAAAAATCATTTATACCGTTCACGGTTGGATGTTTCTAGAAAAACAACCTCAATGGTGGACAATAACAATGCGTTTTTTTTCTTGGCTGACGATTTTATTAACTCATAAAACCATAGCCGTCTCGGAAAATGACAAGAACGCAAGCGCTGATTTTATTGGTGTTAAAAATAAAATCACGGTAATCCCTAACGGCATCAACACAATAAATTTTCTGGAAAAAAGCGAAGCGCGGAAAAAGATTCTGCCCAACCAAAAAACACTTGATGGGGAATTCTGGTTCGGCACTATTGCCGAACTTCATAAAAATAAAGGGTTGAATTTTGCCATTGAAGCGCTGGACAAAAATTTACCGGCGGTTTTAGTGATTGTCGGTGAAGGCGAAGAAAGAAAAAATTTAGAACGACTTATTTTAGAGCGAGAACTACAGGAGAAAGTATTTTTGGTTGGCCAAATTGACAATACCGCCACTCTATTAAAGGCTTTTGATGTTTTTCTTCTGCCATCAACCAAAGAGGGGATGCCTTACAGCATTTTGGAAGCGGGAGCCGCCGGCCGGCCGGTTATCGCCAGTAATGTCGGCGGTTTGCCGGAAATCATTACCGATATGGAATCGGGTATTTTAGTTCGCGCCGGCCGGCCGGCGGAAATCAGAAAGGCGATGGAATTTTTAATAAATAATCCGGAGCGCCGCGCCGCTTTCGGCGCGGCGCTTCAAAATGTCATCACCGAAAAATTCGGCCTCTCAAAAATGTTATCGCAAATTGAAACTCTGTATAATTCCCTTTGATTTTGCGAGTAGTAGGACTCGAACCTACGACCTCGTCATTATCAGTGACGCGCTCTAACCACCTGAGCTATACTCGCTAATTACGGAACGGCTTCAAGAACGAAATTTTAAAAATTCCTTACCCCCCCCCCGCCATGGCGGGGTGGCACGCCCCCGCCTAGAATTTTTAAAATTTGTTCTTTCCGCCGTTTCTCAAAGTTTAAGATATCAAAAAATCTAGTTAAAGTAAAACCTCTTATAAAATGAGAGAGCTTGCGAAAATTTTGGCAATAGGTAAGATAATGTCATTAAAATGTTTAAACAACGAATCATTGCTCTCTTGGTCATTGTCGCCGCCGTTGGTATCGGCTATTTTGTTTATCAAACCGAATCAAGTAATTCAAATTACAATTTTAAATTAGGTTTGGATTTGAACGGCGGCAGCCATCTGGTTTATCAAGCCGATGTTTCCGAAGTGGCGGCGGGCGATATTGCTTCTTCTATGGAAGCCTTGCGTAATGTTATTGAGCGACGCGTTAATTTATTCGGCGTTTCCGAGCCAATTGTCCAAACTGAATCAGCCGGTTTAATCGCCGGCAAAACTATTGCTCAAAAACTTATCGTGGAATTGCCCGGTGTTGCCAACATTGATAAGGCTATTGAAATGATTGGTAAAACACCGTTGTTGGAATTTAAATTGGTCCAAGAAGGACCGCCGGCCGCCGGCACCACCACCCCCACTCTTACTTTGATTCCAACCGGCCTGACTGGTCGTTTGCTGAAACGCGCCGCTTTGGAATTTGGCCAAAACATTGGTGAGCCGCAAGTGTTGTTAAATTTTACCGACGAAGGCAAAGAATTATTCGCTCAAATTACCAAAAA
>LCJJ01000005.1 GCA_000999175.1 Parcubacteria group bacterium GW2011_GWB1_44_7
CCCTATTCTCAACAATCACCCGCTCCACGGCGAGTGGGCGGGCCACCGCAGTATAAATATTACCGGCGACTTGCGGGCGATTTTCAAAATTGAAGAGACCGTGGTAATTTTTGTTACCATTGATACTCACACTAATCTTTATGATTGAAAAAATTTTTTATATTGGGAAAAAAATTATCCCATCAGGAATGTTTCATCGAGCGCAACCGCTCTACCATTTTTTACTGGCGCTAATTGGAGCTTATATCTATCGCTTCCCCGCCCGCCAAATTAAAGTGGTTGGCGTAACGGGCACCAAGGGTAAAAGTTCAGTTTGCGAATTGGTGAATGTGATTTTGGAGGAAGCCGGCGAACAAACCGCGCTCGCCTCAACTATTCGTTTCAAAATCGGCGAACGAACGGAGCGAAATCTTTTCAAAATGACTATGCCCGGTAGATTTTTCATCCAAAAATTTCTTCGGCAGGCTGTTCGCGCGAAATGCGACTGGGCGATTTTGGAAATAACCAGCGAGGGCGCCAAACAATTCCGCCACAAATTCATTGCTCTGGACGCCCTGATTTTCACCAACCTCGCGCCAGAGCATATTGAATCGCACGGTTCTTATGAAAAATACCGCGACGCCAAACTCTCCATCGCCCGCGCTTTGGAAAAATCGCCCAAGTTGAATAAAACAATTATTGCCAATGCTGACGACAAGGAAGGCGAGAAATTTCTAGCGGTGAATGTGCAAAATAAAATTCCCTACCGACTGGCAGACGCAAAACTTTACAGCTTAAAATCAGACGGTCTGGAAATGATGTTTGGCGGCGAGAAAATAACTTCGCGTTTGCGCGGAATTTTTAATATTTATAATATTCTCGCCGCCGCTAATTTCGGCAAAATTTTAGGTATCTCCACTTTAGCGATTAAACGGGCGGTGGAAAAAGTGGCCGAAATCAAAGGCCGAGCGCAGATTATAAAAGTCAGCGGCTTTGAAGTGGTGGTGGACTATGCTCACACATCCGACTCGTTGCGCGCGATTTACGAAGCGTTTCCGAACAAAAGAAAAATTTGTGTGCTCGGAAACACCGGTGGCGGACGGGACAAATGGAAACGGCCCGAAATGGGCAAAATCGCCGACCAGTATTGTGACAAAATTATTCTCACCAACGAAGACCCTTACGACGAAGACCCCAGTGCGATTCTTTCAGATATGGAAAAGGGATTTTCCAAAAACAAACCGGAAATAATTTTGGACCGACGGGAAGCAATTAAGCGCGCGCTTCAAATCGCATGGACAGACAAACCCGAAAAACAAAACGACCCATTCATTATGGGACCAAATGGAAGTAAAATTCCGTGGAGCGATGAGGAAGTGGTAAAAGAAGAACTCTCGCGTTTTTACCAGAAATCACACCGAAAATGATTTTGTATTTTGAACGTTCGGCGCAAAGCGCCGTAAAATTTCGTTTCGGGCACGGCCGATATGTTGACTTATGGCTATTGGTTCATGTCATATCGGGAATCTTGATTGGTATTGTCGGTTTGATTTTTAATTTACCGCTTTGGCAAATTTTGACTTTGTCCTTATTTCTTGGTTTCTTTTACGAAATATGGGAATCTCTTACCCAAATCGTGGAAAATGTTAAAAATTCGCTCATTGATATTATCGGCATGGGAATGGGCACTTTCTTGTCGTATTTGTTTTTTGATTTTCATTTCACCTTTACGCAGCTGGCGTTGATATTTTTAGGTTTCGCGGCAATTAATTTGTTATTAACCTACATCGGCTGGCGCTCTTACCTAAAAAGACGGGTTCATGTTAATAAAGCGTCGGCCGTCCACCTCCGGCAGTTAGATGGCAAAGTTAATCGTCCCAAACTTTTTCGAGACAATGTTTTTTTCTTCGGAACCGCTACGGCCATCTTGCCAATGCCGTTTTTATTTCACCTTGACCCAAAAACAGCCGTGGCTTGGTTTGTGTTGGTTTTTTTTGCGAGCGCTTATCTGATTTACAAAAAATCGAATTCCTAAATTTTTCGTTTTGATTTTTTAATTTTAAATTTGAAACATGCCCGAACTTCCAGAGGTGCAAACCACGGTCAATGGCCTAAACCGTTATGTGCGAGATCTGATTATTAAAGATGTTTGGACCGATTATTATTCAGAATTTCATGTCGGCAAGCCAAATATCAAGGACAAAAAATTTTTCAGGAAGTTTCGCGTGGCAGTAATTGGCAAGAAAATTTTGAGCGCCTCGCGACGCGGTAAAAATGTTTTGATTCATCTCTCCAGCGAGCAAACGATTCTTGTCCACATGAAATTAACCGGTTCGCTTTTGTATGGAACATACAAAAAAATTTCTAATGAAAACAAAAACAAATTTATTCACGTTATATTCAACCTATCAAATGAAAAAGATTTGGCGTTATCCGATTTGCGTAAATTTGCCAAGGTAACGCTGGTGGACACGGATAAACTTGAAACTGATTCGGATTTGAAAAATCTGGGGCCGGAACCGTTGGAAAAAAAATTTACTTGGCAAAAATTTCAGGAACGATTGCTGAAAAAACCTAACGGTAAAATCAAGCAAGTCCTGATGGACCAGACCATTATCGCCGGCATCGGCAACATTTATTCCGATGAAATGCTTTGGCAAGCGGACGTTCACCCTCTCTCTCCTATCAAAAAAATCCCCGCCGTCAATCTCAAAAAAATGTCCGTGGCCATGAAAAAAATTCTTAAACGTTCGCTTAAAATCGGCGGCGATTCAGAATCAGATTATCGCAACATTCTGGGCGAGAAAGGCAACTTTCAAAACGAAACCCAGGCTTACGGCCGCGAAGGCAAAAAATGCTCCAGAAAAAACTGCCGAGGAATAATCAAGCGAATAAAACTCGGCGGCCGAAGCGTTCATTTTTGCCCAGCTCATCAAAAAAATTGATTATTCGCAAATAACTTTACATTTTTCGATTTTAATTTTAAACTTTTCTTATGTCCCCTAGAAACGCCACTTTGTTTTTCATTATTTTTGCCATTGTCGTTGGCGGCGGCATTTGGTTTTTTACCGGCGACAAAAATAATGCCGGCGATGATTTTGCCAAAAATTTGCCGCCGCCCGCCGCGCCGACCAATGATGTCGCTCAAAATATTCAGAACAAAAAAACCGGCAATTGGTTTTCCAAACTTTTTTCCATGCCATCTTTTGAAAATTTGGCGCCGAATTTCCTGCCATCTTTGCCTTCTCCGTCAAACCAAACGCCAACCGATGCCCAAACTCCCGAGATTTCACCGGAAATCAACGCTAATTTCTCTCCCCTCAAAGGTAAAATTTATTTAAACCGACCCTACAATTATGGTTACGGAACTAATCCGGCAAATTATGAATATGTAACCTTGCGCGCCGACAGCAACCTCAAAGAAAAAATTCGCCTAACCGGTTTGGTTCTCAAAAGCGCCGTTACCGGCGTTAAAGTTGAAATCGGGCAAGGTGTCTATTTATATTTTTCCGGCGTGATTAATTCGGCCCAAGATATTTTTGTTGGACAAAGCGAAACCATCTACATTGTCACCGGTCGGTCACCTTTGGGTATTTCTTTCCGAACAAATAAATGTTTGGGTTATTTAGCGAAAAATCAAAATTTCAATCCCGCTTTATACGGCAATTGTCCGGCTATCCGCAATGAACCGCTGCCCAAAGCCCCCAACAATTTAAACGATAGGTGTTTGGATTATATTGAAAATTATCCGCCCTGTACGACTTTCACCACCGGTAAATTGGAATTATCGCCGGAGTGCAACAATTTTCTGATTGAAAAAACCAATTACAGCTATTGCGTTCAAAACCACAAAAACGACCTTGATTTTTACGTGGCCGATTGGCGGATTTACTTGTCGCGCGATGAAACGCTTTGGAAAAGCAAACGCGAGACTATTGAACTTTTAGACCAAAACGGCAAATTGATTGACTCGGTGTCGTATTAAATATCCAAAATCCTAAACAGCGCGATGCCGGCGGCGACGCTGACATTGAGCGATTCTTTTTTGCCGCGCATCGGAATTTCGGCGAAAATATCGCAAAATTTCAAATGGGCCGGTGAAATACCAGAAACCTCGCCCCCGAAAACGAAAGCCACTTTCGTTTTCGGGGGCAATTTAATTTTTTTGTAATCAATCGCCTTTTTCTTTTGCTCCACGGCAATAATTTTAAAGCCGATTTTCTTCAATTCGCGAACAAAACCAGAAAAACCTTCCCTGCCCGCCGAAGAGGCGGGGCGCCATTCCCAAACCATTGTTTTTTCCGCTCCCAACGCCGTCTTAGCAATTTCTTTTCGAATCCGACCAAATCGGTCTATCGGACACGGTGTTGTTCCAACCAAAAAGATTTTCGCAACCCCAACCGCATCGGCCGTCCGAAAAATCGCCCCGACATTGTGCGCGCTCCGGATGTTATCCAAAATTAAATATGCTATACTCATAGCGTTATGTTAAGCATTTTTCCTTTCCTTTTCAACTTTTCATTCTTCGGGCCAACGATTATCCGCGTGGCCGCCGCTTTGGTTTTCATCTTCGGCGGTTATCAAAAAACCTTCACTAAAAAAATTGAATGGTCTGCCCATTTTGAATCAGCGAGCATAAAATCCGCCGGGCAAATCATTTTGATTGTCGGTATTTTGGAACTCATCGCTGGCGGTTTTCTGTTGGTTGGATTTTTAACCCAAGCGGTAGCTTTGGTCTTGGCAATAATTTCCCTCGCTTACATTATTCTCAAAATCAAAAAACCTTCGGCTTTGCCCAACAAAGTCGGTTTTTATTTTTTGCTTTTGGCAATCAATCTCTCTCTTTTGCTCACCGGCCCCGGCGCCCTCGCTTTTGATTTGCCATTATAAAATCTCCCTTTGTAAAAGAGATTGACAAAACTGGGGTATACAAAGGTTATACAAAGGTTAAACCTTTGGAAACCTAACTTTGGAAACCTTCGGTTTTTTATAGTGTAGACTCGTAAGACTGCTTTATTAGATTGAAAATATAATCGACATTGCCGTTGTGTTGAAATTTAACCATACCCCGATACCACCACTTGTTACTAGTTATATCTTTTACTAATTTTTTGTTATCACTTTTATAACGAGGATCTCTTAAAAGAATTTGAACCCAAGTCGATCTAAATTCGAGGCGGGCAAAACTCTTGGTTGTTCGATAATAAATACCACTCTTGCCGAAATTCTCTGTTACGCCTGGCAACGAGATTATTTTTGAACGAAGCATGTTTGCTACTTTTCTCATTTCTGGCAAAGTGATTTTTAGGTGATATTCCAAGGTAATTTCTTGTGTTCCCTCTGTTCTCGTTCGTCTTTGGGTTAATTTTATGCCAGATGGAATATAAACATCCTCTATCTGTAACAAATCTGGCTTATAGTATGTATAAGTTTTTAATTCTATATTTTTTTCTTGCTGAACGGCCCCTAGAATATATCGACTAAATCCTTGAGCAATCAAAATAATACGAGGTTGTTCCCAATTTACTTTTACTTTTCCACCCAGTTTTTTATCAACCAACAAATCAAAGTGCTTTTTGCTTTTCATTAGCCAATTGAAATAGAAAAGTCCTTGGGCAAGAATTTCCTCGTTTTCTTTCCATTTATATTCAATAATTACCGGGGAGTTATTTTCGTCAACGCCAAGAGTGTCAATCCTGCCGTCAGTCGTTTGATATTCTTTTTCCAAAAATCTCACACCCAAAATTTCCTCAAGATTCTCCGCGAAAAAATCTCTGAGTTCCGCCTCATTACCAAAACCCTCTTCTTTGACAGAAACTTGAATCGCTTTTGTTTTGTCTATTTTGAAAATTGGCATACTTAAAAAATTTATATTGATAGATTACCAATCCGCCCATCAGGGATCGAACCTGAGACCTTCTCCTTAAAAGGGAGCTGCTCTACCAGCTGAGCTATGGGCGGATTATGATTTTATAACACAAAAACTTAAATCTCCAAAATCAGGCGTTCCAGCGCCATATCTAAATCGGGACCGGCGCGACGGGAGTTGTGATAAATGGCAACCATTTTTGATGATAAGTTTTTAAGCTCGGTGGCAGAATAATTTTTGGCAAAAACTCGTGATTTTTGAAAAACAAAAGGCTTAAAGCTGGTATCTTCAGCGGTTTTTGCCAAAATTGCCGCCAAAATCGCTTTCACTTGCCAAAACAAGACACCGTGAATTTCTTCCGGCGCGAACCCTTGGGTAAGCGCTTTTTGATAAAGAATCCAAAGTCCCCTCTTGTCTCGCCGGCCCAATGTTTCTGTCAAAGAAAAAACATTAAATGGTTTTTCTTTTTTTAACATGATGGAAAACTGTTGAACTTTCTCGGCAAACTTTTCCAATTCTTTTAAATCAGTTTTGCCCAGCTCATCTTCAAGAAAAATGAAAATGTTTTCCGATTCAGCCAAATCTTTCAGCTTCCCTAACACAATTTCTTTGGCTTCCGCTGAACGAAAAACATTGTCGGCGAAAACGATATATTTTCTTTCAAAGAGCCCTTGCCCGCCACTCAACTCGTCTAATTTTCCGGCGCTGACCATTTCATCCTCCAACCGAAAAACCTCGGCGTTGGGTTTCCTTTTTTGTAAATCAGCAATCAGCTCCCGCGCTTTACCTCGCGTCTTTTCAAAATCAGAACCATATATCAAATAGAGCATGGATTTTTAATTTTGAGTTTTAAATTTTAAGTTTTCCCATTTTCCCCCAATTGGCACCCACTGACACATCGGCGACAATCGGCACTTCTTTGGTGTCAGGAAGCGACAAAACTTCCTCCATAATCTCTTTTATTTTCGGCGCGACTGTTTGGACAAGCTCCGCTTTCATTTCATAGAGAAGCTCATCGTGAACTTGGAGCAATAGAAAAACTTTTTCATTTAATTTTTCCTGGCACAAAAATTCGTCGGCTCGTGCCATCGCGATTTTAATAATGTCCGCCCCTGTCCCCTGAATCGGCGCGTTAATCGCCGTCCGCTCGGCGGTGGCGCGGATAAAAGGCAAGGGTGAGTTGAAACCTTCAAAATAGCGCCGCCGGCCGAAAAAAGTCTCGGTGAAGCTCTGCCGCGCCGCCGCCGCTCTGGTTTCATCCAAATATTTTGCCAAACCGGCAAAAGTTTGAAAATAATTATCGTAAAATTTTTGCGCCTCTTTTCTGTCCGTGCCTAATTGTTGCCGCAAAGCGTTCACCCCCATACCATACATCACGCCAAAATTGATTACTTTCGCCCGCCGGCGCATTTCTTTTGTCACTTGAACAGGCGGCACATTAAAAACCTGCGAAGCCGCCGCGGTGTGAACGTCGGCGCCTTCTTTAAAAATTTCAATCAATTTTTTATCGCCCGACAAAAAAGCGGCAATCCGTAATTCCATCTGCGAATAATCAAAACTCACCAATTCAAAACCGGGCGCCGCCACAAAACCTTCCCTGATTTCTCGTCCAACATCGGTTTTGTTGGGAATGTTTTGAAGATTTGGGTCGCGCGAAGCCATCCTGCCAGTTGTTGTCCCCGCTTGAATAAAGGTGGTGTGAAGCCGCCCATTTTTATCAACCAATGTCGGCAATGGTTCAATATAGGTGCCAAACAATTTCGCTAATTCGCGGTATTCCAAAATCAAAGAAATAATCGGGTGAACTTCGCGCAACTTTTCCAATTCTGATTCTTTGGTGGAAAGCGCGCCGGTTTTCGCGGTTTTCTTTTGATTTTTAGCTTTCAAACCCAATTTAACGAAAAGCACTTCGCCCAACTGCTTCGGCGAACTGATATTAAAATTTACCCCCGCCAGTTCCCAGATTTTCTTTTCTAATTCCGCCAGGCGCATCTGATATTTATCCGATAATTTTTTAAAGATATTTTTGTCCAGTAAAATTCCTCGCTCATTCATTTTTTTCACCACCGGCAAAAGCGGTTTTTCTATTTCTTCAAAAATTTTCAGCAAATTTTTCTTTTTCAGTTCTTCAAATAAAATCTGGCGGGCTTCATCGGCTTTTTTGGTTTTAGTAAATTCTAAAATTTCCTCTGGTTTGGGGTCGGTCTTGGCCGAACTCAATAACCAAACCATTACTCCCAATTCTATTTCTTCCTCTCTTGAGAATTTATCTGTTTTTAAAGCTATTGAAGCTTCAGCAGCTAAGGAAGTCCCGCCTGACGGACGGGCAGGTATCTTGCTACCACCCAACATCTGCTCGAATCTTGCGCCCAGCGTCCTAAATTCCAACTCATTAAAAATTCTTTTAACTTTTCCCAAATCAACCGCCTCGCGCCAAGTTTTTTCCGACAATTTAAAATCTATCGGTGTATCGCGGCGAATGGTCGCTAAAACTTTGGAAAAAAGCGCCTCTTCCTCATTTTTTTCCAAAAGTTCAATAATTCTTGGCTTAACACCAACTTTCTCAAATTGCTTTTTATCTTCCTTAAGCTTTTTATAAATTTCTTCAATCGTTCCAAAATTCACAATTAAATTGGTCGCCGTTTTATCGCCAATGCCCGAAATGCCGATAATATTGTCCGACGGGTCGCCCGCTAAGCCTTTGTAGTCCGGCAAAAGTTTTGGACCAAAACCAAAGCGTTCCAAAACTTTTTTCTCGTCATACATAATCGTGTCGGAAATACCTTTGCGCAAAGTAAACACCCGCACCTTATCGCCGGAAACAAGCTGTAGCGTATCCATATCTCCTGACGCAATAATTATTTCTATTTCTCCAACTTTAAGTTTTTCGCTTTGAATTTTAAGCTTTTCCACGATTGTTCCCAAAATGTCGTCGGCTTCAAAACTCGGGCAATCATAAATAGGAATATTAAAGGCGGTAAAAATATCGCGGGAGCGTTTTAGTTGGCTAATTAAATCGCCTTCGGCTTTCGGCCGCTTGGCTTTGTAACCTTCGTAAGCAATGTGCCGATGAGTAGGGCCAGGCAAATCGTAGGCGGCAACTAGATAATCCGGCTTCAAATCGGCAATTAATTTAATCAGCATTGCCGCCAAACCGTATAGACCGCCGGTCGGTTCGCCTTTGGCGGTCGCAAAATCCGGCAAGGCGTGATAAGCGCGGTGAATAATCGCGTGGGCGTCTAACAGCACCAACCGTTTTTTTTCTTTCATCGCTATATTTTACGACACTCTATGGTTCTTGTCGCTTCATCAATAAAAGAAAATTTGATAGTTAAATAATCGGTGGGCAATACTTCCGCGACTCGCTCGGGCCATTCCAAAAAAATTAAATTTCTCGGTTCAGCAACGATTTCCTCAAAATCCAATTTCGCTAATTCTGCCCCGCTTTCTAAACGATAGGCGTCTATGTGGAAAAGATTTCTAAAATCCCCCACCCTTCGCCCCCCCCTTTTTTCAAAGGGGGAATTTAAAGTGGGCAATTGATAACTTTTTATTAGGACAAAAGTGGGACTGGTGATATTTTCTTGAACGCCAAGCGCGCGAGCGGCACATTGAACGAAAGTCGTTTTGCCCGAACCAAGTTCGCCCGAAAGCGCGACCAAAGTGGCCTCGTCTTTTTTAGGTGTTAATTTTTCTACAAAATCTTGAACAAACTTCTCTGTTTCCGCCAAACTTTTGCTGATTATTTTTAATTTCATCCCATTATTTTATCACTATTTCTCATCTTATCTTATCACAATTTCTAACCATCAAATCCCTCGCACCTAATTTTGCTATCGCGGAAATAGGTGCAAATGTAAATTTCCTAGATTTGATTTGCAAAAAAACAAAACAAACAATGAATAGGAAAACAAAAACCCCGATGTTTCCATCGGGGTTGCGAAATCCGCTTCAACCGTCACCTAACGATGGCCACGGTGATGATGCTCTTGTTGCCTTCCTGGCCCCCAGGTGCGATGACGGACAAGCCGTCCGCTCTGCCACTCAAACCCAGCTGAATAGGATGGGTAGGAGTAGTAGATATCCACCGGCGGCGCCACATACACCGGTGTGGTGTATGTTGCTGACCAGCTCGTGGAAGTGTAAGGGATTAACCCAAACAACCTCCCACTGGATGTCCGCGCCGCGCCGTTGCCATAACCATTGCCGTATCCATACGATGCCGGTGTAACTGGCGGTTGTATCACAGTACACCCCATCAACAACATCGACACCGTTATGACAACGAACAAAACCGACTTGATGTTTTTCATTTTTCTGCCTTTCTTCTTTTGAGCTCGCCCTACGGCAGCTCGGGTTTTTTGACTATCCGAAAACTGCCCAGTATGTTAGCAGGAAAAATAGAAGTTGTCAAGCAGAAAAATTTTAAATGATGGGAATGCCCGAAAATTCCTTATTTTGAGCCATAAATTTAATCTCCCTTGTAAAGGGAGAGCCCCGAGTCCGCGAGGGGGAGGGATTTAAAATCCCCCGCCCTTCGGGCACCCCCTTTACAAGGGGGATTTTGGGAAACACTTTCACCGTTATTTTTGGAAACTGTCCGAACATGTTAAAATAAAACCATGTCCATCCAATTTGACGAGGAAAAACAAAAGCAAAAACTGGAAAGCGCGCGTCATAAAGAAGAAGAGGATTTAGCGCAAACTTTGTCAACGAAATACGCTGTGCCTTATATCAACCTGTCCGGCGTTGCTATTGCCACCGACGCTCTTCGATTGATAGACGAAAAAACTGCCCGCGATTTGAAAGTCGCGCCCTTTAGTTTAATCGGCAAAAAAGTCGCCGTTGGCGCACTTTCTCCGACTAAAGACGGTGTTCCGCAACTGATTCAAAAATTAAAAGAGGACGGTTACGAACCGCAACTTTATATTGTTTCTAACGACAGTTTGGAAAGAACCTGGATTCGTTACCAAGACCTGTCATTCGCCAAAAGAACCGAAGCCGGTTCTTTGGAAATTTCCAGCGAAGAAGTAAACGCCCTGGCCAAGGAACTGGCAACCATCAAAGATACGGCCGCTTTAATTAAAAAAACCATTGATGAGAAACAGCGGTTGCGCGTGTCGCACATTATGGAAATTATTTTAGCCGGCGCTTTGGCCGCCGAAGCCTCCGACATTCACATTGAACCGGAAGAAAATTACGTCAGAATCCGTTTCCGTTTGGATGGTGTTTTGAATGATGTTTTAAATTTTGACCACCACACTTACAATTTACTTTTATCGCGGGTTAAATTATTGTCAGGGCTAAAATTAAATGTCAAAGGTGAGGCCCAGGACGGCCGATTCAGCGTCAAAATCGGCGATGTGGATATTGAAATCAGAACTTCCCTCATTCCCGGCAACTACGGCGAATCAATCGTGCTCCGAGTCTTAAACCCAAAAACCATTGCCGTGCCTTTTGAAGAATTGGGTATGAATCAAAAACTTCGTGAAGTTATTACTTTTGAACTTAATAAACCTAATGGCATGCTTTTGACCACCGGTCCGACCGGCTCCGGTAAAACCACCACTCTCTACGCCTTTTTAAAAAAAATTCACACAGCGGCGGTGAAAATCATTACCATTGAAGACCCGATTGAATATCATTTGCCGGGCATCGTCCAAACCCAGACCGACGACAAGGAATATACTTTTGCCAACGGTTTGCGTTCGGCCTTGCGTCAGGACCCGGATGTAATTATGGTCGGTGAAATCCGCGACAATGAAACCGCCGACATTGCCATCAATGCTTCTTTAACCGGCCATTTGGTTTTTTCCACTCTTCACACCAATGACGCCGCCGGCGCCTATCCGCGGCTCATTGACCTAGGAATAAATCCCAAAATTATCGGCTCGGCCGTTACTTTGACTATGGCTCAACGATTGGTGCGCCGACTTTGTTCATTTTGTAAGAAAAAAATGCCGCCTAAAGATGCCGACAAAGAAAAAATTGAAAAGATATTGAAAACTTTTCCGCCCAATGAAACCGCACCGAAAGATTGGCAGGTCTTTGAATCTGTCGGTTGCGATAAATGCAACCATACTGGTTATAAAGGCCGCATCGGCGTCTTTGAGGGCATCAAAACCGACGAAAGTATTGAAAAATTAATCGGCGAAAACCCAAGCGACCGTGAAATCCGCAAACTTGCCAGGTCCCAAGGCATTCTGACCATGCAACAAGACGGGATGATTAAAGTTTTAACCGGTGTTACGTCCTTGGATGAACTGATTCGGGTGGTTGATTTGGAACAAGACACGGAAAAAGAAATCGTCAATTGACCGAAATCTAATCGCCGACTAATATCGAAAGAAAGTTCGTTGCCAGAAATCTCTAAGCAATACTTCCGATGTAAACATCAGAAGTTAAACAATTTTTATAAGGGGCACTTGAGTAAAAACGCAAAGCGCAAAACAAAAATGCCCTCTAAAAATGTCAGTAGGCCTGTGCGGCTTAATTGCTTAGAGATTTATGACAAAGAAAAATCCCGTTTTGGGACTGCCGCCAGCTTAGCATAGTTTATAATTTATGTCAATAAAAGAAAAAACATCGCCGGCGCCGGTTTTTGAGGAAGGTTTTCTGGACCAAACCCTGCGACCTGACAATTTCAACGATTATATCGGCCAAGAAAACATCAAAGACAATTTGCGTATCTTGTTGGGGGCGGCCGCCGAGCGGCGTCATCCCCCTGAACACTTGTTGTTTTACGGCCCACCGGGTTTGGGCAAAACCACTCTCGCCCACCTTATTGCCAAAGAAGCTCGAGCTGCCATTAAAGTGACGGCCGGACCAGCGATTGAAAAAGTTGGCGACCTGGCTTCCATTTTAACCAATCTTTCGCCGGGCGATGTGCTGTTTGTTGATGAAATTCATCGCTTAAGTAAAGTAATTGAGGAGGTGCTTTACCCGGCGATGGAATCCGGCTCGCTCAACATTATCATCGGCAAAGGACCGTCGGCGCGGACAATTCAACTGGAACTGCCGCCGTTCACTTTAATCGCCGCCACCACTAAAATCGGCGGCGTGTCTTCGCCGTTGCGTTCGCGTTTTTCCGGCGGAGTGTTTAAGTTAGAATTTTACACCAACGAAGAAATTAAAAAAATTGTCGCTCGTTCGGCAAAAATTTTAGCGACGGCAATTGACGGCGAAGCCGCTGAAGAAATCGCCAATCGCAGCCGCTATACGCCCCGCACCGCCAATTATCTTTTAAAACGCTGCCGCGACTTCGCCCAAATCAAAAAAGAAAAACTGCGGGTGGAAATTGTCAGAAAAGCTTTGGAACTTTTGGGTATAGATGAAATGGGCTTGAACCAATCCGACCGAATGATTTTGAAAACCGTCGCCGAAAAATTCTCCGGCGGACCGGTCGGTTTGGGCACTTTGGCGGCCGCTTTGGGCGACGAAACCGGCACCATTGAGGAATACAACGAACCCTATTTAATGCAAATCGGCTTTTTGGAACGCACACCACGAGGTCGGTTGATTACACCAAAAGGAAAAGAGCATATATTAAAAAATAAAAATGGAAATATCAAATGAGCGGCCACAATAAATGGAGTCAGATTAAAACGCAAAAAGCCAAAACTGACGCCTACAAATCAAAAGTCTTCGGCAAATTCGCCAAATTAATTAGCGCTGAAGCGAAAAAATCCAAAGGCAACATCAGTGAGCCCGGTTTAAAGGCGGCGATTGAAAAAGCTAGAGCGGCCAACATGCCCAGCGACAATATTGACCGAGCTATTAAAAAAGCTGGTGGCGATAGCGGTATGGCAATGGAAGAAATTATTTATGAAGCCTACGGACCCGGCGGTGTAGCCTTGCTTATTAAAACTCTAACCGACAACCGTAATAAAGCCGCTCAAGCGATTAAACATATTTTGAACGAGCACGGTTTTGCCATCGCCGCTCCGGGCTCGGCCTCTTGGGCGTTTAAAAAAGAACCGACAACCAATAACTTTCAGCCAATAACGACCGTGCCGATAGAGGAAAAAGATTTGGAAAAATTGGACAAGTTGGTGGAAGATTTGGAAAATTGCGAGGAAGTGCAGGAAGTATTCACGAACGCGGAATGAAAAAACTAAAAACTTAAACAATGAAAATCATTGCGATTGACCCAGGTTATGAACGGCTCGGTATAGCGATTTTAGAAAATGCCGATAAACCAATAGTGATTTTTTCTTGTTGTTTTAAAACTTTGGCAACTTGGCCACATCAAGAACGACTAGCGGCAATCAGTGAAAAAATTGATGGTGTTATAAAAAAATGGCAACCGACAGAATTGGCAATAGAAAAACTTTTCTTCAATGTTAATCAAAAAACCGCCCTCAAAGTTGCCGAGGCGCGCGGCGTAATTTTAAACGCCGGCGCCGAGGCCAGCCTCATTGTGGCTGAATACACACCCCTCCAAGTAAAAATTGCCGTGACTGGTTATGGTCGCGGCGACAAAAAACAAGTGATTGATATGGTTTCAAAATTGGCGGAATTTAATCCCGTAAAACCACGGGGCGCTCGCGGAGCAAGCAAAAAAACAATTAGCGACGACGAGATGGACGCGGTGGCAATCGGTTTGACTCACCTCGCCTGCCGAAGAAATCCTCGCGGAAAAAAGTTATAGGAGTTTTCCACAGTTTGAGCCATTTACTATTGCGGGAATTTTTAAATTTGCTACAAATTAAGCGCGGCGTTTAAAGTTCGCCGCCGGTCGTTTTAAAAAAATAAATAATTTTTATCATGAGCCCAGATGACATGGGTGTTCCGCCCGGCGACGGGATGGACATAGACGACAAAGAAGACGATGATGAATTAGGAGAAACAAGTGTGGAGGATGGGGGTTTTTAAAAAAAATCCCCCGATGTCCATCGGGGGATTTTCATATTTTGATTTTTAGAAACCGAAGCGGACCGATACGAATAGTAATGGCATCGGTAATTTTGAAAAACGGGTCGGTGATTTTTTCTTTGGTTTCGGCATTGGAAACCGCGCCTTCACTAACCAACCGCCGAAAATCTGATTTTGAAGAAACTAATTTTTCCCGCAAAACAATATCCACCAGCAACTCCCCCAAGTTTACTTTCGTCTCCTTAATGTTTCCCGGTAAATTTCCGGACTTGAAAACCGAAAGAAAACTCGCGCGCGCCGCTTTTGCCCTTTCTGCTCCCCAATAACGAGCGGTGATTTTCTCCGCTAAATCCAACTTTATATCTCGTGGATTTTTTCCAGACGCCATTTCTGATTCTATTTTTTCAATTTCTTCAACCGCGATATCGGCGCAAAGTAAAAAGTAATCTAAAATCAAATCGTCCCGCACCGACATCACTTTACCAAACATATTGTCCAGCTCGTCGATAATGTTTATGACATTGCCCCAACTGGTAGACATTTTTCGGCCGTCGGTGCCAGCCAACATTTTCAGTGTCATAATGTCTTGTTCCGGTTGGCCATAATGTTTTTGAATCACTCTGCCGGCTTTCAAATTAAACAACTGGTCGGTGCCGCCGATTTCCACGTCGGCTTTCACTATCACCGAATCATAACCTTGCATCAAGGGATACAAAAATTCCCGGAGCGAGACTTCCTCTTTTTTATCAAAACGCTCTTGAAAATTTCGTCGGGCGAACATTTGTTGAACGGAAAAACCTTCCGCCAATTCGCTGATTTCCTGAAAACCGAGTTTGCCGAGCCAGTCGCCGTTATAGACAAATTCCACTTTTGCCAAGTTCAGAATTTTGCCAATTTGATTTTTGTAATCCTTCAAATTTTCTTGAACTTGTTCTTTGGAAAGCATCGGCCGTTTGGAAAGTTTGTCGGACGGGTCGCCGATTTGGGCGGTAAAATCGCCAATAATCAAAACAATTTTGTGACCAAGCTCCTGAAAAGCTCGCAGTTTCCAAAACGCCGACGCTCGGCCAATGTGAATTTTTTTGCCGGTCGGATCAATACCAAACTTCACTCGCAATTGCTTGCCCGCCAAAAGTTTCTGCTTCAAACTTTCCAACACAAAAACTTCCTCCACCCCGCGGGTCAAAAGTTCGTCAATTGCTTTTTTGTCAATCATAAGCGCATTTTATCACAATTTGAAATGATTATGCTAATATTGAAAGCGATGAAAAAACGGCAAAAACTCAAAAAAATATTAAAAAAAGCGGCGGCGCTCGCTACCGGTTTGTTTTTGTTTGGCGGCGGAGCGATTTTTTTGTGGCTTGGGAATATGGAAATCCCTAATTTAAATACTATCAGCGAGCGCCGTATTACCCAATCAACCAAAATTTTTGACCGCGCCGGTGAAACTTTGCTTTATGATATTCATGAAAACGAACGGCGCACCGTTGTGCCTTTTGACGAAATATCAAGAAATATAAAAAATGCCACGGTGGCGATTGAGGATGCCAGTTTTTACCAACACCGCGGCATTGAACCAAAAGCGATATTGCGCGCCGTTTTCGCCAACTTGTTGAATTTCGGCTACAGCCAAGGTGGTTCCACCATCACCCAGCAAGTGGTGAAAAATTCCATTCTCACCAACGACAAAACTATTACCAGAAAGCTCAAAGAATGGGTCTTGGCCTTGAAGTTAGAAAAAACAATGAGCAAGGAGGAAATTTTAGCGCTTTATCTTAATGAAATTCCCTATGGCGGCAGTATCTACGGCGTTGAGCAGGCCAGTCAAAGTTATTTTGGGAAAAAAGCCGCCGCTCTTTCCATTGCCGAGGCCGCCTATCTCGCTTCCCTGCCTCAAGCGCCGTCGTATTTTTCGCCTTTCGGCAATAATCGGGATAAATTGGAAGAAAGAAAAAATTTCACGCTGGAAAGAATGCTGGCGGAACACTTCATCAGCCAAGAGGAATACGAAACGGCAAAAAAAGAAACGGTCAATTGGTTGCCGCCGGAAAACACCGGCCTCCGAGCGCCTCACTTTGTAATGTTTATCAAAGATTATTTAGAAAATAAATACGGCAAAGAAACGGTGCGCTACGGCGGCTTGAAAGTAACCACCACTTTGGATTATTCGCTTCAAACCAAAGCTGAAGAAATTGTCAAAAAATGGGCATTGCAAAACAAAATTAATTATAATGCCGAGAACGCGGCCTTAACGGCAATTGACCCGAAAACCGGTCAGATTTTGGCAATGGTTGGCTCACGCGATTATTTTGACCAAGAAATTGACGGTAATTTTAACGTGGCGTTGGCTCGCCGCCAACCGGGTTCAGCTTTCAAGCCCATTGTCTATGCCACCGCTTTTGCCAAAGGTTATACGCCGGAAACCGTGGTCTTTGATTTGCCAACGGAATTTTCCACTTACTGTAATCCTGACGGCACGCCTGTCGTTACCGACAATGAAGACAAATGTTATATGCCGGAAAATTACGACCAAATTTACCGCGGGCCGATTGATTTGCGGCACGCTTTAGCCCAGTCTATCAATATTCCCGCCATTAAGGTTTTATATTTGGCGGGCCTGAAAGAATCATTGCGCCTCGCCAAAGATTTAGGAATTGAAAGTTTGACCAATGTTAACCAATATGGTTTGACTTTAGTTTTGGGCGGCGGCGAAGTGTCATTGTTGGATTTAACCGGTGCTTACGCGACTTTCGCCAACAGCGGTGTTCGCAATCCTTATGTTGGAATTTTGAAAGTGGAAGATGAAAATGGAAAAGTTTTGGAAGAATTTCAACCCAGAGCTTTTTTGGTTCTATCGGAGAATATTGCTTTGACGATTTCCAACATTCTTTCCGACGAGGAGGCGCGCCAACCGGCTTTCGGCGTCCATTCTTTCCTTTATATTGACGGTCGCGAGGTGGCGGTAAAAACCGGCACCACCAATGACTACCGCGACGCTTGGATTTTGGGCTACACGCCATCGCTGGCAGTCGGCGCTTGGGCCGGCAATAACGACAATAGTCCGATGGAAAAAAAGGTTGCCGGTTTCATCATTGCGCCAATGTGGCACGAATTTGTGATGGAAGTTTTAAAAACTTATCCGGAGGAAAAATTTAAAAAACCGGAAATCGCCGATAATTCCAATCTTAAACCGGTTTTGCGCGGCTTTTGGCAGGGCAATCAATCTTATTTCATAGACAAAATGTCCGGCAAATTGGCCACTCAATACACTCCGTTGGAAACCAAAGAAGAAAAAATGGTTCGCCAGGTTCATTCCATTCTTTATTGGTTGGATAAAGATAATCCTTTGGGTTTGGCGCCAATTAATCCAACCGACGATTCGCAATTTAACTCTTGGGAATATGCCGTTCGAAAATGGGCGGAAGAAAAAAATCTGACCGACGAAAATCAAAGTGTCATTCCAATTTCCGTTGACGATGTTCACTCGCCGGACAAAATGCCGATTCTCAAAATTCAAGGTTTAAAAAATTCTTATGGCCAAAACGAAACGGTTAATATCAACATTGCCAACGGCGGTTCCTACCCGCTACGCAAAGTTGATTTGTTTTTGAATGGCCGTTATGTCAGTTCAACTGTCCAAACGCCTTTTGCTTTAAGTGTTAAACTAAGCGCTTACGGCGAAATCGGCGACAATAAAATTGAGGTCATCGCCTCGGACGTCGTCTACAACAAAGCCAAAACTGAAGCAAGTTTTAGGATTAGCGAATAGTTGGGATTTTAGCTTTTAGTTCTATTTATTCATCGGCATTACTAAATAGGTGAAAGATTTATCACTAATACCGTTGAGCACTACCGGCCGACTTAAACCATTGAAACCGATAAAAACACTGTCAGAGTTAACGGAAGAAAAAGCGTCAGAAAGATAGCGGTAGTTGAAATTAATGTCTATATCTTCGCCTTTAATGGTCGCCTTTAATTGATTGACGTTTTCGCCAATGTCGTTGTTTTTTGTTTTAAGTTCAAATAGGTTCTTTTTTGGCAAGCAATGAACGCTGACTTGATTGAAATTGTCAGAAAAAATGTGAGCTAGTTTTAAGGAATTAATCAAATCTTGTTTAAGCAAAATTATTTCCGTTTTAAATTCTTTGGGGATAATTTGTTTGTAATCGGGAAAAACACCATCCACCAAACGCGACACCAAGTACAAACCCTCAACGGTGATTGACAATTGGTTTTTGGAAAAATTTATTTCTAAATCCTCTTCTAGACCACCGAGAATTCTGATAATTTCCTGAATGTTTTTATTAGGAATCAAAACTGGTAAAAAATTATTGTGTTTTTTTACCTTAATTCTCTTTTCCGCCAACCGAAACGAATCAGTTGCCACAAAAATCATTTCTTCACCTTGTTCATAAATATGAACACTGGATAGTTCCGGTTTAATGGTGGAAGTGGAAGCGCTATACCAAACAGAAGTCAATCCGTTAATAAAATCTTTGGTGTTGATTTTAACTGAAGACTCTTTGGTTGGGTTGGGGATGTTTGGAAAATCACTATGATTGTGGGTTTTAATAATGGTTTTATTTCTTTCGGTGGTAATAGCTAAATTGTTTTCTTTTTCTTCCAACAAAACAATTCGGTCATTTATGTTTTCAATAAAATTAGCCACCACATGACCTGGTACCGCCAATATTCCTTCTTCAATTACTTTCACAGGAATTGACGCTTCAGCGCCAAAATCAAGGTTAGTAGCTTTAATTTTTAGTAAACCTTTCTTAGCTTCAAAAAGAACGCAGGATAAAATCGGTAAAGTAAGATTTTTGCCGGATATTTTTGCTACCTTATCTAATCCCCAAATCAGTTTATCTTTAATACATTCTATTTTCATTTTATTACTATTATAGTTGTTAATATGTGGAAAAAGTAAAATTACCTTAATTACCAACTTAAATCAAATTAATTTTTTCTCACAATTTGTTGAAATTTTACGGACAACTTTTTAAAATTTAATAACTTTATTTTTAATCTGGGGATAATTAATTTTTTACCGACAGTTTTTCAACATAATTTAAACAACCTATCAACAAGTTTTCCTAAAGTTTTCCTAAAAATTTTTCTAAAACATAGCTCGGATTTGGGAAATCTCTTTAGCTAAAACACCGTCGTTTTTTATGTCATTTTCAACTTTCTCGCAAGAGTGAATAACAGTGGTGTGGTCGCGACCGCCCAGTTTTTCACCAATGGACGGAAAAGAAATGTTAAAATCCTTTCTTAGAATATACATGACAATTTGGCGTGGCCGCACGACTTCTTTACGACGGGTTTTTTCGTAAATTGAGGATTCTTCGATGTTGTAAAAATTGGCGATGGTTCTGACGATGTCTTTTGGGGCGATTGATTTTTTCGGTTTCTCGTTGTTTTTAATGAGATTTTTTACTTCAGGCAAAGAAAGGTCTTTGT
Organism: Parcubacteria group bacterium GW2011_GWB1_44_7; assembly: GCA_000999175.1. Next base: position 20,183 of record LCJJ01000005.1, read on the forward strand.
TTTTAAATTGAGATTGATGAATGATGATATTCAAGGCCCCCTCTAATTCTCTAATACTACCATCAACCGAATCAGCTAAATATTCAACAATTTCATCGTTTAAGAAAAAATTATTCAATCGGGACTTGGTTCGTAAAATCGCCAAACGCGACTCATGGTCTGGTGTCGGAATGTCAACAATCATACCGGAAACGAAACGCGACTTAAGCCGATCTTCCAAATTGGGAATATAATTAGGGTGTTTATCGGAAGAAAAAATAATTTGGCGATTACCGTCATGTAAACTGTTAAACAAATGAAAAAGCTCGTCTTGAGTTCGCTCGGTGTTGGAAAAAAATTGAATATCGTCCATGATTAACACATCATACTTGCGGTATTTTTCTTTGAAATCGTTCATTTTTTGATTTTGGACCGAGTTGATGTAATCCGTAGTAAATTTTTCCGAGGTAATATAAAAAACTTTTCTTTCCGGCGAATTGATTTTAATTTGATTGCCGATCGCTTGGATCAAGTGGGTTTTGCCGTGACCGCTGCCGCCGTAAATAAACAAGGGGTTGTAAGCAATCGGCTTTTTGATTATGGCTTGGGAAGCGGCGTGAGCCAATTCATTAAATGAACCAACGACAAAAGTGTCAAAAGTGTACCGAGGGTTTAAGTTATTTTCCTTATTGATGTAATGTTCTTTTAGTGGTAACTCGCCGGTTGGCATGAATGATAGTTTTTCGGTTCCAGTGATTTTTTTGCGCAGTTCTTTTTCAGAAACGTTGTATTCCACTCCCCTGACAAAATCAGCCAAACTGCGCAAAGTTTTCAAGATTGTTTTGTGATATTTTTGGACCAACCAATCTCGGACAAAAGTGTTGGGCACGGTCAAATAAACCACGCCATCTTGAAGATTGGCGATACTGGTGTTTTTGAACCAAGTGTTGAAAGTGGCGCCGGAAACACTCAATTCAATTTCAGCCAAAACGCTGTCCCAAAGTTTTTTATTATCCATTAAGATTATTATACTAGCCTCCCCATTATACAGAACTTGTGAACAACTCTTAAATATGTTAGTAATATGTGGACAAAGTGTGTATTAGAAATTAGAAATTTCTTAAATAATGTCTTTTACTTACCGTCCCAAAAAACGAAAGCGCGCCAGGACTCACGGTTTTTTGTCGCGCCAGAAAACTTACGGCGGTCGCCGGGCAATCCGCGAACGCCGGCGCAAAGGCCGAGCGAAACTTTCCACCTCGCGGTAGCTCTCGTTAGTTTTATGTTATCCAAAAAACAACGGGTTTCTAGGAAATTGTTTGAAGTCGCTTATCGCGCCAGCCAGACTTTTGTTTCGCCATTTTTTGTGTTGAAAATTAGTCCAGCCAAAAGCGGGACAAGTCGTTTTGCTTTTTCGGTTTCGGCTAAAATTTGTCCCAAAGCGGTAGATAGAAACAAATTGCGCCGCCGCGGTTACGCGGCGGCGCGGAATCTTTTGCCGCAAATTAAAACGCCAGCAATTTGTCTTTTTGTCATCAAAAAAGGCGCCGAAAAATTAAACTTCCAAAAACTCCAAGAAGAAATCAAAAGTATTTTAAGGAAAGCGGGAGTTTTGTGACAGGCGTAAAGAACTAAATTTTAAAAATTCTAGGCGGGGGCGTGCCAAATTGCGAGGTCTGCTGAGCAATTTGGGGTTAAGGAATTTTTAAAATTTAGTTCTTGAAGCCTGTTTAGTTTATACTCTCCACATATTTAATCACCACTTTTCTGCCCTTGCCGAAACCAACCGATTCGGTTTTGATGTCGGAGAAATCTTCCAGAGCCGAATGAACAATCATCCGTTCGTAAGGCGTCATCGGTTCCAGTTCCATGTTGGTTTTGAATGAACGCGCCCGCTCCGCCATAATTTTCGCCTTCATTTGAAGTTCTTTATTGTTGTTTTCAAAATAGCCGTTGATGTCAATAAAAAATTTAATCGGCATGATTTCTTCTCCAATTTTTTTACCAACCATTCGTCGCGCCACTATCGTTAAAGCGCCCAAATGTTCGCCGTTAGCGCCGATTAAAACGCCGGAATCGTTGCTTTTGACTAAAAAACGCGGATGAGCGTCTTTAGAATCAGGCGCCAATTCCACGCTTTCCCAATGCATATTCATTTTACCTAATAGCTCTTTAATAGTTTCAATGATAAGCGTGTTGTGGCTCATAATTTTTGTTGGCCGGTTTTTAGTTGTCGGCGAATTATCAATTCTTGACCGATGGCGAAGATATTACTCGTAGTCCAGTATAAAGCAATAGCACCGGAAATACTGTAAGCGATGAAGACGACGACTATCGGAAAAATGTAACGCATTTGTAAACCCATACTACGCGCCAAGTCTGCCTTGAAATCAGGTTCAGCGCCGCGCGGTTTAATCGGTGGCATCGCCAATTTAGCCTGAAAAAATTGGGAAACGCCGGCCAAGAGCGCCAAAAAAATGCTTTTTTTGGAAATATCCAAAAGCCCCAAGAAAATCATATTGACTTTGTCGGGGGCGGCAACGAAAGAGTAAAGCCAGTCAGTGTTGATGGTTGGCAATCCGCCTTTGAAAAAAACATAATACAAACCGAGAATAATCGGAATTTGAATTAAAATCACGGCAAAACTGGAAAACGGATTGACTTGATGTTTTTTGTAAAGCGCCATCGTTTGGCGCGCCAGTTCTTCTCTATTGTTTTTGAATTGGTTTTTTATTTTTTCCGTTTCCGGCTCAATAGCTTTCATTGCCATCTGGGTTTTGACGGCCTTTTTGGAAAGCGGGAACAATAAAAGTTTGACGATACAAGTGAAAATAATAACCGCGATGCCGACATCGGCAAACGGCGTAATGTGAATCAAAAAAACTAAGCCGTTATAGAGCGGCTCAAAAATAATGGTATGGAAAAAACTCGCCATTTAACAATTTTACCTCTTTAATCTCCCTTGTAAAGGGAGTACCCGAGTCGGCGAGGGGGAGGGATTTTTAAAATCCCCCACCCCGATGGACATCGGGGTGCCCCCTTTATAAGGGGGATTTCAGATGAGGAATTTATATAAATTATCTGACATCCAATACCCAAAGCGACAAATCAATTTTGTTCATAAACAGCAGAAAACTTTCGTTTTCATTGAGCAACGGATTCACAACATCAATCGTTTTATTAACAAATGACTCGGGTGATATGAGGCGGTTGGTTTCGCCGGTGGCAGTGTTGATTTTCCAAATATCGTCATTGAAAAAGACGAGACCTTGATACCAAGAATCCGGATAATTTCCGGTTGGCGCCGTCTTGGACGCGGCGCAGAAGACGACCGTCGGCTCGATCCGGCTCCACACGCATTTTTCCGGCAAGGTTTGGAGGTAGAAATCGGCGGCGCGATTGCCAACCAAATCGTAGATTTTCGCGCGGAACGAGCCGGCCACACTCTCGCTGTAAAGGGCTAATTTTTGATTAGGCGAAACCAAAATGGTCAAACCGGCGACATTGCCGATAATTTTTTTAATTTCGCCACTGCCGGTATTGAGGAAATAGGAAAAACCGGCGGCGCTAGCGGTGGGTTTAGTTGTCAAAACAAGGGTTTTATTATCGGCAAAATCAGCCAGCCACTCGCTTAACGGCGATTCAAAAATCAAAGTTTTTTTACTGCCGTAGGCATCGGATAAAATACCGCCCGCGCCGGCGCCGGTCGGATAAAGATAAAACAACTTGCTTTTGTCCGGTGAAATCGCCAAAGCGGAAATTCTCTGCGGCAAATAGACGCCACTCAATTCTTTCTCGGTTGAGCTGGCATTGCCTGATAATTTGGCGGCAAAGCTCTCAATCGTTTCATTGTCGTCTTTTAGTTGGCGGGTGATGACAAGGTCACCCGCGCCGGTTTGTCCGCCGCTACTTGCCCAGATTGCTTCGTAAATTTTCGGTATGGTTTTATTGGAAATCCGGTTGACGGTTAAGGTGTCGGTTTTGGTTTCAAAAATGTTGCCGTCAGCGCGTTGGATGTAGCGAATTATGGCGCTTTGGGTTTTGTCGGCGTTGGTTACATCAAAAATTCCCGCTCCGCCGACCGGCTCTTTAGTGATTTGCCGCAGACGCGGAATGATCACTTTTGTTCCAACGCCGGTCGCGGGCGCGCCCGTTCCGCCTGTTGGCGTTGAAGGCAAACCGCCGGTTGGTCCAACAGGCAAAGTCGGTGTTGTTCCCGCCGGCTCGCCGGTTTCACCTTTCATAAAGAAGAAATAGTAAGCGACGCCGACGGCAATCGCCACCAAAACCACGGCGATGAAAATTATTATTAAGTTTTTTTTGTTGGAGGACATTTTAGGTTATTACCAATTTGGTTTGTAATCAGTGGTACATATTTTTACGGTAATTGGAAAAGTTTTCAACTGTTGTTGGCAATTTGCTTGTATCGCGAATATAGCAAAGTCGGCCGTGCGTCGTATCTCATCTTTTGTTGCCTGACTGGTATTGATCTCCCCCATCTTGGTTGTAGCGTCTTCGACTATTGTATCCATCATTTCTTTAACAGCACCTGTTCTTGTAGCAGCTTCAGTTTGATTTATGAATGCAGTGTTCAGTAACCAGGCGTCAGCAATGTTTTTAGATATCGCCGTGTCTCTAGTCGCCCAGTCGGTAAGAATTTTGTCTATAGCAACTTGGTCAATTTGTTCACCTTGAAGTTCACGGAGTTTAGTAATTCCATCTTGATAATTTTCATCCATCGCGCTTTTCTGTGTGTTTGCGTCAATTGCCGCGATTTCTATTTGTTCCAATGTTGGAGTGGCGTTTAGGGTGGCAAAATAAGTTAAAGCGGTTTGATAATTAGTTCGGGTTTCGCTATTAACTGTAATAGTAATCGCTTCAGTTTTCATCTTTCCCGCTTCGGTTCTATAATATGTAATTAACTCCTGACATTTAAGATAGTCTAATTCTGACGATGAGTCACCGCATTGGTCCCCCAATTCTTCAAGCGAGTTAGCTTTGGCTAAATATTCTGCCGCGACCGCGTTCAACATATCGGCGTTACCCATGGCGGCCGCTCTTCTTTGGGCCAATGCCGAGTCAAGTTTGGTCGCCAAGGTAGCTATGCTTGCTTCCTGTGTTGCTCTCTCTTGTTCTGGCGAGAGAGTTGGCGGAGTTATTCCGGCGATACTGACGCTGAAATTGACTAAGGAAGGATTAATCGTGAACAACAGGACATAGGAGCCGAGGGCTAAGAGCAAACCGAGAACGGCATCTTTGATTTTTTTCAAGCCGGCGCCTTTGCCGCCGATGGATTCGGTGCCCATATATTGAATGCCGCCGATAATAATCATAATAATCGCCAAGACGGCGGCGATGCCGATGGCCAAATTGAAAGCGCCCTTGATGTACTCACCGGTATTGGTAAGAGGTTTTCCCGCCTCGGAAGCGCCGGGCAGAGTGACCAATGGCACATAATCAAGAGCTAAAACAGGTAAAGGTAAAAAATAGCCCGTTAATATCGCCAAGAGCGCCAGCCCCACTATTTTTTTTGAAAAATTCTTTCTCATTTAAATTAAAAACCAAAAAATCCAGTGTCGGTTTTTTTGCCTAATTCAATGGATAACGAACCATCGCCGAATTGGAAAAGGCCGTTGGTATTGGCGACCCTCAAGCCCAACAAAGCGATGCCGGTTTGTTCGTTCTCTTGGCGGAGATTCAAAATGTTTTTGGCGCCGGTTGACGACACCGGCGCGCCGTTCAGGGTCCAATCGTATTGAAGTTTGCCGTCGGTGGCGCTTTGCACCCCGAAGAAATAAGGGATTGCCAGCACGGAAATTTCTTTTTGGGCCGGCGCGAACGGGCTGGTCAAGGCCCGGTTCCAGAGAATGCCGTAAAGCGGATTATTTTCGTAGAATAAAATCTGCGGCTGACCCGGTTCGGCAGAGATGCTGCCGACGGCGGTGATGGCATTGTCCAAGGTGGAAATTTCCACCGAGACTACCGTTTCTTTGAGCGGCACCGAACTGCGGACGGTAATGGTGTCTTTGCCGCCACCGGAGGCGCTTTGAATCAGTTTGTAATTTTCTTTCCACTTGAAAACCAATTCATCGGAAGAAAGCCGCCGACCGTTTTCAATGATTTCCGGTATGGCCGTAACTTTGATGGGCGATTCGTAAGTGTAAAGACGCTTGCCTTTATAAAACGGCGGAGCGTAAGCCACCGGTTCCCAAACCAAGTTGGCTTCGGCCGGTATAATCATCGCGGCAGTATTGAATTTTTCACCGGTCAGTGTTTCCACGGAAACAATCAGCCGGCTCGCTTCGCCCAAGGCGCCGGTTTTGAAAACAAAATTTTTTTCGCCGATGCCGGTTTTGCTGATTTGCTCGTTCAAGAACCAGGAAATTTTAGCTCGGTCCAAATCCACGCCCAAAGCGTCCAAAGTGACGCTGACATTAGTGAAAGAACCGGGAAATTCCGGCGTCGTTCTCAATGAGACATTGCCGCCAAATTGCGCTCCAGTTACGAGCGGCAAGATAAACAAAAGAGCAACTATTATTTTATTCGTATAATTAGTAAACATTAGTATATTTGCATCGTTTTATTTTACCATATCCCCCTCCGCCGCTTCCAGCTCCTCGCGGGCTTTTTTAATGGCTAAAATTTGCGACGGGTCGGAAGTGATAATTTGGTCTTCGGTGTAGGAAGCGATGATTTTGATGGCCACGTGTTTCAAGCCGGCGAAAAAAATCCCCTCGCCCACGTCTGATTCCAGCAATAGATATTTTTCTTCGTCGGTTAAATTAAAAATCTGCTGGATTTTATCTATGACCGAAGTGGACTGCTTGAGTAAAATCTGGATGGACGAGTTGGTGATAATCGGCAAACCGTAGGATGACTTTAAAAAATCGTCCACATCTTGGGTGATGGTCGCCAGACCGAGAAAATACTTGCGGCCGCGTTTCGCCAGTGAGAGCAAGAATGACGCCGTGTCTTCGGATTTCATCATCCACCAAGCTTCGTCAATCACCAGCAAGCGCTTTTTCAATTTTTTCCTGATGGCATTCCAGATGAAATGGGTAACAATATACATTGCCACCGGTTTCAATTCTTCTTCCATGTCGCGCAAAGAAAAGACGACAAATTTTCCGTCAATGTCAATGTTGGACGGTTGATTGATAAAGCCGGTCCAGGTGCCGTGGGTGTATTTGGTGAGCCGCTGGACAAGCGCTTCGCCGCCGGCCATACCGGCCAAAACCAATTCAAAGTCGGACATCAACGGCGGTTCAACATTGGCGAAATCGCTGTCCGGATTGATGTCTTTCAAAGCGTAAGTTTCGGTAATGGCTCGGTCAATGATGGAATCTTCTTCCGGCGACAAACCACTCAACATTATCCTGAATAGCCCCACTAAGTTGATGATGTGCGAACGAAGAACGTCGGCCGGCGACTCGTTTTCGCGCGCCACCGGCAGTTCAAAAGGATTGATGTGGTGTTCGGAGGTGAGCGAAATGTTGAAATATTTGCCGCCGGTGGCATTGGCCATATATTCGTATTCCCGCTCGGGGTCCAATACCAAAACATCAACGTCAAACATCAGCGAACGCAGAATTTCCAACTTGGTCATATAGCTTTTGCCCGAACCAGATTTGGCGAAAACAATGGAGTTAAAATTTTCCAAAGAGAAGCGGTCAAACAAAACCAAAGAAGAATTGTGACGATTGATGCCGTAAAGAATGCCTTTGTCGGAAGTCAGGTCAAAAGAAACGAAAGGAAAAACGCTGGACAAGGGTGAGGAATTTAACTTGGTATGGACCAAAAGCTCGTCGTCGGCGGTGGGAATGACGCTGCGGAAACCTTGTTCCTGCTGGAACAGCGCCGGTTTCAAATAGACCAATTTGGATTCCAACATTGCTTTGATTTCCGACTCCAAGCGATTGAGTTCGGTTTCATCGTCGGCGAAAATGGAAATGTAAAGACCGACGTCAAAGATTTTCTCGGTCGCCTGCTGGAGAGCGTCGCGCAAATTTTCCAAGTCCTGATAAGCGGTGTCCAGTTTCGGGTCGCGAACCATACCCTTTTCTTCCCGCAAGTGAATTTGGCTTTGGACTTCGGCGACTTTTTTCTGAAATTGGCGCAAAACGCGAGAAGTTTCCACCGGATGAATAAAAATGGAAACATTGAACACTTTGTCCAAGTTGATAATCGGCGCAAACCAGCTTTCCGACAAATAGCGCGGGTAAGAAATGATGAAAAAAGTCCGAATCAGTTTTTCGCCCAAATTGATTTCTTTCGGGTTGACCTTGAAAGCCGACGGCGCGATGATATCTTTTAATTCCAAAACGCCGGCTTCGTAAATTTCCTGCGGCAAGACCGGCGCAATCGGCAGTTTATTCTTTTTAAATAAGTCAAAAATTGACATTTAAGTTTGTGAAAGCTGAATCGGTTTCTCCATCTCGCCCGGGTTGAAAATTTTGTAAAACAGCTCAATCACTTCTTCGGTGCCGAGCGAAGCGGTGCGCAAGCCGCAACGGGCCAAACCTTGATTGACCACTCCGAGCCGCTCCTCTATCTGCAATCGGTCTTCTTCAAATCGTTGAATTTTTGCTACCGCCGCGTCGGCGGCTTCCTCTCGCCGGCCCAAAAATTGCTTTATCGGGTTGCCTTTGACCGCCAACATCGCCGGCGAGTAAGGAATAGTCACAAAAAAACTCTTGCTCATGATATTGGTGTTCTCGGTGAAATTTTTGATGAAGCCGATGTATTCCCGGGTTTGGATTTTCATCAAGTCGTTGGTTTGTTCTTTGAACCGTTCTTCCAAAAGAGCCAAGTAAGGTCGGATGTCCAGCCGGCGCGATTGAATGAAAATCTGAACGGAAAAATCCAGCGAGTTCAGGAAATTTTGAAACTGGCCGACAATCGCTTGCTGCTCGTCCTCGCTTTTCAAGGCGAAATTGATGGACGAAACCAGCAGAATCGCCCGATAAGAATTGTCTTTCAAGACGACAATGCCGTCCCGCACTTCTTTGATGGGCACGAAATCTTGGGTCGGTTTTGGTTTAGAAAAATTCAACAAAGGCATAGGTTTCATTATACACCGCTTATTTTTTTCATCGTTTCTTGTGTCCCTGGACTCGTTTGCTCGTAAATGTCCAAGCTCCAAGTCAGGTCTTTCAGTTTGCTTTCGGACAAACGCGGCACAGTGACGGGCGTTTCTTCCGCCGCTTTGATGCCTTTGCCGGTCGGGGTTTTAACCACTTTGCGCCAGATATAGAGCCGGCCGCCGCGGAAAAAATGAAAAGCCGATTCGGCGATAGCGATGAAGTTTCGGCCGTTCAATTTGAAAAAAGCCAGAGTCAGAGCAAAACCAACCGTCGCCAAAATCAGAGGAATGGCCAGCCACAATGACAGGAAACGATAAAGGACAAAACTAAAACCGGCGCCGCCGGCCAGGTAAATAAACTGCTTAATGGTCAGCGGCCCGAAAATTCGGTCTTCCACTTCAATAAATTGGGGGATTTGAAAACGCATAACAATATTTTACCACACTTTCTTAATACTTTCTTAATTTCCCCTTTGAATTTTTAATCTCCCTTGTAAAGGGAGAGCCCCGAGTCCGCGAGGGGGAGGGATTTTAATTTTCAGAAAATCCCCCGTCCCGATGTCCATCGGGACACCCCCTTTACAAGGGGGATTTCAGAATTGGTGGCGGAATCCAATTTCCCTTTTCCAAAGGGAGATTTTTATGTCGCATTACTTCAGCGGCTCTCGATATGGATCTACTTCGTAATTCGTACTCCTTACTTCTTCTTCAGAAAGAGGCATCCTCACCATTCCCGCCAACTTATCTTGCACGATATTTCCTGTTCCCGTTTTGGAAGCTTCTGAAGCTGTTCTTGCCGGCGCCGGATTTTCAATTCCCTCCAAAATCTCCTCGCGGTTTAATTTTGTCTCGTCTTCGGGTGGGGGCAATTCTTTCGTGGAAGTCCCGACGACTGGAGGTGTCGGGATCCCGACCCCCGACGCGCCTTGCGGTCGGGGCGTCGGGACTCTTGAAGCTAATTCTGGTTTGAGTGGTGAAGTTGGTGTCTCACTAATGCCATGAATTTTCTTGAGCGATTCGCGGATTGGGCGAAAAATTTCTGTGTTTATATCATCGGC
>LCJJ01000006.1 GCA_000999175.1 Parcubacteria group bacterium GW2011_GWB1_44_7
CTGCGCCCAATGTCGGCTTTCTCTAAATACTTAATCGTTTCATTAGTGAATTCTCTTTTTGAAATTTTGTCTTTTAATTCGTCAAAACTTCTTATGATATTCACGACTTTACCCTGAATGGTAAGTTCTCGCGTAAATATCGGTTTAAATTTCGGATTGGCGGGCTGAAGACGAAAACCGTTTTTTTCTTTGTAGATTTTTTTAAGAGTAACTTCATAATTATCTAATAAAGCCACGACGGTTTCTCCATTTTCTGCGGTTTGTTGTTTTTTTATTATAACAACATCTCCGTTTAGTATTCCTTCATCAATCATGCTATTGCCGGCAACTCTTAAGGCAAAATGTTCTGACGGTTTCGCAATTTGCGATTCTGGTATATTTATCATTTCACGGTTCTCAATGGCTTCGATTGGCTGACCAGCAGCAATAGTGCCGAGTAGGGGAATGTTCACCATTCTTTCCGATTTTATAATTTCAACCCCCCGCGGCTGATTTTTTTGGTGATGAATGTATCCTTTGTCGCAAAGAGCGGCGATGTGTTGGTGGATGGTCGCCACCGAACGCAAGCGGAAATGTTTTTTGATTTCTTCCAACGCTGGCGCGAAACCCTTTTTCACACTATATTTTTTCACGAAGTCCAAAATTTGTTTTTGTTTTTTGGTGAGCATAATGATATTATATCAATATACCGAAAATAAACCGAAAGTTATCCACAATAAATAATCTCCATTATTAAAGAAATGAAATAGAATTGAAACAATTACAAAATATAACATTTCACCACAGGACTAACGACATCACGAGCGGGGTTTTACATTTAATCGGTGCTCTGTTCGCTGTGGCGGCGCTTGCGGTGTTGATTGTGCTGGGCGCCAGTCGTGGTGGAACATGGCACGTTGTTTCCTATTCGTTATACGGCTCGGGGCTGATAATTTTGTACGCGGCCAGTTCCGCCTACCATTTGATTCCGCATAAATTTACTAAAACCAAGCTTTTATTCCAACACCTTGACCATGCCGCAATCTACATACTCATTGCCGCCACTTATACCCCGATTACTTTTATAGCATTAGCTGGCGGCTGGCGCTGGTCCATATTCGGCGTAATTTGGGGTTTAGCCATTCTCGGCGCGGCACTCAAAATTTCACGATTGCAAATGCTACCCTGGTTATCCGCTGTTCTTTATCTGGTGATGGGCTGGTTGATTACTGTCGCCTTTGTTCCTCTTATTCAAAGTATGACCGCCGCCACGCTATGGCTTTTAGTTGCTGGCGGTTTGTCATACACTGTCGGCTTAGCGTTTTTTGCTCTTGACCGCGTTCTGCCCCATAAAAAATATTTCTGGATGCATGAAATTTTTCACGTTTTTGTTCTTGGCGGTAGCACGCTTCACACAATCGTGATGTTTTTAATCTTATAAAAGAAAACCGTCCTTGAGGGACGGTTGGTGAGTTTCGCTTTTTCAAGCAGAAACATAAAGACGGCGCGGGAGCGCTTTGCGGCGAGGCAGTTTCGGAAACGACCTCGTCCTGTAGGCAATCTTCGGAGACACGACGGCGCTGCTTTCTTTGACGAATTTCGTTTGGACCCTCTTTAAACAGCTGTTGCAAATTTCAAGCGGGTTGTAAGAACTTAATCGTGTCCCACAAAAAGGACACTTGTTCGGCCCGGAAAATCGCAATGGCGGCCGAGAACCCAAAAGATGGGCAAGTGAAAGCGCTTTAATGGAGTGAGTCACATCAACGTATGAGTTCATAAATAAGAACAGGTACCGAATAAAAAGATACTCCCCCATAACTAAAAGTCAATCATTTTTAATTGACGGCGATGTCATCTTCCGCTAATCTTCGTTATTAGAACCGACAAAACAACAGAACCTTTACACCATGTTATGGATACCCACTACATACTGAATCGTCTTGCTTTGAAACAGCCTGTCATTGAAGATTACCAGCAACTTTTCGCAATCGCCAAACCGTTTATTATGGGTAGCGAAAGCGAATATGGCGTTGGACAGGATGTGGACGGCGAGCCAGTGTTAGATTTCGCCCGTTTGCCTCAAGTGCTTCTAAACGGAGGGGAGGTTTATCACGATTGCGGACATTTGGAATACGCCTCTCCCGAAGTATCAAACTCGGCGGGGCTGGTCGCTTGTTACGAAGCCGGCAAAGTTTTTTGCCATCGCGAAAAGTTTTCCCACCAACTCTTTTGCAACAATAACGATTGGGAAGGAAACACTTTCGCGGCGCATGAAAATTACTTCACGAAATTGCCGCGTTCTCAATGGCACAGACTTGTGCCGTTGCTCGTCGCTCGGACGGTTTTTGCCGGCGCCGGCTGGCAAACCAACACTGCTTTTCTCATTTCCCAGCGCGCTCTATTTATCAGCGAAGTGGAGAGTGAGAATACCACCCAACGACGGGGCATCATCAATACTCGGCGCGAACCGCTCGGTCAAGTTGAAGGCTACGACCGGCTTCACATTATCTGCGGTGACGCGACAATGAGTGAAGTCGCCACCTTTATGCGTTTTGGAATTGTGGCGCTGACCCTGGAACTTTTAGAGCTTAACGCGTTTCCGAACATTCAATACGATATGGAATTTGCCGTTTCGGATTTCCAGCAAATTTCACGCAAGATTTCCGATTGGTGGCTTAAGGGAATTACCAGGGGTTCTAAAGAAGCGTTGGTAGTTCTTGATTCAATTGTTTTGCGCGCCAAGGAACTTTTTGCCGGACGGGATTTTGTCACCAATGTCCTTTTGGCGACGCTTGAAGACACGATAACGCGTCTTGGCAGAAATCCCCGAGAACTCACGGGCCGAATTGATTGGGTGACGAAACTCAAACTTCTTGAGCTTTTCGCCAATGACGCCGATGGAGATAATCCAGAGTGGTTGAAAAGTCAGGATATGGCTTATCATGACCTTGACCCGGAGACGGGGCTTTATTGGTTTTTGCGCGATGAGGCGTTGCCAAATTTGAGAATGGAACGTCTTTTATCTAATGCCGTGATAGAACGCGCGACTTTTGAACCACCCAAGGATACTAGGGCAAACGCTCGGGGCAAAATAGCCAAATTCTTGAAGTAAACTCGTGGTCGGATGATGGCCGGCGGGAATATGTGGAATCGAATTATGGTTTCTTCATATCACGATTTGGCGGACCGCGAAATTGTTGATGTGGATGAACCCACGCCGAATCCTTTCAATCCTTATCCGGAGGTGGTTGAACGGGTTAAGGCGAAACTTAAGATGGCAATCGGTTGAATAATCGGCAAGTTGTTACGCACTCGTGGCTCACAAGGCCACGAGTTTTTTAATCGCTTTATTTTCGCCCTAAAGGGAGGATGATTGTAAAACTGCCGCCTTTTCCTTCGCCTTCCGAAAAAACTTGGATTTTGCCTCCATGCCGTTCCATAATGATTTTTGCCATAAAGAGACCGACGCCGACCCCTTCCGTATCGACGCGTTTCGCGGCGGTCGAGCGAAAAAATTTTGAGAAGATTCTCGTTTGGTCTTCGTGAGAAATGCCGATGCCGGTATCTTTCACGCGAATAATGGCTTCATTTCCATTGGTATTAACGGAAACAGTAACCACGCCTCCGGTAGCCGTATAAGCCAGCGCGTTTTCAAGAATGGTCCTTAATACAAAGCGTATTTTGGCTGAATCTAAAAAAACCTCCGGCAAATTATTAGTCATTTGAAAAACGATTCGTACCCCTTTCTCTGAAAACCATTTAAGATAAGGCATTATGATTGGGCGGATAAAAGTTTCAAGCTTGACCGTTTCTCGGCGATACATGTAATTTTCTTTTCCGGAATCAGAAAGAGTGGTCAACAGATTGGTAAGTTCTACCAGCCGATTGTTGGAAATTTTAATGTCCTCAATTTGTTTGCGCTGTTCTGTCGGCAGTTTAATTTTCATAAGCTCTTCCGTTGCCCATTTAATGTGAGTGAGCGGAGTGCGGAATTTATGGGTGACTATTGTGACGAACTCATATTTCAGCAAATCAGTTTCGCGGATTTTTCGCCAAACGAATACCCCGATGCCGACCGCGATTAGCGACGCCAATGACGGAATGAGCCATAAGGGAAATGCCGGATACCGAGCGGCAATAAAATTATTGGAGAAACTGATAAAAATAATGGAAAGACTCATTGCCACGACAATCAAAGCGTAAAGAAATGCTCGTTTGGCTAAAATACGAATATCCAGCAATTGATAGGAAAGCACGCCGTAAACGAACGGTACGGCATAAAAGAAAATAAAGAACAAGCCCCAGTTCGGGTCAACCGGAATGTTAAAAACTAAAAGTACCGGAATGAATCCGATAGAATATCCGAGGGTGAGAGCGAGAAAAAAATACTTGAGCCGATTTTTCATTGCCGGGTCTCCCTGTTGATAGGCCCTGAACATTGCCAAAAGGAAATAGACAGGAATGATAAAATTGAAAATGACTCTCATTGCCCAATGATAGGTGCCGGCTTCGTAGTAATTTGGAAAATATAATTTTGGCGTTGAAGGCGCGAGAAAAGCGTCCGATTGTAACAAGTAAAACAGCGTCAGAAAAATGCCCGAAGCGTAAAAAAAGGCGATTAAGTAGCGTTTTTCGCGGGCTTTGCCGATAACCGAAAGCACGCAGTGGACATTAAACATAACGATAAAAATAATAGAAACGTTAAACATCAGCGCCGCCCGAGAAGAAAGCGGATCGGTAAGGTTGACTCCGATAACGTGTGAAATATAGAAGACCGATACCGAAAGCATCGTCAGGGCCAGAGTTGTATTCGCCACTTTTCGCGGATGTCCGAAATAAGTAAAAAGCGCCAAACCAAGCGAGACAATTGCCGAAAGGATTGAACCGATGTTGTGAATAAGGAGACTAAGATTCATGCGACAATTATAACACAACATTATTGGCTTATAAAAAAGCCCCCGCCTAAGCGGGGGCGCGAGATAAGTTGGCCGGCGATTATTGTTTATAAACCGGCTCCAAAATTGACAATTGTCTCGGCAACTTTTCTTCGCCGTCCGGCACCCAATCCAATTGCTGGAATTGGAAACCGATTTGCCGGCTCAACCGATTGTAGTGCCTGACGTTTTCTTCCGCCCGCCGAAACAACTTTTGAAGTTTGATTTTTCTCCATTCGTCGGCTAAGCCCGCGAACAGTTTATCTGCTGTCGTCTGTTCAATCAGCCGATTGATTTCCTCAAGCAGATTTTGATGCTGGCAAACCAATGCCGACAATCTGTCGTAATTTCTGAGAGCGGCTCGGGTTAGAATCATTCCTTCCCAAGTGACGCGGCGACTGGCTCGTTGTCGGTCTTTTGCCGCACTTTGCAAAAATGCCGCGATGATTACAAGTGCCAACCAAGCAAAAACACAAATAACAACAATGTTCAAAAGAACAGTTTTCATACCGGTTAAACATTACAGTGAGGTTTGTTTTTTGTCAAGAAAATTTTGATGTATTTTTTGTTTTAATGGGCGAGAGCGATACCAAGAACTTTTTTGGCGCCGGCTCGGCGCAACACTTTTCGAGCTTCGCTTAAGGTGGCGCCGGTGGTAATGACATCGTCAATCACAATAATGTTGCGGCCGAGAGGACTTTCGTTGACCGCGAAAGCGCCGCGCAGATTTTTTAAACGGCCGACGCGCGAGTCGGCGCTGGTTTGGCTGGGCGTGTCTTTGATTTTTATTAAGATATTTTTTCGGATTTCAAAAATTTCGCCCGCCGATGAGGTGGATTTTTCAGTATCTAATTTCGCCAGTTCCTCTAACAGCATTTCGCATTGATTGAAACCTCGTTCGCGATGGCGTTTTTTGGAAAGGGGAATAGGTGTCAAGAGCGGCCGTTCAAAATTTTCAAAAATTTTTCGCTCGCCGAGCTCGGCTGTCAGCTCATCAAACAAAACTTCGGCGAGCAAGGCGGCAATAACGCGATTGCCGCGGTATTTTAGTTCCCAAATGGCCGTTCTGACCAATAAATCGCGATAATCAAAAAGAGCAATTAAACCTTGTTGACCGTTTAGTTCGCGGGAGCGTTTGGCTCGGCCACTAAAACCATTTGAACCCATAATTTCGAGTTCTTTAACGATTGGTCTTTTCGGCAGAAAAAAATCCAGAACCCAATTTAGCCACTTTATGAACATAACAATATGATATAATGATTTTACGAATTACCACTAATTATTATGGCAATTTTCTCTAAAATTTTCGGCGGGGTAATGGGCGGCGGCGCGACCAGCGTCATCGGCGTTGATATCGGTTCTTCGGCGGTTAAAATCATAGAGCTTAGAAAAAAAGGCGGCCGGGCGGTGCTCGGCACTTATGGCGCGTTAGCTCTCGGTCCTTACGGCGGACAGGCGGTTGGCCAGGTAGTTAAATTACCAAACGATAAAATTGCCGAAGCCTTGCGCGATGTTTTACGTGAAGCCAACGCTTCAAGCAAGGTATGCGGTTTTGCCATTCCTTTATCCGCCAGTCTTTTGTCATTGATTGAAATGCCGGTTTTAGACCAGAAACAATTGCCGCAAATGGTGCCGATTGAAGCCAGGAAATATATTCCGGTTCCGATGAGTGATGTAACTTTAGATTGGTGGGTAATACCGAAGACTGAACGGGAAACAACTTATAGCTCGGATGACCTAGCCGGAAAAATTCAGAAAGCTAAATTGATGGATATTCTTTTAGTGGTGATTCAAAACGATGCCCTCAATAATTATCGGGAAATTGTTCGATTGACCGGTTTGGACGCTTCTTTTTTTGAAATTGAAGCGTTTAGCACCATTCGCGCGACGATGAATCGAGAAACGATGCCCGTAATGATTTTTGACATGGGCGCCGGTGCCACCAAACTTTATATTGTGGAAATGGGCATTGTTAGAACTTCTCACACTATCAATCGCGGCTCGCAAGACATTACGGCGGCTTTGGCTCAATCGCTAGGCATTAATGTAATGGAAGCGGAAAAATTAAAACGGGACAAAGGTCTAATCGCCGAAGGCGATTCCAGCGTTACCGAAGCGTCCTCAATAATTTTGAGCTATATTTTTGCCGAGGCTAATCGAACATTGATTGGTTATCAAAGGAAAAGCGGCAAAGTGGTGCGGCGAGTGATTTTGACCGGCGGCGGTTCAGTCTTGAAGGGAATTTTGCCATTTGCCAAACAACATTTGGAATCGGAAGTGGAATTAGCCGACCCGTTTGCCAAAGTGGACGCGCCGGCCTTTCTCCAAGGCGTGCTTAAAGACGCCGGTCCTCAATTTACCGTTGCTCTCGGCGTCGCTTTTCGCCGACTTCAAGAATTGGAATAACAAAGTGTTGATAAGAAATAACGCTTGTTATTAAAAAGGTGTATAATATCAAGGTATGGACAGCAAATTTCAACAATCTTTCATACCAAAAGAATCGCTGGCAAGCGGGATGAATTTTCGCGTTGGTCAGGGATTGGGAATTTTTACGCTGATTGCCATTGTGGTTTTTCTGATTTCCATCGGAACTTTCGGCGTTGCTTATCTTTATAAACAATCAATTGTCAAGGAAATTTCAAAATTGGACGCTGATTTGGCGCGGACGCGGGAAATTTTTCAGCCGTCAACTATTGCCGAATTTAAAAAATTAAGCAATCGTTTGCTAGTGGCTGACAAATTACTTAATAATCACAGAGCGTTCTCACAAATTTTTGACGTTTTGGAAGAAGCGACGCTCCAATCGGTTTATTTCAACAGTTTTTATTTGGCCGGTTCTGACAAGGGATTTTCCCTGACTTTGAAAGGTCTAGCCAAAAATTTCAGTTCGGTGGCTTTACAGTCTGACATTTTCGGCAAGAATCAAGCTATCAAGAATCCGATTTTTTCCAATCTTAACTTGGACCAAAAAGGTAATGTGGTTTTTGATGTGAACGCCTCGGTCGATTTGTCAATTTTGTCTTATAAAAACAACGTTGCGCCAATCACCCAATGAAAAATATTATCTCTTTAATTTTAATAGCGGCGGCGGTTTGGATTTTTTGGAGTTATACCGACCCGATTTACAAAGAAGCCAACGGGCTTAAAGAAGTTAGAAACGATTATCAAATCAAACTGTCGCAAGCCAATGAATTCCGGCGAAAGTATGAAAATCTTTCCGTTGCTTATCAAAGTTTTTCCGAAGCGGATATTGTTCGTCTTTCACGATTGGTGCCCGATACCGTGGACACGGTGCGTTTAGTGATGGATGTCAGTGACATTGCCGCTAAGCAAGGTTTGCTTATTAAAAATATCAAGATTAGCGAGCCAACCAAAGACACCAAGGAAAATACCAATTCACCAATTGGTTCACCAATTGGCGCACCCGCGTCGTCAGCCGACGGTCTAACGCTTGGGGCAATTCGCATTGGCGCGACCAATCAAGATTTTAACAGCATTGATTTGAGTTTCTCGGTAACCGGCAGTTATGAGCGGTTTATCGCGTTTCTCCAAGATTTGGAAAAAAGCTTAAGAATTTTGGATATGACCGAAGTCAAATTTTCAACGCCGACTGATTCGCTGAAAGGCAATAATTACGATTTCGGCATAGGTTTAAGAGCTTATTGGCTAAAATAATTTATGTATCAGAATAAATCGAAAAAGAGTAAAATGTTGACTATTATCATAGCGCTCATTGTTGCCGCCTTTATCGGTTATTCGCTGTTTTTCACCGGCGATGCCGATGATTTGGCTTTGGTTATGCCCCAAGGGGTAAATCAGGACCAAACAGCGCGCGAATTGCTTGTCCTGTTTGCCGAGTTATCGACAATCAATTTAAGTCCGGCTGTTTTGAGTAGTTCAATTTTCATGTCGCTTGAGGATTTTTCGCGAGAGATTCCCAGTGAACCAACTGGTCGCGTTAATCCGTTTGCGCCAATTTAATTTTCATTATTTTTTTGATGGGCATTTTAGAAACATTAGTAAAAAAAAATATCATCGCCGATGAAGACGTGCCGGCAATCAAGAAGGAACTAAAAGAGTCGGGCGCCAAACTGGATGAAATCTTACAAAAGCGCGGCGTGGCAACCGTCGACCTTTTGGCGATTAAGGGCGAATTTTACGGCGTGCCGGTAAAAGTTTTGGATAATCAAGGCATTCCTTTTGAGATTTTGCGCTATGTGCCGGAAGAATCGGCCGTCCATTATAAATTCGCCCCTTTGAGTATCACCGATGGGATTTTAGAAATCGGTATGGTGGAACCGGATAACATTGAAGCCCGCGATGCTTTGAATTTTATTTCTTCCAAAATCGGCTTACCCTATAAAGCCTATTTAATTTCTCGCGACGATTTTGAAAAAATTGCCCAGATGTATAAAGGCTTGTCCGGCGAAGTATCCCAAGCTTTGACTGAACTGGAAACGGAATTGGCTGGCGACCAGACGGAATTAGCGGAAACTAAAATAGTTGAATCTGGCCAAGACGGCAAAATTAGCGCTAGAATCATTGAGGACGCGCCGGTAACAAAAATTGTCGCCACCATTCTTCATTACGCGGTTGAAGGCAACGCTTCCGATGTTCACATTGAACATTTGGGCGAAAAAGTCCGGGTGCGTTACCGGGTAGATGGTGTTTTGAACACTAGTTTGCTGTTGCCGCCCAAAGTTCACGCGGCGGTTGTGGCCCGAGTGAAAATTCTTTCCAATATGCGTTTGGATGAAAAACGAAAGCCGCAGGACGGTCGATTCAGCGCTCGCATCAGCGGTCGTAAAATTGACTTTCGCGTTTCCACTTTTCCGGCTTATTACGGCGAAAAAGTGGTAATGAGAATTTTAGATTCGGAAAAGGGAGTCAAGAGTCTGGAATCAATGGGCTTGTCTACTCGTAATCTTCAGCTAATTCGCAACGCTATTCAAAGACCTTACGGAATGATTTTAATTTCTGGCCCGACCGGTTCGGGCAAATCCACGACGCTTTACTCAATGTTGAACGAAGTGGACAAGGAAACAAAAAATGTTTTGAGTTTGGAAGACCCGGTGGAATACAATATACCCGGCATGAGCCAGTCGCAAGTTCGGCCGGAAATCGGTTACACTTTCGCCACCGGTTTGCGCACCACTTTGCGCCAGGACCCGGATGTGATTATGGTT
This sequence comes from Parcubacteria group bacterium GW2011_GWB1_44_7, assembly GCA_000999175.1. Next base: position 10,100 of record LCJJ01000006.1, read on the forward strand.
GGCGAGATTCGCGACAAAGAAACCGCCGGTTTGGCGATTCAAGCGGCGCTGACGGGCCACTTGGTTTTTTCCACCATTCACACCAATAACGCCATTGGCGCTATTCCGCGCCTTTTGGATATGGGTGTTGACCCTTATTTGATTCCGCCGACTTTAATTTTGGCGATTGCCCAACGCCTGGTAAAAACTATTTGTCCCAATTCCGGCAAACCAATTCTGGTGGAAGGCAGCATTAAGTTGATGGTGGAAAAACAGTTGGCCGATTTGCCGGCGCAATATCGTTCTCAAATTCCTATTGGCAAAGATGTGTTGGAAGCAACGCCAACGCCGGAATGTCCCAAAGGTACTCGGGGTCGAGAGGCGGTGATGGAAGTTTTGGAAATGAACCGTGATTTGGAAGCGGCGATTTTGAAAGGCGCCAGCGAAGCGGAGATGTTCAAAATTGCTCGGGCGCAAGGCATGCTGACGATGAAAGAAGACGCGTTAGTTAAAGCTTTCCGTCACGAAATTCCCTTTGAGGAGGTAAATGAGTTATAATAATAAAATGACAGAAGAAAAAAAAGAAAAAGTGCTCATTGTGGACGATGACAAGTTTCTTTTGAGCATGTATGCCGTTAAGTTTAAAAATCACGATTTTGAAGTGGAAACGGCGCTTAGCGGAGCGGAAGCATTAAGCAAGCTCCAAAATGACAAAGCGCCGGATATTATTATTCTGGATTTGATTATGCCCGGCATGGATGGCTATGAATTTATGGCGAAAGTCCGGGAACAAAAATTGGCGCCGAAGG
>LCJJ01000007.1 GCA_000999175.1 Parcubacteria group bacterium GW2011_GWB1_44_7
AAGAATTTTGGAACTACCGGTGCTCTACCTTTCAAGTTATTTCAAAAAACATCAAAAATTATATTACCAAAAACTGCAAGAATATCACGACGAAGATGCGAATATCGATGGATGGCTTGAATTCTTCCTTGAGGGAGTGGCAGAAATCGCTGATTCTTCCATTGAAACATGTACAAAAATCACTGCCTTACGAGACCGCGACTTTGCAAAAATGCAAAAACTCGGTAAAAAATCAGCAGAATCAACATTGGAAATTGTCCGCAAGCTATTTAGCCAACCAATCATTGGTGTGGCGGAGATGATGAAGTGGACGGGATTTACTGCTCCCGGGGCGTATAAGGTCGTTGGACGACTCAAAGACTTAAAAATTCTTGAACCTCTTGGCGATGCCGATTATGGTCAGAAATATGTTTATGCGGACTATTATGAAATCTTTGACGACGCGTTTCGCGACACGCGCGCTAAATTGAAATGAAGATATGGGCACCAACATCAAAAACTTAGAGGATAGACTATGGGAAGCGGCGGATCATATGCGCGCCAACTCTCCGTTGCGGCTCAACGAATTTGCCGAGCCGGTTTTGGGCCTGATCTTTCTTAAATTTACCGGCGTTAAGCACAGCAAAACAGAAAAAGAAGTAACCGAAGAGCGAAAAAAGAAAACCCCGAGCCGCTTCGCTACGGGGCAGGCCAAACCCCATGGTGGCGCCTCGGTTTCTCGCGAGCGGCCGGTATCATCTGCCGATTACCATGCTCGCGGCGTGCTGTTCGTTCCGGAAAAAGCTCGTTTCTCCTATCTTATAGAATTGCCGGAAGGAACAGATATGGGTAGAGCCGTGAATGACGCGATGAAAGAGATAGAAGCAGAAAACAAAGAACTTGCCGGCATTCTTCCGAAGACATTTCAAAAACTTGATAACCGATCTATAATCGCGCTCCTCAAAAATTTTAATCAAATCCCAGACGACATTGAGGGCGATGCTTTTGGAAGAATCTACGAATATTTCCTCGGGAAATTTGCGCTTGCGGATGGCTCGCGCGGAGGCGAATTTTTTACGCCGACAAGTATCGTCAAGCTCATTGTAGAAATCATTGAGCCGTATCAGGGAAGGATTTACGATCCGGCTTGCGGCTCCGGCGGTATGTTTGTGCAATCGCATGAGTTCGTAAAACGGCATCTTGAAAATGGAAAGAAGCTAAGAGCTTCGCGTGAGATTGCGATTTACGGCCAAGAAAAAACCGATCAGACCGTTCGCATCGCCAAAATGAACCTTGCTATTCACGGCCTTTCCGGTGATATCCGCGAAGGTAATACTTATTATGAGGATCGCCATAAAAGCATCGGGAAATTTGATTTCACGATGGCCAATCCTCCCTTCAATGTGAAGGGCATTGATAAGGAGCGCATTAAAGACGATCCGCGATTCTCTTATGGCATACCTCGAGCAGACAACGGCAACTATCTTTGGATTCAAATCTTCTTAAACTCGCTCAATGAAAAAGGACGTGCGGGATTTGTTATGGCAAATTCCGCAAGCGATACCGGGCATAGCGAAAAGGAAATTCGCCAGAAAATGATAGAGGACGGCGTGGTGGATGTGATAGTCGCCGTGGGCCCGAACATGTTTTACAATGTGACGCTTCCGGTAACGCTCTGGTTTTTGGATAGAGGTAAAAAGAGTACTGATCGCAAAAACAGAATTCTTTTTATTGACGCTCGCAACATTTACCGGCAAATAGACCGCGCGCATCGCGATTGGACAGATGAGCAGATAGAGCAAATCGCGAGTATTGTCCGTAGTTATCGCGGCGAGAACGGGAAGAAATATCAAAATGTTAAGGGGCTTTGCAAAGTAACAACGATAGAAGAAGTGAAAAAAGCCGGTTATTCACTCAACCCCGGCCGCTATGTTGGCATTACCGACAACGGTAGCGAAGACGACGGTAATTTTGGAGACAAAATTGAAAAGCTTCACAGTGAATTAAGGGGTCTAACTGATAAAGCCCACGAGCTGGAGAATAAAGTTTTTGAGAATTTGAAGAAATTTGATTTATGAACCCCGTTAGAAATTTAAACGGGCAAATAAACAATATGGAATTACAAAAATTAAAAATTTCTAACGGGGTGAAAAAACAAGAAAACAATTTTGCATATATAGATGGAGCAAACTTGCACAAGGGAATTAAATCGCTTGGATGGCAACTTGATTATCGCGTGTTTCGTCGTTGGTTGGAACAAAAGTACAATATTGAGGAGGTATATCTTTTTATTGGTTTGGTTCCGAAACACAAAGATCTATACACATTTTTACAAAAATGCGGATACATTTTGGTATACAAAGAAGTTACCTATGATGGCGATGGAAAAGTGAAAGGAAACTGCGATGCGGACTTAGTGCTTAATGTGATGCGAGATTTTTACGAGCGTAATCTTAAAGAGGCGGTATTAGTAACTAGCGACGGTGACTATAGCAGTTTGGTAACATTTCTAAAAGAAAAAGGGGTATTTCGCGCGCTTTTATCACCGAGCAATTCCTGTTCATTTCTGCTCCGAAAGCTCAATATCCCGATTGTATATCTTAATGTGCTTCAAGGAAAATTGGCGACTAGAGTCCAAAAAGAAAAAGCCCCCGGCGCGGACGAGTCCGCACAAGGGTCTCTTTCATAGTGAATACCTATATGATAGCAAGCCATTGTTAAAAGTCAATAGCTGGGGATAAGTCAAAAATATGGGCAAAAATAAGCCAAAAAAAGAAAAAACCATAAATCCGCCATGCGGGTTGTGCGGGAAATCAAAAAAGCCGAGATACAAAACGGAATGTTGCGGCAATTGGGTGTGCGGCGACGAGAGCGAATATGTGATGTTTTCATATTCGCGCGATATTTGTTCGCGAAATCATAGAAGGTTTACGCTTTGCGGAAGTCATCACATGGAAGAGCATGAAGGCGACTGGAAAACCTGCAAAAAATGCCGCAAGGATTTCGAGCCGGAAATGTATGTTTGGTATGGCACGAATGAATACAATTTCGAGAAACTGCCAAACCCGCCCGCTTTTGAACCGACCCGTTGCTCTAAATGCGGAGAAAGAATCATTTTACCCGATGGCGGCTATTCATCGCTTTGCGGAGTATACCGTTGTGATAACTGTCCCATCACGGAAAAAGAACGCGAAGAAATTATTCGGGAATATGAAAAGAAACACGGGGATAAATAATTTTTGAACTATGCCAAAGACACAATCACTACTGAATAACTGGCAAAAGATGAAGCTGGCCGAAATAGCACAGGATATTAGACAGTCGTATTCACCAACAAGGACAGAGAAAAAACCTTATGTTGGATTAGAACATATTGAACAACAAACCCTTCAACTATCCGAGGTAGGCCGATCAGACGAAACGCAAAGCGCAAAAAAGATTTTTAAAGCCGGTGATATATTATTTGGGACACTCCGTCCATATTTTAGAAAAGTAACAAGACCGAAATTTGACGGTGTGTGCTCGACGGATATTGCTGTTATACGGCCTACGCAAAAAGGGGATGGTAATTTTCTAAAATATTTTATCGCAAATCAAGATTTTATTGACTATGCCAGCAACATTTCAGGCGGGACAAGGATGCCAAGAGCAAACTGGAAAACCCTGAAAGAGAGAGTTTGGCAATTACCCGAATTAAATGAGCAAAGAATTATTGGAGATGTTCTTTCCACCTACGACAATCTTATTGAAAACAACACGAAGCGGATTAAGATTTTGGAAGAAATCGCGCAAGCGATTTATAAGGAGTGGTTTGTATATTTTCGCTTTCCCCGCCTGCGCCGAGGCTTCGGCGGGCAGGCCGGCCACGAAAAAGCGAAGTCCCGTAGCGAACGAAGTTCTGCTACTGGGATAAAAATGGTTGATAGCAAAACCGAATTCAGCAAAATCCCGGAGGGGTGGGGAGTCGGAAAACTTTCTGACTTGGCAACTATAACAATGGGTCAATCGCCAAGCTCTGATTTTTACAACGAAATCGGAGATGGTTCACCTTTCCATCAGGGCGTAACTAATTTTGGATTCCGTTTTCCGGTAACAAATACTTTTTCAACCGAAGGGACTAGAAAAGCGGTTGCGGGAGACATTTTGTTCAGCGTTAGAGCCCCTGTCGGACGCATTAATGTTGCCGATAGGAACATGATTATTGGTCGTGGTCTCGCCGCCCTAAAAAGCGCCTCCGGATATCAATCTTTTCTTTTATATAATTTGAAGCATCTTTTTCAGACAGAGGATTTAATCGGCGGAGGAGCTATTTTTGCCTCAGTCACAAAAGACGATCTTAGTAATTTCCCAGTAATTATTCCGGATATAAAAATGATTGAAAAATTTGAATCAATTGTGCGTTCGATTGATCAAATGATCCTCAGTATTTCGAATGAACTTTCAGTTTTAAGAAATAGTCGTGACTCTCTTTTGCCGAAATTGGTAGGTGGAGAAGTAGGAGTAAAAAATTTATGATAGATTGGCTTTCAGAAAATTCAATCGGGGTATTGCAAATTATAATAGGAGGATTTATTGCCTATCATGTATTTTTTCTATCTAAACAATTATCAAACAAAGCAAAACTTGAACACAAAGAGAGAATTAAGAAAAAAGCTGAGGAATTAAAATCGGGCAAAGAAGTTTATCTCGTGAATGTTAAGAGATATTTTAAAGATTATCCCTCAAATAAAGAAAGAATGTTTAGCGGATACTCCCACATTAAAGCAGAGATGAAAACTACAAGATTTGATGGGATTGAGTTTTTCTGCGGCATCAAAGAAATTTATAGAAAACCAGATGGCGGCTTAACGCTGAATGGTGAAAGTGAAAAAACGGCACAGGAGAAAATCAAAGTTTTTGAGATTGGCGTAGTTCCTTACGAATGGATAGAGTATATAGATTTGCGTGGAGATGAGCATGGTTTTATCCCGTTATTCTTTTGCTATTTCAAAGGAAAACGATATTGGAAAATATCATTGAAGCGTCATTTGCCCTTCGGATATCCATACAAAGAAATTATCTATTACCGAGAAAGCGAAGTTTATCATGAGGGTAGCGATCCGATTGATATGAAATTTCGTTTTATAGATGAGCCAGTTTCAGACAAATAATAAGAAAAAATGAACGAATTTTCTGAAGACAAGTTAATAGAACAAACCGCGGTCAAACTATTTGGCGAGCTTTGGGGCGCCGATAATTTTGCCAATGCGTATTCCGGAGAAATGGATAAAGAGTTCGGGCGCGAGAATCCGGGAGAAGTGGTGTTGATGAACTATCTCAAAATTGCTTTGGTGAAGCTCAATCCAAGTGTATCTACCGAAGCATTGAATCTTGCGATTGATGAGCTTATCAAAGACCGCTCGGCAATGAGCATGGTTAACGCAAATCATGAAATATGGCAACTGCTTCGGGACGGCGTAAAAGTTGAAACAGAAAATAAAAGGGGCGAACGGCAAACCGAGACGGTAAAAGTGATTGATTTTGAGAATCCGAAAGAGAATCACTTTATGCTCGTTTCCCAACTCTGGATTACCGGCGAACTGCATAAACGCCGCCCCGACTTGATCGGCTTTGTAAACGGCATACCGCTTGTGCTGATTGAACTTAAGGCATCGCACAAAAATTTGCGCAATGCCTATAGCCAGAACATTCGGGATTACAAAGACACGATTCCCCAGCTTTTTTGGTATAACGCTTTTATTATTATTTCCAACGGCATTGAAAGCAAGGTCGGCACGCTTACCGGCGCATACGAACATTTCAACGAATGGAAAAAAATTAAAGACGAGAAAGAAATTGGAAAAGTGAGCATGGAAACGGTGATCAAGGGCACCTGCGAACCGGCGCGGCTTTTGGATATTGTTGAGAACTTTATTCTCTTTGACGATTCTCGCGGGGAACGCGTCAAAGCTATTGCCCGCTACTTCCAATTTTTCGGAGTAAATCGCGCCTTTGAGGAAGTTAGGAATAGAGACAAAAACAAAGGACGCCTCGGTGTTTTCTGGCACACGCAGGGCTCCGGCAAGTCCTATTCAATGGTTTTCTTGTCTCAAAAAGTGTTCCGAAAATTAACCGGAAACTTTACCTTTGTCGTGGTTACGGACCGCAAAGAGCTTGATAGGCAAATATATAAAACCTTTGCCGCCTGCGGCGCTGTATACGAAAACGAAGTCCATGCCGATTCCATACGACATCTTCAGCAACTGCTTGGAGAAGATCACCGCCATGTTTTTACGCTCATCCAAAAATTTGGGGAGCCAAAAGAACTATCCAATAGAAACGATGTGATTGTGATGGCTGATGAGGCGCATCGTACGCAATACGACCGCATGGCGGCGAATATGCGCATTTCTTTGCCTAAGGCGTCGTTCATCGGGTTTACCGGCACGCCTTTGATGGCGGGCGGAGAGGAAAAAACCCGGGAAGCGTTCGGTGATTATGTTTCCACCTACAATTTCGCCCAATCGGTTGAAGACGGCGCCACAGTTCCTCTTTTTTACGAGAACCGCGTTCCGAAACTTGAAAATGTAAATCCGGATATTCAGAAAGATTTAGAAAGGGTAATGAATTTTTATGATCTCGCGCCGGAGGAAGAGGAAAAACTGGAGCAGGAATTTTCAACTTTTTACCATTTGATTACCCGCGAGGATCGCTTGAATAAAGTCGCGGAGGATATTGTCACGCACTTCACCGCTCGGGGATACAATGGAAAAGCGATGGTGGTTTCTATTGATAAGAAAACGGCTATTCGGATGCACGCCAAGGTTAAAGAACAAATGCAGCGCCATTTGGCAAAACTGAACATTGCTTTATCCAAGGCCACCGACGAACACGAAAAAGAAAAGATTCGGCAGGTTATAGAGCAATACGAGGGAATTGATATGGCGGTAGTGGTAAGCCAAAGCCAGAACGAAATCGCCGACATGGAGGAATTTGAAATTGATATGCGGCCACTACGAGCTCGGATACAAAATGAGGATTTGGAGACGAAGTTTAAAGACCCGGATAGCAATTTGCGCATTGTTTTTGTTTGCGCGATGTGGATTACCGGTTTTGATGTGCTTAATCTCTCAACGCTCTATCTTGATAAGCCGCTTAAGAATCACACATTGATGCAGACCATCGCTCGCGCCAATCGGGTATATCCGGGCAAGACAAACGGGCTCATCGTTGACTACATCGGCGTATTCAGAAATATCCAGAGGGCTCTCGCAATTTACGCTACTCCCGAGAGTGGCGCGTCCATTGACGACATCATCAAAGAAAAAGAGGAACTCGTGGAACTGCTGGTTTCAACCGCCAAGCAAACGAGAGAATTTTTGAAAAAGCTTGATCTTGATATTGACGATCTACTGAAAGCAAAAGACGCGGAAAAGATACGCCTCGTTGATGTATTCACGAATCGTATTCTGCACGATGAACAGACGAAAAAGGGATTTCTTGATCTTGCGTCAGACGCCTATCAACTTTACAAGTCGGTTCTGCCCGAGCCAAAGGCGGAAGATTATTATCAAGAAGTTACGGCCTATAAGGTAATTGCATCTCGTATCAAAGAAGTCATTGAGGAAGAAGCCGATGTGAGTCAAGTTAAAAAAGACCTTGAGGATTTGCTTGACCGCTCCATCAAAGCGGGAGAGTTTGTGATCAAAGAGCCAAAACTGAAAGATTTAAGTCATATTGATTTTGAGGCATTACGGAAGTTTTTTGATGATACCGAAAACAAAAACATTGCCGCGGAAAGTTTAAGCGCAGAGCTTGAAGAGAAAATCAAGGATATGGCTCGGAAAAATAAGATCCGCAAGCATTTTCTTGATCGCCTCAATTCATTGATTCACGAATACAATTCCGGTTCTCGCGATCTTGACGTATTTTTTGAGGAGCTTCTTGTTCTCGCTAAAGAACTGAGCGAAGAGGATGCACGAGCAATAAAAGAAAACCTCACGGAAGAGGAGTTGGCGATTTTTGACCTTCTTGTTAAAGAGAAACTTAATCCGGACGAGGTGGATCGGGTGAAAAAGGTTGCTCACGAACTATTGGCCAAGCTAAAAACCGAGAAATTCGTTCTGGATTGGAAACGGAAAGAAGAAACGCGCGCCGATGTGAAAATAACCATCCGGGATATGCTGTATGACAATCTTCCCGAGCCCGCCTACACCGATAAGGACTGCGAAGACCGAACGCAGAAAGTGTACTTCCACATTTACGACAACTATGTGGACGCGAATGTAAATGTTTACGTGCAGTAGTTTTAGAGATTAAAAAATCTGGCCATAATTTAGAAATCACGGCTCACGCCGAGGAAAATAAAAATCCCTCGCAATAGAACTTTGGGGGATTTTTGTTTTCTATCCGCGAGCGTTTTTCAGTGCTCTCGTCCACCAGATAAGCTGAACCAGCATGGCTTCGGCGCTTTTAGTAAAAGATTCGAGCGCTCCGTCTTTCAGATTTTCCTTCTCGTCCAATAAAGTCCAATGTTGCGGAATATGAACTGCTTGTCGAATCGGGGCCATTTGAAGCTCAATGGCATTCAAGCGAAGTTGTTCCACCGCTCTTGCCCCACCGACACTGCCGTAGCTTACGAAGGCGACCGGTTTATTGTTCCATTCCGGATAAACCCAGTCCAAGGCATTTTTCAGCACACCCGATGTTCCGTGATTATATTCCGGGGTGATGATGACAAAAGCGTCTCCCTCGGCGATCTTCTTGGTAAAACGAGCAACCGCTTTATTTTTGAACGGCCCCTGTTTATATGACGGACTTACCGGCTCATTATAAAACGGCATATCATAATCGCGCAAATCCAGCGCTTCAGCCTCAATTTCTTTCTGTTTCCTAATCTCTCCGGTAATCCACGCGGCTGCCTTATCGCTGAAACGGGCTTCGCGAGTACTGCCGACAATAATTTTTATATTTAATTTTGCGTCGCATAAATCTGACATATTAAAAGATATTAGCATATTCTAATAGGCAAGGGTAAGTGCTCACAAATCGCTAGTCGTGACTCTTTTCTTGATTTGCTGAACTTTCTCGGCACTCATCATAAAACAGTGGATAAAAAGAAACACCGCGAAAATCCTTTTCGCGGCGTTTTTGAAATCCTCTGAAATCCTTATTTCCCATTTTGGGAATCTATGGTCATTTGCCGATAAATCGGCTCCTTCTGTTTCAAAATCCTATCATGTGAAGCGCCACTGACCAGAATCAGCACGAATACTGTCACACAAAGAACAATGAACAGAACGAGTCCCGACCACCGACCATTCCATAAATCCAGGAATTTCGGAGGCGGAATCCTAAACAAATCCCTTGGTCCGTGATTCTGTCTCCATTTCGTAATGGTGTATCTATGCATCTGTCCAGCATTATAGGATATAAAAGGATTTTGTCAAGCTTACAATTTTTTCTAAGTTTTTTGGCATAACTGTCGCAGTTATGTTAGGATAATTTTGGTTAGTTCCTACTTGGAAAACACTCGTATGCTGTGTTCCCATATCGGTCCCGTCTTGTATCCTCTACATTGCAAGCAACAACGAACTCAACCGGCTTCCCGCCAAGAAATTCATCTTGAGCCGGCGAAGCGAGCCATCATCTTCTTGTGGCTCGCTTCTTTCTTATTATGGTGTAAAATGTCTTTAAAGGAGGACGCCATAGAATTGCCTCCGAGGTCATAGAATGAGAGGCACATTCATACGTCGAGTTGGTTCCGTTCATCCACAAGGTGAACGCATCGCGGGCTCTAGGATGAGCCCGCTTTTTTTGTTGGCGCTAAAAAATTAAAAAAGAAAAAAGCGGGTCGCGCGCAACCATATGTTGCCGTCACGACCCGCTGCTCGTCGCACTCACAATGTGAGTGGGGGAAGAAAAACAACGGGAACTTGCTGGAAATCGGTACTGCATGGTGTTTTGCAGGTATGGGAGTGGGAGGGGGGACTCACCGAGAAATCCAAACAAGTTCCCGTAAATCTAATTAGATAGTAACTCTTATAAAAAAATACGCAACTTGACTAACTATTATTTTTGTATTCTATATAAAAACACCTTTATCCTTCTAACGACCAATATTTCTGGACAAACCGGCGGTATCGGGCAATTCCGTTACCAATTTTATTACTGTTTCTTCGTCATCCACGATTTGGTAAATTGTCATATCTTTTTCTTCAATCGCCCGGTGTCTTTTAAAAACTTCTTGGCGAATGAAATCGTCCAATTTATTCCAATAATCGCTACCCACTAAAATCAGCGGCACCGGAAAAATTTTTTTAGTGTGCAGCAATTCCAAAATTTCAAAGAATTCGTCCAAAGTGCCGAAACCTCCCGGAAAAAAAAGATAGGCTTCGGCGGCAAAAGATAATACCGTTTTGCGGCTGAAAAAATAGCGGAATTCGGTGGAATCGGTTAGATATTTATTGAGTGATTGGTTTTCCGGCAGTTTAATGTTCAAACCAACCGATTGGCCGCCGGCTTCAAAAGCGCCGCGATTGGCCGCTTCCATAATACCTCCGCCGGCGCCGGTGATGACCGCGTAACCAAGCTTGGCGAATCTACCCGCTAAGCGACGGGCTGTTTGGTAATGCTCGTTATCTTCTTTGAAAAGAGAGGAGCCAAAAAAAGAAACTGACTTCGGGTATTTTCTTAAGAGTTCAAAGCCTCTGATAAATTCTTCCTGAATCCGGGAAACTCGCGCTTCGGTTTCTTCCGTTACTTCTTTGGCTGATAACGGCTTGACTAACGGCTCGGTGAATTTTCCGTTTGATTGGTTTAGGTTCATGTCGCCATTTTAATCGGTTTCAGAAAATTTTGCAATGATTTTGTTATTGATTGTTATCTGGTAAAATAGAGTGATTAGAAAATTTAAAAAAATAACATGACTAAAACTAAATGGATTGCGGTAACAATAGCGTTGGCGGTAATTTTTTACTTTCTTGCCGGTAATCTTGTTTTTACTAAATAACAAAGGTAGTATTCGGCCATGAGTTTTGAGAGCTATAAAGGCGAAAATCTAAAATTAAGTTCGGAAATGCAGGTGGAACTTGCCCGCAGATTTTATGGATTGCCAAAAAAGGCAAAAGGAAAAGAGTTGGACGATATTGTGCTTCGTTGGATTGAGGTAAATGACCACTCGAATTCCAGCGAATTCAGAAAATTAGTTGAAAAGCGTCCTGAATTGATTGAATTATACAAAACAAACCCCGACGCCGCTCTTGCTCAAATCGAAGAGCAAATATATGAAAAAGAAACTGCTTGAATAATTTTATGAGACAAAGCGAACTTTTCACAAAAACTCGCAAGGAATCACCCGCCGGTGAAGAGGCGAAAAATGCCAAACTGCTGATTCGCGCCGGTTATCTTCACAAAGAAATGGCCGGTGTTTATTCCTATTTACCGCTCGGTCTTTTGGCGCTCAATAAAATTATTGGCATTATTCGGCGCGAAATGAACGAGATTGGCGGGCAGGAAGTTTTTTTGTCAGCTTTACAAGACCCGGAGGTTTGGAAAAAAACCGGCCGTTGGAGCGACGAAGTTTTTGAAAATTGGTTCAAGACCAAAATCAAAACCGGCGGCGAGGCGGGTTTAAGTTTTACCCATGAAGAGCCGCTCTCTAATTTGATGAAAAATCAAATCAGCTCGTTCCGCGACTTGCCCCGCTATGTTTATCAATTTCAAACAAAATTCCGCAACGAACCGCGCGCTCGCAGCGGCATCATTCGCGGCCGCGAGTTTTTGATGAAGGACTTATATTCTTTTTCGCGCAATCAGAAAGAGCATGAAATGTTTTATGAAAAAGCCAAACAAGCTTATCAAAATATTTTTGCCGATGCCGGCATCGGCGCTCAAACTTATATCACTTACGCTTCCGGCGGTTCGTTCAGTAAATATTCACACGAATTTCAAACGGTTACCGATGCCGGCGAAGACACTATTTACCTTTGCGAAAATTGTCGAGTGGCGGTGAACAAGGAAATTTTCGCCGAGCAAAACACCTGTCCGAAATGCGGAGCAAAAGTTCTAGCCGAAAAACGAGCGGTGGAAGTGGGCAACATTTTTTCGCTCGGCACCCGTTTTTCCGAGGCTTTTGACTTAAATTATCTTGATGAAAAAGGCGACAAAAAATTAGTGGTGATGGGCAGTTATGGTATTGGGCCGAGTCGGCTGCTCGGCGCAATTGTGGAAGTCTTGGCGGATGAAAAAGGCATCGTTTGGCCAAAAACCGTGGCGCCATTTCAAATTCATTTAATCGCCGTTTTTGATGAAAATGGCAAAGTTCAACCTGCCGCTGAAAAACTTTATAATAAACTTTTGGAAAAGGGGATTGAAACGCTATTTGACGACCGCAATATTCGCGCCGGTGAAAAATTCGCCGATGCCGACCTTATCGGCATTCCCTTGCGCGTTGTTATCAGCGAAAAAACTTTAAAGGAAAACAAAATAGAAATCAAAGAACGCGCCGGCGGCGAAATCAAAATGGTTTCCGAAAGCGAATTAATTAAAACCTGTGCCTAATTTTAAATAATCTCTAATTCTTTCTCGGTTTTCATTTGTTTTGTTGCCCTTAAAATACATTTCAATGTAAACAAAAGCTGCCGTATCATTATGATAGGCGTATATCACCCTGATTGATCTGCCTCGCAAACTTTTACACGCAAGACGCACTTTTACGAGTTTAACCTTTTCAGAATGATAAATAATCGTAAAATTTTTACCACTACCTGTTGGCAAAACACGGAGCACATCTTCTAAATCATTGAAATCTTGATGAAGACTGCGATATCTCTTTGAAAGTCTTTTGAATTCTCTTTCAAATTCCGGCAATGAATCAAAGTGGTTCATATTCTCGCACTGATGTTTCTTCCGGACGGTAAAAAACATGCTCATAATTAATTACTTCTTTATCTTTCGCCACAAGCCACGGCGTATCTTTATGGGACAAATTTGAAATTTGTGTAGCTGTAAAATCAGATAAACGATTGAGCTCCCAATCTATATGGGCAATTTCTTGACCTGATAATTCAGAAAGGTCGACCGGTTCATTTGGGTTTACCAAATATTTGGTTTGATCATATTTGTAAAATTTGCTTTTTATCGCTTCAATTTTCCCTTTTTTTTCAAGTTCAGAAATAATTTTTGCGAAAGCGACAGGTGTTGGCCCATGAGTATTCTTCATATACCGTGCGCCGATGAGCTGTTCTTCAAATTTCTCGTAATAATCAAAATCAATAAAATAGAGCAACTTATACAACACGGTCTGACCGATATTGGGCTTGCCTCCGACTTTGGACAATATATACAAGAGGACTTGTTTGAATTTTTTTATTTTTTCTTGTGGTACAGAAATCCTTTCTCGGATTTCGTCATCAATCTTTTTAGTTTTTTTTATTTTCTCATCTTTCTCCAAAATAACTTCGGGCATTGAAACCTTGCCTATTTGTATATCCTCAAGTGAAATCTCAAAAATCTTGCTAAGTTCGCCCGCCTCAGCAAGCGTAAGCTCTCGCTTTCCCTGTTCAAAAGCGATATATGAAGAACGAGAGATACTGAGCTTTTCAGCAATTTCTAATTGCGAAAAACCACGCTTAACGCGCAGTGACTTGATAAATGCGAAGTATTTATTAAACATACAAATATCTTATTCTAATGATGTCAGGAAGTCAAACTAGTATGTGTATAACTTCTTGACATACAAAATATAGGGCCTTACATCAGACAAAATGGCGGTGTTCTGTCTGAATGGTACGTTGGAATCACTGACGATCCAGAAAAACGTCTTTTCACCGAACATAGTGTTCAGAAAAAAGATGGGGCATGGATTTACCGTGATGCTGGTACTTCAATAGTAGCTCGAGTAATCGAGCAAAATCTATTTGAAAAAGGTTGTGATGGTGGACCTGGGGGAGGCGACGACAATACATGTTATGTCTACGCATACAAAATCTCTCCAAATACAAGAGAGTGAGGCCAACTTGAACAAAAGTTGCTGGTTTATATAGATCTCGCGGAGAAAGAGAAATGATTGAGTTATTACTATTCACCAACGGAGCTAGAAAGGCATGCCTCGTTCAAAAAATAATCGCCATTGGGCGGTTATTTTTTATTTGAATTTTCAACAAGCTTTATCTCGTCGTCAGTCAGACCATCATTGTTATTCAAAAATTTCTTTAAATATTGACTCTAATTTTTTGTCAAAATTTTCCGGCAATTTGTCGTGCGAAATATTTAAGTGGTCCAAAACCATTTCAAATCTCTTAAATCCGCCGTCGTTTCTTAACTCAACCCATTCAACTTTTCTGCTGTTTAATTGTTTTTTGTTTGTATCTGAAAGTTTGTCGGCTACAAAAACCTTACTGTCTCTAGCTATAACGGCATCAGCACTTTCCGGGTTACCACGACCCATTAACTTGACTTCACATTTGTGTTGATTTTTGCCTTCAACTAAATAAAAATCAATTTCTCTTTCGAAATCGTTTTCATTAATAATTTTACCTTTAATTTTGAGCGAATAATTTTTACTTGAAACGCTATATAATCCGCACAAGGTCTGCATTAGTGGTTTTTCAACTCGCTTACCAGCCGTGCTCCATAAACCACCTCTCAATGCCGATCTTTTTACGGCCAATGTGTTTATCACAATTAGACTTTCACTGACATTCAAATCGACGCTCACCCCCTTGAATTTAATAGTTAAAGTAAGATCCAAATCATGTTCCGTGTCTACGAGATTTTTTATCGCCTCGTAAAGAGTATCATAATGTTCGTTTGACGCGTCAATTACAATTTCCTTCGTTGAGGAATTAAACATATTATGGATTGTCTTTTCATTTAATCCCGAGTTTATGGCGATATCTCTCGCTGGCAATTCAGGATTCAAGAATTCTTTTTTGTACCAATCAACCGTTACATTTTTATTTTTGAGTTTTGCGTCAATGATTTTTTTGAAAAAATCAATTGCAAACTGTAGAAATTCCGCGTTAATCAAAGTAACAATTTCAATACGATAGTCCTCACCTTTTAACAACTTCCTGATAATATCTTTCGCCACCTGCTCTGTTATTGTCATGTTTTTTGTTTAGATAATGAAATAAATGTTTTTAGGTCCACAAAATTTGGCCGATTGTTTTTTGAATCATCAAGTAGATTGCTGGTCTTATATAATTCTTCCTTAATTCTATCAATGTATTTTGACTCTTTTTCAGTCAAAAAGAAATTCCTGTCTAAATTCGCTGCCGCTCGACCGAGTGTTCCACTTCCAGCGAATGGGTCAAAAATTAAATCGCCGACGAATGAGTAAAATTTAACTACTCGATTACACAATTCAATTGGAAAAACGGCGCTATGAATTCTATCAAAAGTGGGGTCAATTCTCCAGATATTGGTTGTTTCGTATTTATCTATCACTTTGCTTTTTTTGATTTTATCCCAACTATATTGTTGAATGTTCCAATCAATTAGTTTATCAGTTTTTTTTCTGTAGACCATAAGCATTTCTGATACTGCATTCGGTTTATATGCTAGAGGTTTTCGGTGTTGAAGAAACCCCGCATTTCTGTTTTTCACACTTGCTTCAGGTTTAACCCAAACAATGTCATCAATAAATTCCCAACCCATTTTTACCAACAATGAATGAATATCAAAAGGTATAGGGTATCTTTTACTGGCGTGGGCACGACTTATTCTTGGAATGATAATGGGTGAAGTATTAAGAACAAAAAATCTGCCTTCTTTGGTAATACGATGGATTTCCTTGAATACATCCTCCAAAAAATTTAGGTACTCACCGTAACTTTGATAGATGGAATAATCTCTTGCGTTGTAATATGGCGGTGAAGTAAAGGTAAGATGTATTGATTCGTCGGGAACAAATTTTAAAGTTTCCTGAACATCACCTTGCACTATCGTATTTCGCAAGAAAGAAGGATGTTCGTCGTGTTTTTGTAAGCCGTTTGATTTATAACTAGAACCATTTACTTCCTTATTTATCACTTCCTTTATCAATTCATTTGGGTGGCCAAGCAATTTTTTTAATTCTTGTCTGACTTCTATTTTGTCAGGAAAAACAAGTAATCCTCTGATGGCCTGCATTACAACTTTCGGATCTCTATCGGCTAAAAATTTTAACAAGACGGGTATTGCTTTTTCATTTCTCAAACGGCCAACCGCGGAAACTGACTCTCGTCTGACCTCCGTACTTTCATCAGTACTGGCGTATTTGACAAAAACTGGCAATAAAGAAATATCAGACATCTTTGCTAAATTCTTGATAGACAATGCTCTAATATTCTCGTTTTGATTTTTTAATAAATTCAATAACGGTTCTTTACTGTAACCATTCTCCAACCGACCGAGTTTTTCCAAAACATAAACTATTGTCCCATCATTTTGGTTTTGTAAAAAAGACAAAAAAGCGTGAGTATTATTTTTCAACTCATCAATCATGTCTTCATTAACTTGTTTGTTCAGCAACGATCGATTCACTCCCAAATCCTACCACTTTTTGGGAGGATTTTCTAGGCGGAAAGAACAAATTTTAAAAATTCTAGGTGGGGGCGTGCCGTTCCGCCGAAGGCGGAATGGGGTTAAGGAATTTTTAAAATTTAGTTCTTGGAGCCGTGAGATTGCTTTTATCCAGCGGCGCGTGGTAAATTTATAGTAATTACAACAACAAACAACGATGCGCAAACATTTCAGAAAATATTACGAACAGGTTAGTCGGCTGTTGTCCAACGACATCGGCATTGATTTGGGCACGGCCAACACTTTAGTCTATTTGCGAGGCAAGGGCATTGTCATCAATGAGCCGTCGGTGGTGGCGGTTAATCAAAAAACCGGCCAGGTAGTGGCGGTCGGCGCCGCCGCCAAACAAATGCTTGGCCGCACGCCGGGCCACATTGTCGCTGTTCGGCCGGTGGTGGAGGGGGTGATTTCCGATTACGAAGTGACCGAAGAAATGATTGCTTATTTAATGGACAAAGCACAAAAGGAAACGAAAAAAATGTTGGGGCCGCGAGTGGTGGTTGGCGTGCCTTCGGCAATCACTAATGTGGAAACCCGGGCCGTTCGGGACGCCACCATGAACAGCGGAGCGCGAGAAGTTTACATCGTGGAAGAACCGATGGCGGCGGCGATTGGCATTCGCTTGCCGATTTTTGAACCAATCGGCACGATGATAATAGATATCGGCGGCGGCACCACCAATATTGCCGTAATCGCTTTGGGCGGCATTGTTCGTTCTAAAAATATCAAAATTGCCGGCGACCGATTGAATAACGATATCATTGCTTACATCCGCAACGAATTCAAAGTTTTAATCGGGGAGAAAACCGCCGAAACCGCAAAAATAACAATTGGCTCGGCTTTACCGCGCGGTGTCACGGAAACAATCGTAAAGGGTCGCGATTTAATTACCGGTTTGCCTCGGGAAGTAATTATTACCGATGCCGATATTCGCGCCGCCATCGCGCCGTCAATCGATAATATTATGGAAGGGGCGCGAGAGGTCTTGGAAATTACGCCGCCGGAATTGATTTCCGACGTCATGCAACGCGGTATTCATTTAGTTGGCGGTGGCGCTTTGCTCCGCGGCATGAATGAATTATTGCGCGAAACGATGAAAATACCGATTGTCGTTGCCGATGACCCGTTGACCGCGGTGGCGCGCGGCACCGGTATAATTTTGGAAAATTTGAAACTTTATAAAGACGTTTTGGTTAAAAATGATGATAATTTACCTCAAGCCGAATAAAAAAAAATGGCAAAAAAAGGCGTTGACGCAAGGCGCTCCGGTTTTGTTGATATTACTAGTTTTATTTATTTTAAGCGCCTACCCGCCGAATTTTTTGCGGCGGCCGCTTATTGCCTTGATGACGCCTTTTTGGCAAACGCGGGACTGGGGCGCTGATTTGTTTAAAACAATGTTTGCGCCATTCGCTGATAAAAATAAATTATTGGAAGAAAATGCCGCGTTAAAAACCGAATTAGCTAGAAAAAATTTGACATTGGCCGCATTGGCGGATTTGGCGGTGGAAAATCAAGAACTTAAAGAATTAGGCGGACGGAATTTGAAAACATTGTTTGTTCTGGGAGCAATTTTGAATCGGCCGCCGGTTTCGCCTTATGATACTCTAACAGTAGATATTGGAAGCAATGAAAGAATCGCCGTCGGCGATATTGCCATGGTTGAAGAAAATTCGGCAATCGGCGAGGTTTCGTCAATCACTAAAAACAGCGCGAGTGTTTCTCTTTATTCAACGCCCGAGCGCGAAACTCAAGTGGCGGTTGGCATTGAGCGCACATCGGCGCCGGCCCGCGGTCGCGGTGGCGGAAATTTTGAAGTTCGTTTGCCTAAAAACGTAATCGTAGAAATTGGCGACGCTATTATTCTGCCGGGCATCAGTCATCATTTGCTCGGTTTTGTTTCAGAGATTGAAACCGGTCCCAATGACCCGTTTCAAACAATTTTATTCAGTTTACCAGTCAATCTTAACAACCTGCGTTTTGTAATGATTTTAAAAAAATGATGACCCGCGTCGGTATTGGTTTAATTTTCTGTATTGCTTCACTAATTTTGCCGTGGTGGCTGTTTTTAATTGTCGGCGCGGCAATGGCCTTCGTTTATCGCAATTTTTATGAATTATTTTTTATGGCTTTTTTTCTAGACCTGCTTTACGGCGCTCCATCGGGAAAATTTTTCGGTTTCCGTTTTGCCTTGACCTTAATGGCTTTCATTATTTTGACGATTGCGACTATTTTAAAACGCCGACTTAAAAACTATTTGTATGTTTAATTTGTTTCGTCAGAAGAAAAAATATACCGCCATTGAGCCGGATGAAATTTTTATTGATTCCAAGAATTTACCGAAATTTGACCCAGGCCGATTTCAAGGCCGATTGGAAAAACCGGTTAGCCAACAAATAATTATCGCCGTCGGTGTTGTTTTTGCTCTTACCGTTTTGCTCTATATTGGAAAAATTTGGAATTTACAAATTACGGAAGGAGCGGTTTATGCCGCCAAAGCCGAAACTAATCGCTTGCGCCATCTTCTTGTTTTTTCGGAACGGGGCACAATTTATGACCGGCGCAATGAACTGTTGGCTTGGAATGAAGGCAAAAGCGCCGACGGCGAGTTGTCCTGGCGCCGTTACAGCAATCTCTCCGGTTTGGCGCATTTGGTTGGCTATCTTAAATATCCGGCTAAAGATTCCGCCGGTTTTTATTATCAAGAAAATTTTATGGGAATAGACGGCGCGGAAAAATCATGGAATGAAACGCTTGCCGGCCAAACCGGTCGACTGATAATTGAAGTAACCGCCACCAACCAAACCACTTGGCAGAACATTTTTCTGCCGCCGATAAACGGCGCCGACTTGAAATTATCGGTTGACGCCAAATTAAGCAACGCTCTCTATGGTTTCATTAAAAATCTGGCTAATCAAGTTCCCTTTGAGGGCGGCGCCGGCGCGCTGATGGATATCCGAAACGGAGAAATTTTGGCGCTTACCAGTTTTCCGGAATATGACCAAAATGTTTTGACCGCCGGCGCCGACAAAGACGCTTTCGCGAAAATTTTAAACGACAAACGCAATCCATTTCTTAATCGCCTTACTGGCGGTGTTTACACTCCCGGCTCAATTATCAAACCTTTTATCGCCATCGGAGCGCTAACAGAAAAAATTATCACACCGGAAAAACAAATTTTGAGCACCGGCTCCATTGCCATTCCCAATCCTTACGACAAAACTAAGGAATCAGTTTTTGTGGATTGGAAAGCGCACGGCTGGGTTGATATGCGCCAAGCGTTAGCCGTTTCTTCCAATGTTTATTTCTACGAAATCGGCGGCGGTTTTGAAAACCAAAGAGGTTTAGGCATTAACGGCATTGAAAAATATTTAAGAATGTTCGGTTTTGGCCGTGGCGCCAATAATCCTTTTTTCGGCGATTTAACAGGCACAATACCTAATCCGGAATGGAAAAAAGAAAACTTTGAAGATGGGCTTTGGCGAATTGGCGACACTTACCACACGGTTATCGGCCAATACGGAGTTCAAGTTACGCCGTTCCAATTATTGCGAGCGATGGCCGCAATCGCAAATGACGGTGTTTTGATGGAACCGACAGTTTTGCTTGATGACAGAACATGGAACGTGAAAAAAGAAATTTTGCCGTTGAAAAAAGAAGATATTCAAGTGGTAAAAGAAGGATTGCGTCAAGCTGTCTTGTTCGGCACCGCTTCGGCTTTAAACATTGCGGAAACTCAAGTGGCCGCCAAAACCGGCACCGCCGAACTCGGCTTTTCCAAACAATTCGTCAATTCTTGGGTGACAGGTTTCTTTCCCTATGAAAACCCGCGTTTTGCTTTCGTGGTAATAATGGAAAAAGGGCCGCGCGCTAACACCATTGGCGCCGCCTATGTCATGCGCCAGCTTTTGAAATGGCTCGCCGCCAATCGCCCCGAGTATTTGGAGTAAGTTGTATTTTTTCCAAAATCCGCTATGATAAGCGGCATTATTTTTCATAAACAAAAATATGACCGACGAACAAGAATTTTTAACAAAAGACAAATTTGAGGAATTAACCAAAGAATTGGATTTTTTAAAGAAAACCAAAAGAAAAGAAATTGCGGAAAATTTAGAATACGCCAAATCGCTCGGCGACTTGTCGGAAAACGCCGAATATCATGAAGCGCGCGAAGCGCAGGGAAATTTGGAAAACAAAATCGCCAAATTAGAAATGCTTTTAAAAACCGGCGCGATTGTTACCGGTAAGGACAAAACTCAAAGCGGCAATATTAGTGTCGGTTCAACGGTAACAGTGGAAAAAAAAGATAATGGCGAACGCAAGATTTTTAAAATTGTTGGCAGTGAAGAATCGGATATTGGCAACGGAAAAATCTCCGTTCATTCGCCGATGGGCGAAGCTCTTTCCGGCAAAAGAAAGGGGGATTCAACCATTGTTCAAACTCCTAAAGGTCCAGCGGGATATAAGATTATAGAAGTAAAATAAAAACCCTGTGGACACCGGGTGTCCACAGGGTTTTTATGAATTATTGAAATAATTATTATGGAAAATCAACTATCTAAAATTGGAGACAAAACAACTTGTCCTGTCGCCATAATCATAAAAAAAGAGAAAGTTCTAATGGGATTGAGGCACTATACTCCCGATAAATGGAAAACAATCTCTGTTTGGACTATTCCGGGTGGTAGATGTGATTCTGGCGAGACACTTGAAAACACTCTTCGTCGTGAAGTTGAAGAAGAAACCGGAATTAACGATTTGAAAATTTTAAAATATCTTGGTGAAGTTTCCGGATCAAAATCGGGAGATATAGTGCCCCTGTTCGTATGTAATACGGAACAGGAAGCGCGGCTGATTGAACCTGAAAAATTTTCAGAATGGCGATGGTTTAGCATAAAAGAATATCCCGAAAATTTTATCAATCCAGCCGCGCTTAATCTTATAAAAAAATATCTCGTGAATGAGAACAAATAACTTATGAAAAAATCTTTTATTCTTTTCGATTTTGATGGTGTCATAGCTGATTCATTTCGGCCAGCTTTTGAAATTCAAAAAATGATTTACCCTCATCTAACAGAGGATATTTACCGAAAAAGATTTGAAGGAAATATCAATGATTGGGAGGAACCGATAAATGTCCATACTGAAGAATGTCGGCATGATATTGATTTTTTCACTGAATATATTCCGAGAATGAAAAAAGAAGTCCAAATCGTGCCCGGAATGAAAGAAGTTGTTTTCGAACTAGAAAAAAGTTACACTCTTGTCGTTATTTCCTCCACGATTACGAGTCCAATTCAAGAATTTTTGGAAGGGCACGATTTGGCCAATCATTTTGCTCAAATAATGGGTAACGACGTGCATAAGAGTAAAGTTAAAAAAATGAAAATGGTTTTCGAAAAATATGGCGTAGCGGCAAAAGATTGTATTTTTATAACAGACACGCTCGGCGATATACACGAAGCAGAAAAAATAAGTGTCGAAGCAATTGGCATTACTTGGGGGTTCCACACACCGGACACTCTGCTTCGTGGAAAACCATTTCGTCTTGTTAAAAAACCAAATGATATTTTGACTGCCGTTTCAGATTATTTTAGAGTATTAAGGTAGTTGGCGAAAAGAAAATTTGGCGAATCCGAAACCCGCCCGCATTCCTCCACAGACCCCTCCTGCGGGCGGGAAAAGAACCGAGACAGGACGAATCCATTCCCCCAGACAAATTGTTTCGCCCTGCCGAGTCCGTTTTAATCGTTTGGATTCTGCTCGAAATAGTTTCGAACTTTGTCCAACAAACACCTAAAACCTTGTGGACACCGAACCCTGTGGACACCGGGTGTCCACAGGGTTTTTATTCCAACCCGCAAAAGTCGGGAGTTTTTGAGTTATCCACCTGTGGATAACTTTCCTTGCGCTAGTGGCGGTGAGTATTATAAACTTGTGGATAAGTGGGAAAAAGTGGTAAACCCCGCTGGGGCGGGATAAATCTAGGTAAATGAAAATTATTAAGCAAAATTATCGGGTAGTTTATCAAAAGGGAAGCTATTCCCTTGAAATTTGGCTTTTGGAAACGCCATTGATGGAGAAAGTGCCGGTTCCAAAATTAAATTCCAAATCTCAATATTCAAGCTCAAAACAAAAATTAATTTTTAATGATTAAAATTTGTTTGTGATTTGTAACTTGGAATTTAATAATTTATTAAAACTATGCTTATCGGCGAATTTGCCCATTCTCTGGATGACAAAAATCGGTTATCTTTGCCGGCAAAATTCCGACAGGAAATGGGCAAAAAAGTTGTCTTGGCTCGCGGCTTAGACCGTTCCGTAGCAATCTTTACCGTCAAGGAATGGGGAAAAATTGCCGAAAAACTTTCTGATTCTTCAATGCTCCAAGCGGATAATCGAAATTTTAATCGATTTATGTTCAGCGGCGCGGTGGAAGTGACGATAGATTCAATTGGCCGAGTTCTGGTACCGGATTTTCTCAAAGAATGGGGCAATCTCGGCGCCAGAGTGGCAATTATCGGCGTTCAGAATCGCGCGGAAATTTGGAACGAAAATGTTTGGCGTGAACGCAAAACAGCGGTAGAAAATCAGGCCGAAGCCTTAGCGGAAAAATTAGGCCAAGCAGGCATAATTTAAAATGCATATCCCAGTTCTTTTAAAAGAAGTGTTATATGGTTTGGCGATTAAGAAAGGTGAAATTTTTCTTGATTGTACGGCTGGCGGAGGCGGTCACAGCGGCGCTGTTTGTCACCAATTGGGTTCGTCGATTAAAATTGTCGCCATTGACCAAGACGAAGACGCCGTTAATCGAGTCAAAGAAGAATTATTTCCTTGTGACGGCATAGTCAAGATTGGTAATTTCAGAAATTTAGACCGAATTTTAGATGAAACCGGAACAAAACAACCAAACAAAATTCTTTTTGACTTGGGTTTGAGTTCTAATCAATTGGAAGAATCGCACCGCGGCTTTTCCTTTCAGAGAGATGAACCGTTATTGATGACCTTTGAAAAAAATCCGCTTGATTATCGTGCGACCGCCGCCGGTATCATTAATGGTTGGAATCAAGAAGAAATTGTTGACATTCTGTTGCGTTTCGGCGAAGAACGCCGGGCGCGAAAAATTGCCGAAGCCATCATAACGGAAAGAAAGCGCCAACCGATCACTACAGCCAAACAATTGGCCGATATCGTTGCCAAAGTCATTCCGCGAGGCAAAATCCACCCGGCCACCAAAACTTTTCAAGCGCTCCGAATCGCGGTTAATGATGAACTAAACGCTTTAACGGAAGGTTTGCGCCAGAGTTTCCAACGACTCGCTCCTAACGGCCGATTAGCGGTAATTTCTTTTCACAGTTTGGAAGACCGAATCGTTAAAAATTTTTTCCGTGATAAAAATAAAGCGGGGCTTGGAAAAGTTTTGACCAAAAAACCAATCGTCCCGACAGCCGAAGAAATTACCGGGAACGGAAGAGCGCGCAGCGCCAAATTAAGAATTATTGAAAAAGTTTAAAACAGAAATTATGAATTACATATTAAAAAATAAAAATGCCAGCGCGGCAAAATGGCCATTATGGCTTAGCGCCTCATTGCTGATTTTTTTTACTGGCGCCTACATTTTTTGTACTCAAGGTTTGATTGTCAGTGCGGTAAAAAATCGCCAAACTCAAGCCGAAATTGATATAGTAATGTTAAAAATCGGCGAATTGGAAACCGAATATGTTAATCTACAAAATGAAATAACTTTGGAAAAAGCCTACGAACTTGGTTTCCTGGACACTAATAGTGAATTTATCGCCGGCGCCGCTCTTGGCAAAAGCGTTTCTATGAGAAATGAAATCCAATAGTCGCCATTCGGCCCGGGTAAAAATTCTTTTTCTAGCCATTTTATTATTCGCCGGTGTTTTGATTGGTCGGCTTTATTTTCTTCAAATTGTTGAGGGCGCGATTTACCGCGCCGAAGCGGAAGCGCAATATCTCGGCGGTCAGCGCGCTGATTTTAATCGCGGCACGATTTATTTTGAAAACAAAGACGGCACTTTGGTTTCTGCCGCTACGATGAAAAGCGGTTATAATTTAGCCATTCATCCGAATCTAATCGCTAATGCGTCCACTACTTTTGAAAAAATAAACGCGATTTTACCCATCGCTCAAGATAATTTTTTTATCAAAGCCGGAAAATCAAGCAATTGGGAAGAAATTAAAAAATATTTAAACCCGGAGACCGGTGAAAATTTGTTGATGCTCAAAATTCCCGGCGTGGAAATCGTCCCGGCCAATTGGCGTTTCTATCCGGCCGGCAAATTAGCCGCCAATGTTTTGGGCTTAGTCGGTTATCAAGGCGATACGCTCGCCGGCCGTTACGGCTTGGAAAGTTATTATGAAGATGTTTTGAAACGGGATGAATCGGGCCTCTATCGAAATATTTTCGCAGAAATTTTTTCCGGTCTGGAAAAAACCATCGTTAAAAAAACCAGTTTGGAAGGCGACATCATTACAACCATTGAACCGACGGTGGAAAATTTTTTGGAAAAGAAACTTGCCGCCCTAAATGAAAAGTGGCAATCGGCGGAAGCGGGCGGTATCATCATCAATCCTAAAAGCGGCGAGATTTACGCTATGGCCAATTTGCCGACTTTTGACCCCAATAATTTCAGCGCTGAAAGCGATGTGAATATTTTTTCCAATCCGTTGGTGGAAAACGCTTATGAAATGGGTTCCATCATCAAACCTTTAACCGTCGCCGCCGGTTTAGACGCAGGTGTTATTACCGCCACCACTACTTATAATGATACCGGTTTCATAGAACTGAATGGTCGTAAAATTTCAAACTTTGACAAAAAGGCTCGCGGCATTGTTGATACTCAAGAGGTTTTAAACCAATCGCTCAATACCGGCGCTACTTTTATTATGCGCAAACTTGGCCAAAAAACTTTTTCCCAATACTTTTGGAATTTCGGCATCGGCGAAGAAACCGGCATTGATTTGCCGAATGAGTCGCCTGGTTTGGCAGAAAATCTTAAAAGTTCGCGCGATTTGGAACATGCGACCGCTTCTTTCGGTCAAGGCATCGCCTTAACGCCGATTATGACCGCGCGGGCGCTTTCAATATTGGCTAACGGCGGATTTTTAATTACTCCCCATCTTGTCAAGAAAATAGAATACACCGCCGGCTTTTCCAAAAATATTAGTGGCGGTAACGACAAAAGGGTTATCAAAAAAGAAACCTCGGAGGAAATTACCAGAATGTTGGTTGAAGTGGTGGACAAAGCTTTGCTTAATGGTCAAATTAAGCAAGAACATTTTAGTGTCGCCGCCAAAACCGGCACGGCTCAAATCGCCAATCCGGCCGGCGGCGGTTATTTTGAAGACCAATTTCTTCATTCCTTCTTTGGCTATTTTCCGGCTTATGAAGCGAAATTTTTGGTTTTTCTTTATCTCTACAAACCAGTGGGCGTTAACTATGCCTCTCAAACCCTTACTCAACCATTCATTGACATCGCGAAATTTCTGCTCAATTATTACAACATTCCGCCTGACCGATAACTTACAGCTTCGCCAATTTCAACAGTTTCATTAGTTCTAAAATGAAACCTATTTTCAAAAAAATAATAATTTGGATTATCACGCTAGAAGCAAGAGCGGCGCTGGCGCGGTTTAAGCCTAAGATTGTGGCGATAACAGGTAGTGTCGGAAAGACTTCGGCCAAAGATGCGATTGCCGCTGTTTTAGCTGCTAAATTTTCTGTCAGAAAAAGCGAGAAAAGTTTTAACAGCGAAATCGGCGCGCCGCTGACGATTCTGGGTTTGCCTAACGGCTGGAGCAATCCCTTTACTTGGTTGGTAATTATTGTCAGCGGCGCGCTTGTCCCATTTCGGAAAAAATATCCCGAGTGGTTAATTTTAGAAATCGGCGCCGACCGACCCAACGATATCAAAAATTTAGCGAGTTGGATTAAACCGGACATCGTGGTAATTACTCGCTTCGCCAAAGTGCCGGTTCACGTGGAATTTTTCGCTTCGCCGAAACAAGTGATTGAAGAAAAAATGAACTTGGCGCGAGCGCTTAAAGAAGACGGGGTTTTAATTTTGAACGGCGATGACGATGACATTTTGGAAGCCAAAAATGAAATTCGTCGCCCAACGATTCTTTACGGCTTCGGCCCAAATACTTTAGTCAGAGCGCTCAATGAAAAAATAATTTATTCGCGAGTTGGCGAATCAGCAATGCCAACCGGTATGACCTTCAAAGTTAATATGTCAATTTATTCAGTTCAAGATTCAGAAAAAAATTCTCTGAATGTAGAAATTAAAAATGTTTTGGGCCGGCAAATAATTTATGCCGCCTTAGCGGCACTGACCGTCGTCCATTCACAGAATATTGATTTAACGGAAGCGGTCCAAACATTGGAAAATCTGACAACACCACCCGGTCGGATGAAAATTTTAAAAGGCATTAAAAATTCACTCATCATTGACGATACTTATAATTCTTCACCGATAGCTCTGGAAGAAGCCTTATTAACTTTGAAAAATTTAACCTGTTCCGGCCGACGATTAGTCGTTCTAGGTGATATGTTGGAGTTAGGCAAGTATTCGGCTGATGAACATAAAAAAGCCGGCGCTTTGGCCGGTAGTTTCGTTGATTTGTTGGTTACGGTTGGCATTCGCGCCCGAGGCTTTGCCGAGGGCGCGCTGAAAACCGGTTTAGCGCCGGAAAAAATTGTTCAATTTGAAAACTCTCGCGAGGCGGGAAAATATTTAGACCCGATTATCGCTCCTCACGACACTATTTTAATCAAGGGCTCGCAAGGCATGCGAATGGAACGAACGGTGGAAGAAATAATGGCCGAACCGGAAAACAAAGAAAAACTTTTGGTTCGGCAAGAAAAAGAGTGGCAGAAAAGATAAATTTTGTTAATATCTAAACAGGGGCGGTTAGCTCAGTTGGTAGAGCGCGTCGTTGACGTCGATGAGGTCAGAGGTTCGAATCCTCTACCGCCCATTTTTTATTTCGCATTTAGGAAAAGATAAATGTCTTCCAGCGCTTTTACGGCGTCGCCGGCGGCGATGTTGTTTTGATGATACAAACCGTCGGTGCAATCACCAGCCGCCCAAATGCCGGTCAGGGAAGCACGTTGAGTTCTTTGGTCGGTAATTATCCGTCCGCCCTTATCCAATTCAACCAAATCTTTTACTAAATCAGTGGCCGGCATCATGCCGATTTCCACGAATATTCCGCCAATCGGCAATTCCACTTTTGTGTTAAAAGCATCTTGGTAAATTATCGCTTTGACGAATCTTTCGCCCTTGATTTCCAGAATTTTCACGCCCGCCAAAGCTTTCATTTTTGGATTTTTCAACACTTTTTCCACGGTCACCGGGTCAGCGCGAAATTGAGCCATCATTTCTAATAAAATTACCGACGGACAATATGCCAACAATTGGCTGGCGGTTTCAAAACCGGCATTGCCGCCGCCGATAATCGCGACATTTTGGCCGGAAAAAAGAGGGCCATCGCAAGAAGCGCAATAAGTAATGCCTTTATTTTCAAATTTTTCGGCGCCAGGCACATTTAATTTTTGCCGACCACTGCCGGTGGCAACCAAGATTGTTTTAGTTTCAAAATTATTTTCTTTGGTTTTAACCAAAAAAATGTCTTTCGTTTTTTCTACTTTTTCTACCCATTCACCTGTCTTAATTTCAATCACATCTTTAGCGTAAGCCTCCAGATGTTTTTTTAAATTTTCCGCCAACTGGGTGCCGGAAAGTGAAACCGTCCCCACCCAATTTTGGATGTCATCGGAAACCACGCTTTGGCCGCCAAAGTCTTTGGTAATAAAAATTGTTTTTATTCGTTTGCGCGAAGCATAAACGCCGGCCGCCACCGCCGCCGGCCCCCCGCCGATAATCGCCAAATCGTAAATCATAACCGACAGTTTAACATGTTAAATTTAAAAAAGGCGAAAAATACTAAACTACTTTTTCCTCCTTAGAAACGCCGGAACGGCGCCCCAATCGTCATCCTCTTCAATTTTTGCCGGTTCAGTTTTTTTCTCTTCAGATTTTGCCACTGTCGGCAAAGACGCGGGCGAATTGCCGCCCAAAAAAGTATTATAAATTTTACCTTTTTTTTCGTCGCGGCCGGCGCTAACCTCCGAACCAAATAGACTCTTACGAGCGCCCGGCATCTCGGTAAAACCGGAAGCAATTACCGTCACTTTGATCTCACCTTTTTTGAGTTTGTCATCGTAAATCGTGCCAAAAATTACTTTAGCATTGGGGTCAATGGATTCTGTGATAATCCGCGCCGCGTCTTGAATTTCAAACATCGTCAAATCTTCGCCGCCGGCAATGGAAAACAAAAGACCCTTAGCGCCGTTTATTGATACATCCAAAAGAGGAGAATTGATTGCCAAACGAGCGGCTTCCTCGGCTCTTTTATCGCCGGCCGCCACGCCGATGCCCATTAAAGCTGAACCGGCATTTTCCAAAACGGAACGAATATCGGCAAAATCAACATTGATAATCCCTGGCGTAACGATTAAATCGGAAATACCTTCCACCGCTTGTCTCAAAACTTCATCGCAAACCGCAAACGCCTGCTTGGCGGTTGTATTTTTATCTACCGTTGCCAAAAGCCGGTCGTTAGGAATAACAATAATCGCATCTACCGATTTTCGTAATTCTTCCAGACCTTGTTCGGCCAAACGCATTCTTTGGATGCCTTCAAAAGAAAATGGTTTGGTTACCACTGCCACCGTCAGCGCGCCAATCTCTTTGGCAATTTTGGCGATAATCGGCGCCGCGCCGGTGCAAGTTCCGCCGCCCATACCGCCGGCGATAAAAATCATATCGGCGCCTTTCACCGCTTCCTGAACTTCTTCTCGCGTTTCCTCCACTGCCCGTTTGCCCAGTTCCGCATTCATTCCAGTGCCTAAACCCTTAGTTAAATTCTTGCCGATATGAATTTTTCTTTTGGCTAAAGTGTGATGTAAATCTTGAGCGTCGGTATTAATCGCGACAAATTCTACACCCTTGACTTTAGCGTTGACCATATGATTCAGTGCGCCTTTGCCGGAACCGCCGATACCCAAGACTTTTATTCTGGCAAAAGTTTCCACTTCTGGGATGATTTGAGGCACGATAGTAAAGTTAAAAATTAAAAATAAAAAGCCAAAAACTTATGAAAAATAATAATATCTCTTTTGTTCCAATAATACAGAAAGGCAATTGAAAGGGAAGCTTGACTAACACTTAACCTTGTTCGCCAATGTCCTTAGTCGCCGTTCATTTTTTGGTGATTTATTGCGATTTTATGTTAAAATACTTTTTATGGATAAACAAAAAGCTAATATAATTTGGTTTAAGGATTTGAATATTGAAGCTGTGCCGTTAGTGGGAGGTAAAAACGCGGCGCTGGGGGAAATGTTTGCCAATTTAACGAAACTCGGTATCAATGTGCCAAATGGTTTTGCCGTCACCGCCAAAGCTTACAATGAATTTCTGGACAAAGCCGGCATTCGGATTGGCATGGAAAAAATTTTGAAGGATTTGGATACGGGTAATATGCGAGCGCTTCAGAAGGCCGGCAAAAAAGTCCGCCGATTAATTTTGAAAAGCAGTTTGCCGAAAGAGTTGGAATACGAAATCAGCGCCGCCTATCGGGAATTAGGTAAACAATTTAATGTGGCCGAAACCGATGTGGCGGTGCGTTCATCGGCCACCGCCGAGGACTTGCCCGATTCTAGTTTTGCCGGCCAGCAAGAAACTTATTTGAATGTCGTCGGTATTAAAGATTTACTGAGCTCCGTTAAAAAATGTATCGCTTCGCTTTTTACCGACCGGGCGATTTCTTACCGACAAGACCGCGGTTTTGCTCACACAACGGTGGCATTGTCGGTCGGTGTTCAAAAAATGGTTCGGGCCGATAAGGGCGCGTCCGGCGTGGCTTTCTCCATTGATACCGAGACCGGTTTTGACAAAGTTGTCGTCATCAACGCTTCTTACGGTTTAGGTGAAATGATTGTTCAAGGCAAGGTAACGCCCGACGAGTTTGTGGTATTTAAGCCGACTTTGGCTGAAGGAAAGAAGGCCATCGTTGCTCGCGATATCGGCGTTAAAGATGTGAAGATGATTTATGGTCGCCGGGGAACTGAAATTATCAAAACATCCCCAGCCGAACGCGCGATTTTATGCTTGTCCGACGATGAAATTTTGAAATTAGCTGATTGGGTGGTGAAAATTGAAAAATATTTTTCCGGGAAAAAAGGCCATTATCAGCCGATGGATACCGAATGGGCGAAAGATGGCGTCTCCGGCGAACTTTATATTGTTCAAGCTCGGCCGGAAACGGTTCAAGCGACTCGCGACAAAATGCTTTACATTGAGTATCGTTTGAAAGAAAAAGGCAAAAAAGGCAAAGTATTGGTGACTGGCACGGCAGTTGGCGCGAAAATTTCCAGCGGCAAGGTAAGAATAATTCGCGATGTGAAAAATATCGGTCGTTTTCAGAAAGGTGAAGTTTTGGTGACGGAAATCACCGACCCCGATTGGGAACCGATTATGAAAATCGCCAGCGCCATCGTGACCGATAAAGGCGGCCGGACTAGCCACGCGGCCATCGTTTCGCGCGAGCTTGGCATTACTTGTATTGTCGGCGCCGCTAATGCCACCAAAGTTCTGCGCGACGGTACTGAAGTAACGGTGGATTCCTCGGGCAGTGTCGGCGCGGTTTACGAAGGCAATTTATCATTTGAAAAAATTGAACATCATTTGGACAAAATTCCTGAACCCAAAACCAAGATTATGGTTAATATCGGTTCACCCGACGAGGCTTTTGAAAAATGGCAATTGCCGGCCAAGGGTGTCGGTTTAGGACGATTGGAATTTATTATCACCGAGCACATTAAAATCCATCCGAACGCCTTGATTGATTATGAAAAATTAAAAGCTGATACTGGTAATGTCGAGAAGCGGGCGATTGTTAAAGAGATTGATAAATTGACCGCAGGCTATGCCAATAAAACAGATTTTTATGTCAGCGAATTGGCCGAAGGCATTGCTAAAATCGCCGCCGCTTTTTATCCCAATGAAGTGATTATCCGCTTTTCCGATTTCAAAACCAACGAATATCGGACTTTGGTCGGCGGAGCGCTTTACGAACCGGCGGAAGAGAACCCGATGCTCGGCTGGCGCGGCGCTTCACGATATTACGACGAAAAATTTAAAGAAGCGTTCGGTTTGGAATGCCGCGCTCTGAAAAAAGTGCGCGAAGAAATAGGTCTGAAGAATGTTGCCGTTTTGATTCCATTTTGCCGGACGCCCGAAGAAGGCAAACAGGTTTTAGAAGCGATGAAGGTTAATGGTTTGGAACGCGGCGCCAACGGTCTGAAAGTTTATATTATGTGCGAAATTCCTTCCAATATTTTATTGGCCGATGAATTTTTAGAAATTTGCGACGGAATGTCCATCGGTTCCAACGATTTGACTCAACTGACGCTCGGTTTGGACCGCGATTCGGGCATTGTCGCCGGCATCGCCAATGAAAAAAATCCGGCGGTGAAAAAATTAATCAGCGAGATTATAAAAAAATGCCACGAGAAAAATAAATACATCGGCATTTGCGGCCAAGCGCCGAGCGATTTTCCCGATTACGCCGAATTTCTGGTGGAGCAGGGAATTGATAGTATGTCTTTGAATCCCGATACGATTATTAAAACTTTGGAATTGGTGGCGGCGAAAGAAAAGCAACTTGGCAAATAATTACGAGTCATGTAATTATTGATTACATTTTAGTAGTTACGGGCACGTGGCGGAATTGGTATACGCGCTGCGTTCAGGGCGCAGTTCCAGCAATGGATTGAGAGTTCAAATCTCTCCGTGCCCATTGACAAAAATAGGATAATCTGCTATGCTCTTGGCAGATTGAACATCGAAAATTCTGGCAAGTTTTCAGCGCGGTGGCGCTGGAAATGCCAAACGGCAAGTCGGATTCAAGTTCGGTGTTCGCAGTTGAAAGGAAAAAATTGAAAACATTCACATTCGCAGGCGGAACAGTCAGTCCCGGGTTTGTTTTGACTGACGGAGAGCGTAACAAATCCCTCGCCCTCGGCGAGTACGGCAGGAGTTCGTGGCTAACCAATGTTCCCCTGAACAACAACCCGGACAACTGCCCGGAAGTGGACAACAACATTGTGCAGGACTGTTTCCTGCTCAATGTCGGCGGAGAAAAGGATTTCTTCATCTTGTCCAGGGACCGAAGTTCGCAGAATGGCTCGTGCCTTATCCGCTTTCTCACCGTCGGTGAGGGTGGCAAAGGCAATGGCTATGTCAACCGAATCTCCGGCTGGCGGTCCAAAGAGTTGGTAGACGGTCACGGTCGGAACAACGGAGTCATTCCTGACAACGGAACTTGGACCGACTCGGTTTGGGTCGTCCAGGAGGGTGAATTGCTCAAGGTTCAAATCGCAGGATGCGATACGGCATTCGCCGTTCGTGTCAAGAACGGCGAGCCCACGGTGGAACCGTGGATTGAACACGCACCGCGCCAACAGTCGGCGGAGCCGGCCAAAACCGAACCGAAACCGGTTTCGGTTTCTGGTAACGGCAAAGGTGGGAATCCTCACCGAACAATGCGAAACCTGAAAGGTTCGCATGTAGTGCCAGTTGTCGAGTGGTCCCCGTCTCCGGAAGGAGTCAATGATGCCCCGGAGCCGAAGATTAACCTGGACGCGGAACTCGCTCGGATCGGTCAGGACCGAGTGGCGAAGTTCAACGCCAAGTTTCAGAGGGCCTAAGGATTAGGCCGAATTTCACACCCCTCCGATGTCGGAGGGGTTTTTGTTTTATATTTAATCTCCCTTGTAAAGGGAGAGCCCCGCCGTTAGGCGGGGGAGGGATTTTAAAAATCAGAAAATCCCCCGCCCCGATGTCCATCGGGGTACCCCCTTTACAAGGGGGATTTTAGGGGGAGGGATTTTAATTTCAAAGGATGATTTTTTATGCTACCATAGCGCTATTATGGGAATTTTTTCCAAGATTTTCGGCGATGAAAATGAAAAAACAATCAAAGCGATTCAACCGTTAGTAACAAAAATCAACGCTTTAGAGCCGGAATTTGAAAAACTTTCGGCAACTGATTTGCGCGCCAAGACCGACGAATTTAAAAAGCGACTTGCCTCGCCAACCGGCGGGGGTAGCGGCGAAACACTTGATGAAATTCTACCGGAAGCTTTTGCCGCCGTGCGCGAGGCGGCCAAGCGAACCTTGGGTCAGCGTCATTTTGACGTTCAATTGACCGGTGGTGTGATTCTACACCGCGGCGGTATCGCTGAAATGAAAACCGGTGAAGGCAAGACCTTAGTTGCCACCCTGCCGGTTTATTTAAATGCCTTGGCAGGCGAAGGCGTCCATATTGTTACCGTCAACGATTATCTTTCCCGCCGCGACGCTGTTTGGATGGGACAAATTTACGATTATCTCGGACTCTCGGTGGGAGTGCTCAATCACGAGCAATCGTTTTTATATGACCCAACACATACGGAAGCCGATAAGACTCGCGACGAACTCGGTTCGTTCAAGGTAGTTCATGAATTTTTGCGGCCGGTAACGCGGCGCGAGGCCTATCAAGCTGACATCACTTACGGCACGAACAATGAATTCGGTTTTGATTATTTGCGCGATAATTTGGAATATGAAGAAGTCGTTTTACGCCAACGCGATTATCATTTCGCCATCGTTGACGAAATTGATTCTATTTTAATTGACGAAGCGCGGACGCCGCTGATTATTTCCGCGCCGACCAGCGAATCGGAAGATTTATACCGGAAATTTGCGGCCATTGCTCAAACCTTGGTAAAAGAAAAAGATTTTACTATTGATGAAAAATTCCGGTCTATTGCCATGACTCAAGAAGGCATTGACCGAGTGGAAAAATCTTTGAATGTAGGAAACATTTACACCGAAGGCGGGATGAAATTCGTCCACCATTTGGAAACGGCGGTGCGGGCCGAAGCGCTTTTTCATAAAGACAAAGAATATGTCGTTAAGAACGGCGAGATTATAATCGTGGACGAATTTACCGGCCGGCTCCAGCCGGGACGGCGCTGGAGTGAAGGTTTGCATCAGGCGATTGAAGCCAAAGAGGGCGTTCAAGTCCAGAAAGAATCACGGACTTTCGCCAGCATCACTTTCCAGAATTATTTCCGGCTCTATAAAAAGTTGTCCGGTATGACCGGCACGGCGGCGACTTCCAAAGAAGAATTTTTGAAAGTTTACGGGTTGAATGTTGTCTCTGTTCCGACTAATCAGCCCATGATTCGCCGCGATTTGGACGATGTGATTTTCAAAACCGAGCACGGCAAATTTACCGCTTTGGCTAAACGAGTGAAAGAATTGAATAAAAAGGGCCAGCCGGTTTTGGTGGGCACGGTTTCCATTGAAAAAAATGAAGTGTTATCGCAATACTTGCAAAGAGAAGGTATCAAGCACGAGATTTTGAACGCCAAAAATCACGAGCGAGAAGGCGAAATCATCGCTCAAGCCGGCAAGCGGAGCGCCGTGACTATCGCCACCAATATGGCCGGCCGGGGCGTGGATATTAAACTTGGCGGTAATCCGCCTGTTCCGCAAGAAATGGAGCGGATTCGCGAAATCGG
The DNA here is from genome assembly GCA_000999175.1 of Parcubacteria group bacterium GW2011_GWB1_44_7. The sequence goes on from LCJJ01000007.1 coordinate 35,183, forward strand.
CGGTCTGGCGGTTATCGGGACGGAACGGCACGAAGCCCGACGAATTGACAATCAGTTGCGCGGCCGTTCCGGTCGGCAAGGCGACCCGGGTGAAACGCAATTTTTTGTTTCGCTGGAAGACAATCTGATGAGAATTTTCGCCGTGGACACCATTAAAAAAGTGATGGGCTTTTTGAAAGTGGCAGAAGACGAACCGATTGCCAACAATATGATTAGCAAAGCGTTGGAAACCGCCCAAACGAAAATTGAGGGTTTTAATTTTGACGCTCGCAAACATGTTTTGGAATACGACGATGTTTTGAATCATCAAAGAAAAACTATTTACGACAGACGAAGAAAAATTCTCACCGGCGGCGCGACAGCGATTGATGAGTATCTGGAAAATCTAACAGCTTGGGAGCTCAACTCCCAAGTAGAAGGAATGGAAGAAAAGGGGACGGAAAAGACGATTGCGGAAAAAAACGTAATTTTACAAACCATTGATATGTTTTGGGTGGAGCATTTGGAATTGATGGATTACACTCGCTCATCAGTCAATTTGCGCGCTTACGGCCAACGAGATCCGTTGGTGGAATACAAACGCGAGGGCTTGCGATTGTTTAAGGAAATGGAGGAAGCGGCGCGGGTGCAAGTAACGCGTCTGATTCCCAATCTCGCGGCCGGTACAGGCGCGGTTTCGGCAGAGCAGAAAAATTTGCGGGAGATGGAACGCAAGGCGCAAGAAATCGGTGGTGTCACAAAATCCGTCGGCTTGCCCGCCGAAGCGTCAGCGAAGGCGGGCCGAAATGACCCCTGTCCATGTGGTAGCGGTAAAAAATATAAGAAGTGCCATATGAATAGGAACTAAAGAATAAGCGTGTATTATCTAACACACCTCCTGCACACTTTTAATCGGTGTTAATAATGCCCGGCTTGATACGTGATTTTTCAATTTTTCATCAAGGTATTGGCTGGG
>LCJJ01000008.1 GCA_000999175.1 Parcubacteria group bacterium GW2011_GWB1_44_7
TTTTGGATTTCTCCAACTCTGACTTTCGGCGGGCGCATTGGCCGGCCATAGAGCGAATACCCTTTTTGAAGAACCGCCAAAATTTTGTGTTCATCGCTTTCCGACTCAACCGGCAGATATTCAGCGGCTTCATCGCGATTGGAATTAAACTTTTCGCCCAAGGGATTGATTTCTTCCAAACCGGCATCGGTCAGGGCTTTTTTAAGTTGATGATAAATAAACTCCACGCCAGCGCGCCAATTTTTATCGGCCTTTTCCCAACTCTCTTTATTATTAAACGCCAATTCAAAACTGTCCAAGACCGGAATTAAACCGTCAATCAACCGCTCATTGGCGAATCTAATAAATTCTTTTTTGTCCGCTTCGTCACGCTGGCGCGCGTTGATTAAATCGGCTTTGGCTCTTTGCCAACCATCAAGATATTCGGCGCGCTCTTTCTGCGTCGCTTTCAATTTTTCTCGCAATTTTTTTATGGTTTCCGTTGCCGCCTCTTCGGCAACCACGGAGTCATCTAAATTTTCGTCCATAAGACGATTATAGCAAAAAATTTATCGTTTTGACCACTGCGGCGCCTTCCTTGCTTTCTTCAAACCGAACTTGCGGCGTTCTTTGGCCCGCGGGTCGCGTTTCAAAAAACCGGCATGTTTGAGTGATTTGCGCCAAGTTATGTCGTAAGCCACTAATGTTCGTGCTAAGCCGTGACGAATCGCTTCCGCTTGCGAATGCGCGCCGCCGCCTTTGACTTTTACCGAAATTCCGAAATGTTCAGAGAGCTTTAGTTCTTTAAGCGGCTCTACGACAATATCTTGTAATTCTTTGGTCGGAAAATATTTCGCTAACGGCTTTTCATTAATGCTCACTGTTGTCGTTTTACCGGCAAATAAACGCACTCGGGCAATTGAGGTCTTGCGTCTACCAACCGCTTCCAAATACTTGCCACCAGCCAAAATTTTATTTTTTATTCCTTTTTCTTCCATTTTATTTATTCGGAAATTTTAAGTCGCTTCATTCTTAATGGTCTCAATTTATTAGCCGGCAACATGCCATAAACCGCCAATCGCAGGGCTTCGCTAAAACCTTTCCGCGCCACCACTTCTTTGAGCGACAAAAATTTCAAACCGCCCGGGTATCCGGAATATCGTTCATACATTTTTTGCGTAAGTTTTTTTTCCGTCACCTTTATTTTACTGGCATTTGTAATAGTAACAATGGTTTTACCGGCGATATTCGGCTGGTAATCCGGCTCATTTTTACCCATTAAAATATAAGCCGCTTCACTGGCAATTCGGCCCAAAGTTCTGCCGGTAGCGTCAATCGTCACATTTTTCATGGAATTAGCCATATTAGTTCAAAACTTCAACAAATTCAATTATTGCCATTGGGCTGGCATCGCCGCGCCGCCGCGGTAATTTGATAATTCGGGTATAACCGCCGGGCCGATTTTTAAACTTTGGCGCGATTTTTTCCGCTAAAATTTTTGCCGTTTCCGCGCTGCGCAATCGCGCCGCCACCAAACGCAAAGAAGCCAAGGTGCCGAGCCGCGCTTTAGACAGCAATTTTTCCACCAAGGGTCTGACTTCTTTGGCTTTAGCTTCGGTGGTCCTAATTTTACCGCGTTGAATTAAATTGCTTGCCAAAGAAATCAACAAAGCGTTTCTTTGATTTTTTTCGCGTCCAAATTTTCTGTTAACCCGATGATGTCTCATAAAAAAATTTAAAGTTAAAAAATCAAAATTATTTCAATAAAATGCCGTAGCTCGCCAGCAGTTTTCTGATCTCCTGGACGCCCTTGCTGCCTAAACCGTCAATGTCCAAGAGGTCTTCTTCCTTCTTGCGCGCTAAACCGCCCAAAGTGCGGATATTACCATTAGTCAAAGCATTAATGGTTCTTTGAGACAGAGGTAGTGATTCAATTCTTGTTTTCAGCAATTCCGGGTCCAAAACTATTCTACTTTTCTTTTCTTCCGTCGGTTTATCTTCAGTCATTTTGATTTTTTCCGACGGCGCCGGCTCTTCTTCCTTGAAGCCAACCACCGCCTTGAGTTGATTAATCATTATTTCAATTGAACGCGATAAGGCTTCAGCCGGTTTTAACGAACCGTCAGTTTCAATGGTAACGCGCAAACGGTTAAAATCAGTCCGATTGCCAACCCGCATATTTTCCACTTCGTAATTGACCCGTCGAATTGGAGTAAAAGCGGCATCAACGGCAATTGCGCCAATTTCCACTCGCTCTTTCTGAAACGCTTCTTTCGGCACGTAACCTAGACCTTGTTCAACGGTAATTTCCAAATTAACCTCGTTTTTGCCGGTAATGGACATCAAATGCTGTTCGGGATTCAAGATTTCCACTTGACTCGGCGCTTTGATATCAGCCGCCGACACCACTTTGGGACCCTTGACTTTAAGCGATAAAAATTGAGCGCTTTCGCCGGTAATTTTCATCCGAACTTTCTTGAGCAAAAGAATAATCGTTACCACATCTTCTTTAACCCCGTCTAAAGTGGAAAATTCGTGAGATACGCCTTCGATTTTAACCGAAGTGATAGCCGCCCCAGGCAAAGAAGAAAGAATTATCCGCCGCAAAGAATTGCCAAGCGTGTGGCCATAACCCGGATACAGGCCGTCTATTTCATAAACGCCAAGATTATCCTTTTCACGAACAATTCTCGGTTTGGAAGGCAAAACTATGCTCTGGTCCATAATAATAAAATTAACTGATAAATTCTTAATAAATTAACGTTTGTAAAAATCCAAAATGCCGCTCCAATTGAGCAACGGCGCCCCTTGGTCCAACCGAGGCAAACCGACGGCTTTAGCTTCCTTTTTATTCACGTCAAATTTCAGCCAACTCGGCGCCTGAACTTCTTTGAGTTTATTTTCTAATTCAGCAAAAATCTTCTTATTTAAACTGCCAAGACGAATACCAATTATGTCGCCTTCTTCAATTTCTTGAGAAGGAATCGTTATCTTAACGCCATTTACTAAAACATGACCGTGGGAAACCATTTGGCGGGCGGCGGCGCGCGTTGGCGCCAAACCCAACCTAAACGCGGTATTGTCAATTCGTGATTCTAACTTTTTGTAAAGCATTTCGCCTTGATTGGCGCCGCCTTCTTTAATAATCTCCCGCACATAACGTTTGAATTGTCGTTCGGGTACGCCATACATCAATCGCGCGCGCTGTTTTTCCAAAAGAACAACTCCGAAATCGCTCTTACCGCGAGGTCGGCGGTTTTTAGCAACGCTTCGCTCTTTGGTCAAGGCAAATTTCGGCGTCTGACATTTTTCGTAGACGATTGAACCTAATCTCCGACCAATTTTATATCTTGGTTTCCTAATCATGATAACTTAAACCCTCCTGGGTTTAGGGGGTCTTGGCCCATTATGCGGCACCGGCGTAATGTCTTTTATTTTAATCAAACCAATGCCCTTGGAAATAAAACCGCGAATCGCCGACTCCCGACCGGCGCCGACGCCTTTAACAACAACCGAAACTTCTTTAACGCCGATGGTTTTGGCTTTTTCACCAATCACTTCGCCGACTTTGGCGGCGGCAAACGGCGTGCCTTTTTTGGCGCCTTTAAAACCGAGCGCGCCGCTGGAAGAAGAAAATACCGCATTGCCGGTTTCGTCGGTTAAAATAAGCATCGTATTGTTATAAGTTGATTGAATATGTAAAACACCGCGCTCAATTTTTTTCTTAGCGGTGGAAACTTTTGCTGTTCCAACGGATGTCGGAACAGTTTTTTCTTCAGTTTTTACAATTCGTTTTTTCCCCATATGATTAAGTTTTTTCTACCCTTCTTCTCCCCGTACCCATCGTCTTGCGAACATTCCCGCGACGAGTGCGAGAATTGGTCTTAGTGCGTTGGCCGCGAACCGGCAAACTTCTCAAATGACGCGAGCCTCGATAACATTTAATGTCCTTCAAACGCTTAATGTTGCTGGCAATGGCTCTTTTTAAATCGCCTTCAATTTGAAACTTTTCCATAATTTTTCTGATGGTATTTTCTTCCGTTTCGGTGATCGCCGAAGCTTTTTTGCCAAAATCAACGCCGGCGCTTTTCAAAATATGTTGCGCTCGCGCTCGTCCAACGCCATAAAGCGCCGTCAAAGCAATTTCCATTCTTTTATTTTCCGGCAATGTGATACCAAGAATGCGCATAGGAATAAACTAAAAGCTCAATTTGAGTTTTAAATTTTTTAACCCTGACGCTGTTTATGGCGAGGATTAGCCGAGCAAATAACATAAAGGTGGCCTTGGCGTCTAACCACTTTGCACTTCGGGCATATTTTTTTAACTGACGCCTTAACCCGCATACAAAAAAGCGTGTAATTAAAAACTAAAAAACGCCAGGATGGGACTAGAGCCGTTGGACAATTCGTCCTTTTTCACCGTAATTATCAACGACAATCTTGACTTTATCACCAACTAAAACCCTGATGCGATGTAGACGCATCTTACCGGCCAAATAAGCGATAATCGTCTTTTTACTCGTTTCTAGCTCAACCCTAAATAGCGCATTAGGCAACGCCTCGGTGACTATTCCGAATGCGTAGACCTCTTTATCCTTTGATTTTTCCATTAAAACTTAAGAACAAAAACATTGTAGCAAATGACTAATTTGAAGTCAATACAACGTTAATCTTGATTTTTTCTGAATTATTGGGAAATTGGCCTTTCCAAAAGGGCCGAATAACGACGCTGGTTCGAACGATGCCATGATAAGCGGCGACAACCGATGAAATTTCTTTTTTACTTTTGCCGGCCAAATCACTTTTAAGTTTGGTTGAATCAAATTGCCAAATTAATTTTGTTTGACCTTTCAAAGAAAACGGCAATGAATCGCCAACATTGGCTTTGGCGTCAAACCGCGGTGTGAAAATCAAATCATCGAGCTTATCAATCAATATCGGTTCCTTGTCGTAATCGGTCATAGAATGTTCAGCAATATAACGACTAATAATTGACTTGGAAAAAACCGCGGCGGTAGAGGTGGCGTTGACAGTAAGAGCAATCATTGAGCCGGCGGCCGCAGTTGGCATTTGCCTCACTGATTCAAATAATAAAGCCGACGGATACCAAACAAAAGTATCGGGCATTTGGCTGTTGATTTTTTCCGCTGATTCTCGCTTTAGTTCCGTTTCAGCGCTTGCGTAAGCCTCATTCATTTTATCTTCCGAAGCCGTTGGTACTTTGCCGACAAATCCGCCCGTCATCGCCGTTTTAGAACGAGCGTAAAAACCTTCGTAACGCGGCGTGCCTTTGAAACCCGGCACGGTCCAATCGGTCAGACCGATATTGTAATCAGGGCCGGGTAAATCAGCGAACACTGTTGCTTCTAGACTGCCGGGAATTGTTTTACCGTTTTCCACCCGCGTGCCCGGCACCACCACTGATTTTTCAATCCGATAAATCAAACCGGTCGGCGTTTCAAATCTGGTATTTTTTATCAATCGTTGGGGCGAGCTGCTGTAATTATTATAAATGACGATTGAACCCGAAGCCTTTTTTTCCACTTTTGATTCGCCGGTTGCCTGAAGATAAACGGTTTTGGCGCCGCCAACGGCAATAGTCTCGTAAGCCAGTTCGCCAGCCAAAGCGGGATTTTTAGCTATCGCTTCAATATCCACACTAACAATTTTTTGCCGCGGCTCAATCGTTACTGTCGCGCCGGAAAAAACAAAAGCGGCGGCTACCAACAAAACTAAAACCGCAATAACAGCGGCTGACCAGATGCCGAGTTTCAAATCGCGTCTTTTGCCGCGCTTTTTGAAAATCTGTTCGGGGTCAATTTCTTTTTCGGTAATCTTACGGCTGAATGTTAAAGGAATCCGGCGAATTGACCGGCGTCCGGGCGGCACCACATCTTGAGGCATTTGTTTTGGCATAGACTTATTTTACCACTCATTCTCCAACGCGCAATTGTTGATAACTCAAGAAAAATTAAGACTAATAATTTTTGGCGACGCGGCGCAGAAACAATGTTTCAATCAAAATAAAAGGGTCAATTTCCGCTAAACCGCCGGCTCGGTAATAATTTTTCAAAACATTTTCGTCCAGAGAAACAACCGACAATTTATCGCCCTCTAAACTGAATTGACTTATAACTTGACGACTAATTAATTCTTCAAAATGTTTCCTGACATCTTGGTCGACAGTCAGAAACACTTTGGCTGGCACAAAATCGTCTTTGGCAAAATCGGCAATTGCCGCATCCAAAAATTTTAACCATTCTTCGCCAACGATTTTAAGCGCCTCTTCGGTTTTGTTGTTCAAATGAAGCACCAAAGACGATTCCGCCAAAGCCGGTTCAGTTTTCAAAATTTGCGCCAAACGCCGAATTAAAGTATTGCGACCGTAAGGAAAAGACATTGTTTCCAAAATAACTTGGCGACGGACAAAAGCCAGTTCAGTCGCTTCGCCGCTGACATCCATGAAAATGAAATCGTGTTTATCGGGAAAGGAATCGCGCAAGGCGGTGAAAGAAGTCAAAACAAAAGAATTAAATTCAAAATGCTGATGACGGCCAAAAACTTTGGCGACAGCTTTTTCAATCGCTTCTTTAATTTCTCCCGTGGTCACGCTGATGAACAAAGAAAGTTCCAAGTTGGCGGCTTTTTTAAAAATCGGCAAACGCAATTCATAACCATTGAGTCGAATCTTGATTATTTTTTTCTCTATGGCGTTTAATTTAGCTTTGCCTTCGTAAAGACCGTCGCCAATTTTGGGCGCATCTTTATCAAATTCCAGTTCCTCGGTTTCAGCGATTCGTTCCAGAAAATTTGGGGTGATGATAAATGACTCGTCTTTTTTAACTTTCAAAATTCTAGTTCGCGACAAACACCACGGCGCCGACAAAATACAAAAAATATTTTTGATTTGCCGATTGCCGAGCGCTGTAAAAGTAAGATGCGACATTCCATTTTTCTGAATATCGCTCGCTGATTTTTCCAGCGCTCGAATCATGTTGATTAATAATTTTTTCTGATTGATTTCCCGTTCAAAACGAAACTGCTCACGATTAGTGTAAACGATTTTCGGTTTGCCGCCGCCAAATGTCACCACCCCGCCACCAACACTGCCACTGCCAATATCAAACAGCAAATAACCCTGTTCGTTTTTTCTTTTTAAGAAAGACAAAAGCGGCATAGCGAAATTATACCAACAAAAAACCCCATTTGCCAATGCGCCGACGACGCAAATTTAAATGGGGTTTAACTGGGGAGTGGAAATTCGTCTTGGTGGTCATAGATATAACCAACCAAAGTTGAGATTCTCCAGCCCCTCTTGGGCTTGCCTCTTTTAAGAGTAATCTGTCTGTCGAAAATAATAGACAACTTGCTCAAAATCGATTTAATCTCTTCCGGTTCAATTATCGTTTCCATTGACACGCTCGTAATTAAACAGTTCCTTTGTTCAGCGTATCCCGCCTTGACGTTCATTTCCACTCGCCCTTTCGTTAGGGGCGAATTGTTTGTCATAAGTTACTCTCCTTTCCTGTTTTCATAATATAGAAAAATACTTTTCTGTCAAGTTAAATTTGCAGCTTTCAAGAACTGTGTAATACTAAATAACATGAAGTTGCTGATTGTAGAATCGCCGGCCAAAGCCAAAACTATCGGAAAATACCTTGGCAAAGATTTTTTAGTGCGAGCTTCCATTGGTCATGTGAGAGATTTGCCAAAGTCAAATAAAAACGCCGTAGACATTGAGGGCGGTTTTATCCCCCACTATGAAATTGCTAAAGGTAAAGAAAAAGTGGTGACGGAAATCGCTGCCGCCGCCCAAAAAGCCGATGAAATTATTATCGCCACCGACCCCGACCGCGAAGGCGAAGCTATTGCTTGGCACATCGCTGAAATTATCAAAGATAATTTCAGCGAACTAAAAACGAAAAATGAAAAACGAAAAATTCCACTCAAACGGGTGGTTTATCATGAAATAACGAAAGAGGCGATACAAGAAGCATTGGCGCATCCGCGGGCGATTGACCAAAATTTGCGCCGCGCCCAGGAGGCGCGGCGCGTTCTAGACAGGTTGGTCGGTTATGATTTGTCAGGTTTGATTTGGAAAAAAGTGCGTTATGGCTTGTCGGCTGGCCGCGTCCAATCGCCCGCTTTAAGAATTCTAATGGAACGCGAACGCGAAATTAAAGCGTTCAAACCGGAAACTTTCTGGCGAATTTTTGCCGATTTTAACGCGAAAACCGGCTCTTTCCGAGCAAACTGTTCAATTGAACCGAAAACTTTAGCGGAAACCGAACGTATTCTTGCCGTCGCAAAAAAATCAGCGTGGACGGTCACCAATATAACCGAAACCGAAACACGCCGCGCGCCGCGCGCTCCATTTACCACCTCCACCATTCAGCAAATCGCGTCTAGCCGTTTGGGTTTCTCGCCCTCGCGAACCATGCGCGCGGCGCAAAAACTTTACGAAGCCGGCCTCATCACTTACATGAGAACCGACAGTACGACTTTAGCCGTCACTGCTCTAGCCGCCATCGCCCAAACCGTAAAAAATACTTACGGCGCCGAACATCACGAGGGTCGCCAATACGCGACTAAATCAAAAAACGCTCAAGAAGCTCACGAGGCAATTCGCCCGACGCATTTTGAACGCGCCACCGCCGGTTATGGCGGCGATGAAAAAAAACTTTACGAACTTATCTACCACCGCGCGCTCGCCTCGCAAATGAAAGACGCGCGACTGCTTCGCACCGCCATTACCGCCGGCGCCACCAATCAAACAATTCCCGTTTTTATCGCCAACGGCTCGCGCACTTTATATAAGGGTTGGCTGCTGGCTGACCCGGCCGCCGCCGGTGAAGATACTGAACTGCCAAAAGTTGCCAAAAATGAAGTCCTTAAACTAAAAGAAATAATTTCCGAAGAAAAACAAACCGAACCGCCGCCGCGCTACAGCGAAGCCGGACTTATTAAAGAACTGGAAAAACGCGGCATCGGCCGACCGTCCACTTACGCTTCAATTATTGACACTTTGGAAAAACGCGGTTATACAGAAAAAATCAATCGTTCGTTAAAACCAACCGATACCGGCGATGTGGTCAGTTCGTTTTTGGAACAGCATTTCGCCAATTACATCAGTGATTCATTCACCGCTGAAATGGAAGACAGTTTGGACGCTATCGCCGAAGGAAAAAAAGAATATGAAAAAACCTTGGCTAATTTTTATAAGCCTTTTCATCAAGAAGTAAAACAAAAGGAAAAATTGGAAAAAGCCACCAATTTAGGCGAGGCCGATGAAAAATTTAAATGTCCGAAATGCGCCGAGCCGATGGAAATTAAACTCGGGAAAAATGGTCGCTTTCTTTCCTGCAAAAAATTTCCTGATTGCGACGGCTCGCTGACAATGGAAGGTTTGGAAATGAAAAAATTGGAAGACACACCGCTTGGTATTGACCCAACTAGCGGTCTACCAGTATTACTTTTGTCGGGCAAATTTGGACCGTATGTTCAGATTGGACATCGGATGTCAGATGCCAGAAATCGGAAATCCGAAATCCGAAATCCGACATCCGACATCCGAAATCCGAAACGAGCATCGGTACCGAAAGGATTTGACATTAGTAAAATTACGCTCGCTGACGCGCTGAAATTTTTGTCTCTGCCGCGCTTGCTCGGCAAAGATTCTATCGGCAAAGAAATCACCGCCTCGCGCGGCCGCTTTGGCCCCTACATCGTTCGCGACGGCGACTTCCGCTCGCTCAAAGCGCCCGATGATGTCTACACTATTATCCTTGCCCGCGCTCTCCAAATTCTCTCCGAACCGAAAAAATTAAAACGAGTTTTCAAAACCAGCAAATAAATTGCCATACACTAACTTTAAGCGATCGCTGTTTTTAGGTGTATGTTGACAGGTTAGGAAAGATGATATAAGGTTGTGAGTAGATGAACGAAAACCATCTTGGTTTTCTAAACAAAAAAACAAAACGGAAAGCGAGATAAGAGATGAAAACATCGGCTGGTTTACTGATAATGACTGCAGTCAATAGTCACCTTGTTGCCCTATTATCAAGACGCGGCGTTTGGAATGATGAGAAAAACGACTTTGAATCGTGACCGGGAGCTTATCAACTGACCGCCCACGGAAAAGCTGAATACGGCGAAGATGTTAAAGCAAATCTCGAACGAGAAGTTAATGAAGAACTCGGAGTTTTAGCTTCAAAAATAATCTTCGAAAACAGCTGGGATAAAATCAAAGAGTTGAATCGAAAAGAAAAAACTGACAAAATTGTGATCAACTTTGCCGTGTGGTGCGACAGTCCGAAAATACTTGAAATCATCACACCGGAAAGAACTACCGGGGGTATATATGTAGTTGGACAATATGCCTTTGAAAGTAGAGTGGTAGATATCGCCAACTTCAATAAAAAGATTGGCGTGCCAGCCAGCAACCGGATGGCAATCGCCATGTTCCCAGACGAAATTGAAGCGGTGATAAAGGCCTTCAACGAAAACTTTGACTAACTCGAGCTTGTAATCGTAGCAACAGCATTCTCACTTCCCCCGATTATCCAATCGGGGGCTTTTCTTTTTATTCATTTGTATTACACTAAAAGCTAATGAAGCTATAAGCTAATGAAGCTATTTTATGGCCGACCTAAACCAACTTATTTCTTTGCTCGGCGAGATTTCCGACAGCGATAAAGTGCTGGTAACAAAAGCGTATCAATTCGCCGAAAAAGCTCATGAGGGGCAAAAAAGATTTTCCGGCGAGCCGTATTTCAATCATTGTTTTGAAACCGCCAAAATTTTGGCCGAGCAAGGTATGGGACCGGTTTCTATCGCTGCCGGTTTGCTCCACGATACTTTGGAAGACGCCAATATCAAACCGGAGGACTTGGAAAAAGAATTCGGCAAAGAGATTTTGTTTTTAGTAGACGGCGTTACCAAACTCGGAAAACTGCGCTATCACGGCGTAGAACGACACATTGAAAGCTTACGCAAGCTTTTTGTGGCAATGTCTCAGGATTTGCGAGTGCTAATTATCAAACTGGCCGACCGATTGCACAATATGCGAACATTGCAATATGTCAGGCCGGAAAAACAGGAACGCATCGCCCTTGAAACTTTGCAAATTTATGCTCCACTCGCCTATCGGTTATCAATGAGAAAAATTAATCGCGAACTGGAAAGTCTTGCTTTTCCTTATGTTTTCCCGAAAGAATACGAAATGGTTAAAGGCTTGTTAAAACAAAAAGAAAAAGAGAGCGCGACGCGGTTGGAAAAATTCAGCCGAGCGATGAAACAAACTTTGGCGAAAAGCGGTTTGCTTAAAATTCATACCGACACTCGCGTCAAAAGTTTGTTCAGTTTGTGGCGAAAGCTCCAGCGCAAGAATATGGAAATTGAAAATATTTACGATATTTTGGCATTGCGAGTTATCGTTCCATCGCTTGATGATTGTTACAAAGCGCTTGGCGCCATTCACGGCCACTGGCGACCTTTGCCCGGCCGAATTAAAGATTATATCGCTTTCCCCAAACCCAATAATTATAAAGGCATTCACACTACGATTTTTACGGGCGACGGCGGCATAGTGGAAGTCCAAATCCGAACGGAAGAAATGCATCGCCAAGCCGAATACGGCGCCGCCGCTCATCTGGTGTTTAAAGAGGGCAAAAAAACTCTCGGTCTATTTTGGTTGGCGCAATTTATTCCTTTCATTGGCAAAAAGACAAACGGCACTCCGGAAGAAAAAGAGGTACCAAATTGGATTAAACAAATCGCTGATTCCCAAACGGAACTCTTGAAAAGCGGCGATGATGAATATTTTGACAGTATGCAGGCTGATTTTTTCCAATATCGGGTTTTTGTTTTTACTCCTAAGGGCGATGTTGTAGATTTACCGATTGATGCCGGTCCGATTGATTTCGCTTTTGCCATTCATTCCGATATCGGCAATCATACCAGCAGCGCCAAAATTAACGGCAAACTGGTCTCGCTTGACACTAAACTTAAAAATGGCGACATTGTAGAGATTCTGGTAAAAGAAAATTCTCATCCTAATGTCAAATGGTTGAATTTCGTAAAAACCAATTTCGCCAAGAAAAAAATCCGCGAGGCGGTAGATATTATTGGAAAAAAGTAAAATTAAACAGTAAAATTCCGAACGGAATAAAGGTCGTCATCGGGCGATTCGGGAGGTTCCGGCGGCGTCGGAGGAATTTCTGGGGCGATTTCATTGCCAACAGTCGCCGTCTCGGCTAACGCAATTGTTGGCGCAATTGTTGATGTAACGGCTGGCAACAGCTCTTCTTGTTTTTCAATAAACCGCTTTAACATTTCCGTCGGCTGTTTCCTTTTATTACTTTCCACCAGCGCCAAAATCATCCGTAAATCGTCGTCGGTAAAAAAATCAATGGAAATTTTTCCGCCCTGCTCGCCGCGCTGAATTTTAACTCTAGTGCCCAGCGATTCAGCCAACTTTTCTTCCAAAGCAATAATATCCGGGTCAATCATTCGCGCTTGCTTGCGCGCCCTATCGTAAGCAATGCGCCGCGATACCATTTCCGCGTCGCGAACGTTCATTTTTTTGTAAATAATTTCCTTAAACAAAATTAACTGCTCTTCCGGTCGGTCAACCAGCATCAGGAGCGGCCGAGTGTGACCTTCGTTGATTTTCCCTTCACTAAGCGCTTGAAGAATTTCCGTCGGTAAAACCAAAATGCGCATGGAATTGGAAACGTATTCGCGGCTTTTGCCGATTTTGGCGCCAATTTGATGATGTTTAAAACCAAACTCGTCCGCCAAACGCTTGAAAGCGCGCGCTCGGTCAATGGCGTTCAAATCCTCGCGTTGAAGATTTTCAATAATCGCCAATTCCAGTTTGGTTCTGGCGTCGTCGCTGTCATTGCGGATAATCGCCGGCACTTCGCGGATATCGGCCAATTTAGCCGCTCGCAAACGCCGCTCGCCGGAAATCAATTCGTAATCAACCGCCAAGCCACCGTCGTCTTTCAAGGATTCGCGGCGCGTTACCACTAAAGGTTGAAGCACGCCGTACATCCTGATTGAATCGGCCAAATCTTTGATGCGGGCTTCATCAAAGTCTTTTCGCGGTTGGAAAGGGTTGGGGCGAATTTTATCCACCTCAATCCAAAAAATTGAATTATTTAAAAACTGTGAGGGCATATAAATTAGCTTCACTGGCTTTCAGCTTCGCCAGCTTCATTAGCTTTAATACCTTAAATTCTAGCACAAACAAAAAAGGCAACAAATTGCTTTTTGTTGAAAACTTTTTTAAACTAAACTAGAAGCCGGGATGGCGGAATTGGTAGACGCACACGACTCAAAATCGTGCGGAGCAATCCATGAGAGTTCGATTCTCTCTCCCGGCATTTTTTCAGATGAAAAATAAAATTTTGGTAATTGTCGGGCCGACAGCGGTTGGGAAAAGCGCGCTGGCGGTGCGACTGGCGAAAAAACTGAATGGGGAGATAATTTCCGCTGATTCACGACAAGTTTACAAATGGCTTAATATCGGCACGGGAAAAATCACAAAAAAAGAAATGCGGAGTGTGCCGCATCACCTTTTGGATGTCGTTGACCCGAAAAAAAGATTTTCCGCTGCGGATTTTGTTCGCTTAGGAAAAAAAGTGATTGCCGATATTTGGGCGCGCGGCAAAATCCCGATAATTTGCGGCGGCACCGGATTTTATATTGATGCCTTGCTAGGTAAAGTTCCCTTTCCCAATGTGCCACCCAATACGGCACTCCGAAAAAGACTTGCCGGCAAAACCGCTCCAGAACTTTTTACAATACTTAAAAAATGGAATCCGGCTTGGGCCAAAAAAATTGAAAACAATTCTTCCGAACGGCACAATCCGCGCCGCCTGATTCGAGCAATTGAAATCGCCAAATCACTATCTGTGGACACCGTGTGTCCACAAGTCGCTACTTGGGAGCTCAACTCCCAAGTAGTAAAAATTGGTTTGACTTTACCACCGGAAAAATTGAAAGAAAAAATCCGGTTGCGCTTACTTGCGCGAATTAGGGCGGGAATGATTGCGGAAGCAAAAAAATTACATCGGCAAGGTCTGTCTTGGAAACGAATGGAAGAATTGGGCTTGGAATACCGCTACCTCGCCCGCTATTTACGCAATGAAATTTCCAAAAAAGAAATGATTGAAAAACTCGCCACTGAAATCTGGCGCTACGCCAAACGCCAAATGACTTGGTTCAAACAAGATAAAAAGATTAACTGGTTCAGACCAAGTCAATCCCTTAAATTCATCCTCAAGTTTTTAGGAAACAAAAAAGACTAATCAGATGTACTGAATAGCCTTTGCGTTAGAATAAAATTCTATCTATGCTTCGCCTCCAATCGGAAGCAAATGCGTCCCAAGTAGTTCGATTTGGATTTCCCGGAAAAAAGTTAGACGTTGGGCACGAGACAAGGTCAATTTTGGTCCCCACTCTGACTTTTTATCTTCCATTCGCCTTACGAGACACCATGCGCGTCTCCCAGCATCACGGTTCCGTTGGCGCGCTTGGTACAATTTTCGCGGATCAATTGGCCCAATCACTTGTATGTGGCCACCATGCCAAAGATGTCTATAGCAGTCCGGGTCACGCAAACATCTAATGTTCTCAGTAATCATAATTTTTCATCGTTTGGATTCTGAAAATACCATATACTATAGAGTAATAAAAAACAACAGCACTTATTCCTTTTTCCTTAAGTACTTTTTCCCCTTAATTTTCTCCGGCAAATAACTCTCGCCCTTACCGAGGTCGGGGTACTTCTCGTAATCCTTGCCGTAACCAAGTTCTTTCATAAGTTTGGTCGGGGCGTTGCGGATTTTTAGCGGGATTGGCAAATTACCGAATGTCTGAACATCAGCTTGAGCGGCACGTAAAGCGTCATAAGCCGACCGGTCTTTTTTAGCCAAAGCGAGGTAGGCCACCCCATGAGCCAAATTGATGGCGCACTCCGGCAAACCGATTTTTTCTACCGCCTCAAAAACTTCGTTAGCGACAACCAACGCCGTCGGTTGAACCAAACCAATATCCTCGGAGGCAAACACAACCATTCGTCGCGCGATAAATTTCGGGTCTTCCCCACCCTCAATCATTCGGGCCAAATAATAAATCGCCGCATCGGCATCGCTCGCACGCATACTTTTTATAAAAGCCGAGATGGTGTCGTAATGCTCTTCCCCTTTTTTATCAAAACGGACGAAAGTGTGCTCAAAAGTGTTTTTTAAATTTTCCACCGTCACTTTGCCGTAAAGCCGATTGGTGTTTTCAATGGCGGTAATGGCAATCCGTGCGTCGCCGTTTGAAAGCGCGACCAGCCAATCAAGAGCGTCTTTTGAGATTTTTATTTTTGTCCGAACGATAATTCGCTTAAGTTCTTTTTCCGATAAACTTTGGAGAACAAAAACCCGACAACGGGAGAGAAGCGGCGAGATGATTTCAAAACTCGGATTTTCGGTGGTGGCGCCGATTAAAGTTAATTTGCCGGTTTCCACAAACGGTAAAAGAAAATCCTGCTGGGCTTTGTTGAATCTGTGAATCTCATCTAAAAATAAAACTTTCGGACGACTTTCAAGCAGGGTATCC
>LCJJ01000009.1 GCA_000999175.1 Parcubacteria group bacterium GW2011_GWB1_44_7
CTTCGCGCGAAGGCGAAACCAATATTCCGCCACGGCAGATTTTTTATGTTTTTGAAGGCGGTCTTGCCACCGGCGAACGTTTGCCGGTGAAAGCCACCTTTGAATTTATTTCGCCACTTAGTTGGGTTACTAAAAAATCGGTAATGCCATTTTCAATAATGGGGCAGATGTTATCAAAAGCTTCAACCACTCCTCGGTTGGACGCGATTTTGAGAAATAACAGCGATGATGATTTGGTTAATGTGGAAGTGGTCGCGGCGCTTTTTGACGCCGAGGGTAACGCCGTTGATGTTTCTAAAACTATTGTTGATTTTGTTCGAAGCGAATCTGTCGCGCCGTTCTTTTTTACTTGGCGCCAGCCGTTTGATAGGGAACCGGCGCGGATAGAAATAATTCCCAAGTTAAAGTGAAAAAATTTTTCTCGGCGTTTAAAAGTATTGATTGGCTATTGTTAGCGGCGGTTTTGCCTTTGCTGTTGGCCGGTTTATCGGTGATGAATTCTTTTACCGGCCAAAGCCAATATTATGGACGACAATTAGTTTGGATTGCCATAGCGTTGGCCATTTTTTTTATTTTTAGTTTTCTTGATTTTAGATTTCTTCGGGCGAGTAGCGTTCTAATCGCTTTATTTTTGGCAGCCATCGGTTCGCTCATTTTATTATTTTTTGTAGCCGGCGTTGTTCACGGCACCAAAAGCTGGTTTACCATTGGCGCTTTTTCGTTGCAACCGTCTGACCCGGCTAAATTGATTTTAATTTTGATTTTGGCGAAATATTTTTCTCGGCGGCACATTGAAATCGCCGACGTCAAGCATATTATCGTTTCCGGTTTTTACGCTTTAATAATTTTTCTTTTGGTTTTGTTTCAACCGGATTTCGGTTCAGCGCTCATAATTTTTTTGATTTGGCTCGGTTTGGTTTTGGTCTCGGGTATTTCCAAAAAACATTTGCTGTTGGTTTTTCTGACCGCTTCGGCGGTGTTTTTGGTAATGTGGAATTTTCTTTTGGCTGATTATCAAAAGCAACGCGTCGTTACTTTTTTAAATCCGCTGGCTGATGTCCGGGGCGCCGGTTACAACGCTTATCAATCAACCATTGCCGTCGGTTCAGGCGAACTTTTGGGCAAGGGCGTTGGTTACGGCACCCAGTCGCGGCTGAAATTTTTGCCGGAATATGAGACCGACTTTATTTTTGCCGCTTTTGCCGAAGAGTGGGGTTTTGTCGGCGCGCTCATTTTGTTCGCCTTGTTTGGCGCGGTGATTTGGCGGATTCTGGCTAACGCTTGGCGCGGCGCGACCAATTTTGAAATTTTGTTTGGTCTCGGTTTGGCAATTTTGTTTATTAGTCATTTTGTCGTTCATGTGGGGATGAATATCGGTTTGTTGCCGGTAACCGGTGTTACCTTGCCTTTTTTAAGTTATGGCGGCTCTCATCTCTTGACCGAATTTGCCGGTCTCGGCATTCTTATGGGCATGCGCCGTTATCGCCGCGCCGTTCACAAGGAATCAATGAAAAACGAATTTCTTGGGGTATAAAATTTGTTGGAAAAGTTATTTTTGTGCTCGCAAATTCTTAAGTATGCCGAAAAATTTTTTGCTGAAAAAATCACTTCGTTCGCACTCCTTAAAGAGCCAATAGAGGTCATCAATTTTAACGTGGGCGACAAGCCCATTTATTTGTTTCCATGTGGCAGGTTTAAATTTAGTGCCAATTCGTTCTAGATTAATTTTGTCCATAAAACGTTGTATACATTCCTGCCGCTCGCCGGTGATTTTGAGCGACCTCTTGCTTTTCAATTTCTCCAGGTAATTTTTAGGGATATCCATATTTAGAAAAGTTTGGCTTGGGGGATTTCAATTTTCTTTTTCTTCATTTCAATTTTCGGCGCTTCAATGATAATTTTTCCGGAAACAATATCCGGCAACTTTTTAAAATCGGCGCGCAAATCGTTTAAGACCGCTGTTGCCCGCAAAGCGGCGGCGGGGTGGTAAAGCGGCACGATTAATTTATTTTCCCAGTAAAAAATTTTGCCGTGAGCGTTGGAAATTTTGGCGAACGGCAAGAAATAATTCATGGAAAATCGGCCGAGAGTGGCGATAATTTTTGGCTCAATAATTTCAATTTGTTGCGCCAGGTAGGGTTTGTAGGCCTCAATTTCTTTCGGCAACGGGTCGCGGTTTTCCGGTGGCCGGCGTTTGACGATATTAGTGATATATACCTCGTTTCGTTCCCAGCCGATTTCCACCAGCATTTTGTCTAAAAGTTTGCCGGCTCGGCCGACGAATGGCCGACGCAATTCGTTTTCGGTAAAACCCGGCGCTTCGCCAATGAACATTACTTGGCAATCAACACTGCCTTCGCCGAAAACCAAATTTGATTCTTGTAGGGGCAAAGTTGTGTCTCTGACGATTTCTTGTTCCAGTTTTTTTAGTTTTGCCAATTTGTCCATAGGCTTTATTTTATCACACCGTTGAATTCCAGAGGATAAAATTTTGTGTTATATTATCATTCAATCGCGCCTTTAGCTCAGTGGTAGAGCGTTCCGTTCACATCGGAAAGGCCGTAGGTTCAATCCCTACAAGGCGCAATCTCGATGTTTCAAAATTTCAAAATTTTGACATATCGAATTTTGTTTATCGGGGTGTAGTATAGTGGCAGTATACACGTTTCGGGTACGTGAGGCGGGAGTTCAATTCTCCCCACCCCGACCAGTTCGCCAACAGAGACTAGCCCACGGTCTAGCTAGTGATAAAATACAACATTTTCATCCGGCAAAATTGATGGGCTCATAGTAAAATGGTATTACGCGGCATTCGCATTGCCGAGGTCCGGGTCCGATTCCCGGTGAGTCCAAAGCATCCATATCAATTTTTAAATCCACACCTAAATTTGCTATCGCGGAATTAGGGGCGAAACGATAAAATAAAACACAAATAAAACACTAGAATGAAAAAACAGACAAACAAAAATAATAAGCAAATTATATTGCGAAAAAAAACTCGCGACCGTGCCATCGTGGTTGTGGCGGTCTCCGGCGGTTTTGACCCCGTTCATGTTGGCCATGTCCGGTTGTTCAATGAAGCGAAAACACTTGGCGATGAATTAGTGGTGATTTTGAATAATGATAATTGGTTGAAAGTAAAAAAAGGTGAGCCGTTTATGTCTGAAAATGAGCGGCGGGAAATTCTTGAATCCTTTCGGGCGGTGGATAAGGTGATTATTACCAAACACGGCTCAAATGACCAAGACCGCAGTGTTTGCCGCGAATTGGAAAAACTTCGACCCCAAATTTTTGCCAACGGCGGCGACCGTCATTCAGGCAACATTCCGGAATACGCGCTTTGCGAACGTTTGGGTATTGAAATGATTTTCAATGTCGGCGCCGGCGGCAAGGTTCAATCCAGTTCTTGGTTAATTGCTAAAGTGGCGCAAGTTAGAAGAAAAAGTTAAAATTACTTCGTGCTGGAATATTTTATCGTTAATTACGGTTACATCGCTTTATTTGCCGGCTCCCTAATTGAAGGGGAGCTGGTTCTTATTGTCGCCGGTTTTTTGGCGCATCTTGATTTGTTTAATTTGCCGTGGGTCATTGCCGTCGCTTTGGTTGGCACAATTGTCGGCGATCAATTTTATTTTTATCTTGGTCGCCGCCGCGGCCGCGCTTTTTTGGAAAAGCGTCCAAAATGGCAGTTGCGTTTGGATAAGGCACAAACCCTTTTGGATAAACATCAGAATTTGATTTTAATCGGTTTTCGTTTTCTTTATCAATTCCGGGCGATTATTCCGTTCGCTTTCGGCTTAAGTCCGATGAAAGCGGAAAAGTTTTTGATTTGGAATGCCGGCGGCGCGCTGGTCTGGTCGGTTCTTTGGACTAGCGGCGGTTACTTTTTTGGTAGCACTTTGGCGGCGCTTTTTATTGATTTTAAACGCTTTCAAATTGAAGCGGTTTACGGTATTATTATTCTGGCAATTTTGATTTGGCTAGCTTATTTGTTCTGGAAAAAATTAAAATTTAAAAAATATGTTTAAGAAAACCATCAATTATTTTGACAAATTGGAAGACCGAGTGCGCGCCAAATTATCTCATCATCCCATAGTTTATAGTTTTGTCGGCGGTGTTGCCATCGTGCTTTTTTGGCGCGGCGTTTGGATGATTGCCGACCAATACGCTTTCATGACCGGTTTGGTGTCGGTGATTTTAAGCGTTACACTTTTACTGGTAACCGGCTTATTCGCTTCATTTTTCGTTGGCGACACCATTATTATTTCCGGTTTGAAGCGTGAAAAAAAATTAACTGAAAAAACCGAAATCGAAGTGAAAGAGGAATTGGCGACTCTAATAGAAGTTAAAGATAGTTTGAAAGAAATCAAAGAAACCCTAACGGAAATCAAAGAAGTGGAAAACAAAAATCAAACTTCGTAATCGTAATAATTGTCGTAGGGAATTGTCCAGCTGACGGTTTCTTCAACCGAAGCGTTTTCCATAATTTTGCGGAACAGGCGAATGGAATTGCCGTGAGCGGAAATGACGACATTTTTACTTTCTCGGCGCATTTTTGGCAAAAGTTCGTCAATAAATGATTGGACTCGGATTTCCACCATTGCGAAACTCTCACCGTCGGGAGGTGTCTCAAAAAATCCCCGATGAATCAAATTGAATTTTTCCTCGCCGTTTTTGGCGATAAATTCTTCGTGTGTTAATCCATTTAATTGGCCATAATTTCTTTCAATCATTCGGTTATCCTCAATAATTTCTTGGCAATCGGGATGATATTGAAGCACCGCTTTTAGAGTGTCTTTGGAGCGTTGGAGCGAAGTTTGATAGGCGATTTCAAAATTTTTGTTTTTGAGTTTTTCGGCGATGATTGCCGCTTGTTTCAAACCCAATTCAGTGAGTGGCGGGTCATCAAAACCGGTGAAGCGCCCGTCTCTATTATAAGTCGTTTCGCCGTGCCTAAAAATGTAGATTTTCATTTTTTTATTATACCTAGCTTCAGCGGAACCTGCGAATTTTTCCCGCTTTACCCATCTGCTGATGGGCTCCGACGCGGATAAAAATTCTCAGGTTCCGCTTTCGCTTTCAATTTTCAAAAGTTCATCATATTTCGCCAAACGTTCCGGTTGCGCCGGCGCGCCGGCTTTAATAAATGGCGCCGCTAAACCGACCGCCAAGTGAGCGATGGCGGTGTCCATCGTTTCACCCGAGCGATGGGAGACGATGATTTTAAAGTCGGCGCGCTCGGCCATTTTTGCCGTTTCAATCGTTTCCGTAATCGTGCCGATTTGATTGGGCTTGATGATAATAGCGTTAGCCAGTTTTCGGTCAATGCCGAGTTTGAGCCGTTTGGGGTTGGTGGCAAATAAATCGTCGCCGACCAGCATAATTTTTCTGCCGAGTTTTTCGGTAATAATTTTCCAATTTTCCAAATCATCTTCCGCCAAGGGGTCTTCTATTGAAATAATCGGATATTTTGCCAGCCAGTTTTCATAAAACGAAATCAGTTCCGAAGCTGATAAATTTTTACCGTCTTTTTTCAAATGATATCTGCCGTCTTTGTAAAATTCTCCGGCTGCCGCGTCCAAAGCAATCTTAACTTTATCTACTGCCGAGGCGGATTCTATTGCTGTCATTATAATTTCAATTGCCGCTTCATTTGAGGGCAACGATGGCGCAAAGCCGCCTTCATCGCCCAGAGTCGTCGGTAATTTTTTTTCTTCCAGAATTTTTTTCAATGCCCGATAAATTTTTTCGCCCGTTATCATTTTTTCGGCGAAATTTTCACCGGCCGGCGCAATCATAAATTCTTGAATGTCGGTGGAATCCGTGGCGTGTCGGCCGCCGTTTAAGATGTTAAACATTGGCGTTGGCAAAGCGGGTTTTTTCGTGCCGGATATTTCAGCGAAATATTGCCAAAGTTTTTGGCTTCGGTTGGCGGCGCTGGATTTGGCGAAAGCCATCGAACTGACGAGAATCGCGCTCGCTCCCAATCGGCCTTTATTTTCCGTGCCGTCTTCCTCAATCAGTAATTGGTCAAAATCTTTTTGTTCTAATTCCAAACCGCTGATTATTTTCGCGATTTTTTCATTGACATTTGCCACCGCTTTTAGAACACCTTGACCGTTATAACGAGTCAAATCGCCGTCGCGCAATTCCAGCGCTTCAAATTTGCCGGTGGAAGCGCCGCTGGGAACGGAGGCAATGCCGATTGAACCGTCAGAGAGCGTAATTTCTGCTTCTACTGTCGGCTGGTTGCGCGAGTCCAAAATTTCCCGAGCTTGAATTTTTTGAATTGCCGCCATCTTGCAATTATAACGCTTTCCTGCGATAATGTCTTTATATAATATGGTTCAACGCGTTCACACTATTTTCTTTTTGATTTTACTCGCCACTGCTCTGGTTTTGTCTTTTTTAATCCTCCGGCCTTATATCGGCGCTTTGTTTATGGCGCTGGTTTTTTATATTACCTTAAAGCCGGTGTATTATTTTCTTTTAAAAATCTTCGGCGAACGAGAGAACTTAACATCATTATTCGTTGTGGCGGCGGTATTTTTGGCCATTCTCGCCCCCTTGGTGATTTTCGGCTTCGCTTTATTTGATGACACCACTGACCTTTATTTTAAATTAGCCGACGGAGTGGGAAGGGGAAATTATATCGCCGATGCCAGCGCCTTTATTGAAAAATACTTAAGAGTTTTTGTTCCTGAAGCGACCTTGGATGTCGGAGGTTATGTGAAAAACACTTTAGCCTTAATGGTCAGTCATTTGGGTTCGTTTTTTTCCAGCTTGGCGGAATTAATGATTGGTTCGGCTATTATGTTGTTCGCCTTGTTTTTCTTGTTTCGTGACGGTCAGAAATTTAAAAAAGAAATTTTTGGTTTAAGCCCGTTAGCGGACAATTATGACCAGGATATTTTTGATTTTGTTGAACGGGCGGTCAGCGCCGTGGTGCGCGGCTCGCTTTTGGTTAGCGTGACTCAGGGAATTCTGGTAGGCATCGGTTTTCTGATTTTTGGCGTGCCCAATTCTGTTTTGTGGGGCGCGTTGGCGGCAATTACCTCGCTCATTCCGGCAATCGGCACCGCGGCAATCGTGTTGCCGGCCGTCATTTATCTGTTAATTGTTTCTAGCCCGGCTTTAGCTGTCGGCTTGGCAATTTGGGGTATTTTTGTCGTCGGTTTGGCGGATAATTTTCTCAAACCGATTTTACTAAATCGCGGCGTTCGTTTGCAACCGTTGCTGGTATTGCTGTCGGTTTTGGGCGGCATCGCTTTTTTTGGCCCGGTCGGTTTGATTGCCGGCCCGGTCGTTGTCAGTTTGGGTTTTTCCTTGTTGCGTCTTTACCCGATTGTTTTGAAAGGCGCTTGATTTATGAAAATTATCACTCACAACGGAACTTTTCATGCCGATGATGTTTTCAGCGTTGCCGCTTTGACGTTATATTTTTACAGCCAAAATAAGGAACCTAAAATAATTCGCACTCGAGACCCAGAAACGATAAAAACTGGCGATATTGTTTTGGATGTTGGTAGCGAATACGACGCCGAACGGAATCGGTTTGACCATCACCAAATTGGTGGCGCAGGCAAAAGAGCTAACGGCGTACCTTACGCTTCTTTTGGTTTAATTTGGAAAAAATTCGGTTCAGTTATCGCCCGAAACGAGGCCGCGGCTGAATTGGTAGATAAAAATTTAGTTCAGTTTATTGATGCCGCTGATAATGGCGAAGGAGAACTGAAACCGTTCAAAGCCGATGTTTTGCCCTACAGCGTTAAACGAGCGATTGACGTTTTCAATCCTGATTGGCGCGACCAACGGCCAGATTTTGATAACTGGTTTTTTCAGGCGGTTAATTTTGCCGCCGGTGTTTTGAAACGAGAAATTGAATTTGCTCAAGCAATTTTGGAAAGCCGGCAGGCGCTGGAACAGGCTTATGAAAATTCCGCCGACAAAAGAATTATCGTTTTGGATAAAGAGTATCAATGGGAAGATTTTTTCAATAAATATCCAGAACCGCTGTTTGTCATCGTGCCCCGCTTGGGAGAGGGCGATAAAATGGTTTGGCGTTTAGGGACAGTTAGAGATGACACAAAATCTTTTACTAATCGCCGGGACTTGCCAGTTGGATGGGCCGGCAAAAGAGATGAAGAATTGGTGAAAATTACCGGTATCACCGACGTGTTGTTTTGCCACAACAAACTTTTCGTCGCTTACGCTAAATCCAAGGAAGGGGCGCTCGCGCTTGCCGAACTCGCGCTAAAAGCTAACGAAGCTAACGAAGCTAAAAGCTAATGTAGCTAGGGAATTTAATTTATGCTTATTGACGAAATAAAAATTTATTTGAAAGCCGGCGGAGGAGGAAACGGCGTGGTTCGTTGGCGGCATGAAAAAGGCAAAGAATTAGCCGGTCCCGGCGGCGGCAATGGCGGCAAGGGTGGCGATGTTTTTGTTCAAGCGATTCGCGACATCGGCGGTTTGCTACGTTATCGTCACGTTAAAGAACTTTCAGCCGGCCGAGGTGGCGACGGCGAAAATTTCGGTCGGCACGGCAAGAACGGTCCCGATTTGTTTTTAGAATTGCCCGTTGGTTCGGTACTGGTTAACGAGGAAACTCGAGAGCGATTTGAATTGTTAAACGAAAATGAAACGCTTAAAATTTTACAAGGCGGGCGAGGCGGTTTGGGCAATGAACATTTTAAAACTTCTCTCAACACCTCGCCGCGCGAAAGCACTTTGGGCAGTGTCGGCGAAACGGCCGATTTTTCCGTAGAACTGCAATTGTTCGCCGATGCCGGTTTAATCGGTTTGCCCAATGCCGGTAAATCATCGTTATTGAACGCTTTATCGGCGGCTCACGCTAAAGTCGGCGATTATCCGTTTACCACTTTGGAACCAAATCTCGGCGCGCTTTACGGTTTTGTTTTGGCTGATATTCCCGGTCTTATTGAGGGAGCGGCGGAAGGGAAAGGTTTAGGCCATAAATTTTTACGCCACATTCGCCGAACGAAAATTTTGCTTCATTGTATCTCTTTGGAAAATTTTGCCCGACTAGATGACCACGGTCGTTTGGGCAGGGAAGATATCAAGACTGTCTGGAAGACTATTCGGGGTGAACTGGAAAAATATGACACGGCACTGTTGAAGAAAAAAGAAATAATCATTTTGACCAAAACTGATTTAGTTAACCCAATCATATTAAAAAAGACTGAAAAGATAGCGAAAAAACTTTGTCAGGATGTTTTTTCCGTTTCTATTTTGGACGAACAATCAATTAAAAACTTTTCCGATTCGCTTGTGAAAATCTTGCGGGAGTTGTAATTTTTAACTACGAAAATATTTCAACAATATCTTGCGATGGTGATAACTCATTGCTCTAATTATTGCGATAGCAATTTTTAGCGCAACTTGTATAATATACAAGATATGAGGAATAAGAGAGTTTTCTTAAAAGAAAAAATTTTGTTATTACTTTTAGGCGGTATTGCTCTTGGTTTGACTCATTCACCCAAACAGTATTTTGAAATACTTGGCAAAATGTTTGATGATTGGAAAGGTGTCAGGAAATCAAACGTTAAAAGATCCATAAAAAATTTGTATCGTTTAGGAATGTTAAAAGAGATAAAGAACAAAGATGGTACGATCAGTATAATTTTGAGTGAAAAAGGTAAAAAAGCAGCAAAGATTTACAGCATTGATAATTTAAAAATTGATAAACCCAAAAAATGGGACGGTAATTGGCGAATGGTAATTTTTGATATCCCTGAACGAATCAAAAAAGTCAGGGAAGCTTTACGTATGCATCTGCGGAATTTGGGATTTTACGAATTACAGAAGTCGGTCTTTATCTATCCATTACCGTGCGCCGAAGAAATAAATCAGATTATTGATTTTTACGACATCAGTGAGTATGTGCGAATTTTGATGGTTCATTCATTAGACAATGAAGATGAATTAAGGAATGAATTTAAAATATAAGTTTAAATTAAATAACTTTAAATTGCCATTCAGTTTTCACCATTTAATTGAAATATTTCTTGCTCTAACTTTTGCTCTAACTTTTGCTCTAACTTTTGCTATCGCGGGAATTAGAGCAAAAATAAAGCCAAAAAATAGGGCAAGAGCAAAAAGACAAGCGTGCCATTGACTTGATAGTATTCTTAGGATAACTTGCATAAAAGTCGATCTTTTATATAAACCCATGAAAATCTCAAATGAAGCCGTTTTTTCTTGGCCACTTGATCAACCCATCTCTTTGTCTAGTCTCATTGGAGAGATTCAATGTCAATTGCCCGGTGTGAACCACAATACATTACGGCCGAAAATTGAAACCGGCACTTTAAGATTTTACGCGGATTCTTACATACCTGATCGTCTGGATGGGTGGTATCCCGTGTGCAAACAGCCGGTTCGGCTCTTGGGCTGGCTGGAATACCAGTTACCAGAGCGATTGATAGATATCTTAAGGGCGGCTCATAGTAATTTTCCGGGGGTCGGTTTTGATTGTATTATGCTGTGTGTATTGAGGCGGTCTGTTCGGGAACATTGTTTAATACTTATGGTCAGTTGATTTACGCCATTTTTAGTAAAACGGTTGCTCTTGCATCCGTTTTTCTTTTTTGTCTTTTATTGTATATACTAAGTATATGACTAATGACAAATATATTCCTACTATTGGCTTAGAAATCCATGCGGAATTGAAAACCGCGACTAAGATGTTCTGTAATTCCAAGAATGACCCGGACGAAGAACATCCCAATGTAAATGTTTGTCCGGTATGTATGGGACATCCGGGGACTTTGCCGGTGATTAACAAGGAAGCGGTAAAACATGTACTCAAAGTTGGCGTTGCCGTTTCCGGCAAATTGGCTGATTTCACAGAGTTTGACCGAAAAAATTATTTTTACCCGGATATTCCCAAGGGATATCAAATCAGCCAGTATAAATATCCTCTTGTCATGGGCGGCAGTCTTCAAAATGTCGCGATTACACGGGTGCACTTGGAAGAGGACACCGGAACCTCGCTTCACGATAGAGGAGATTACTCGCTAGTTGATTTCAATCGCGCTGGTGTGCCATTGATGGAATTGATAACCGAACCGGCAATTCATTCGGCAAAAGAAGCGGCGGATTTTGCCCGAGAGCTTCAATTGCTCCTTCGCTACTTGGGTGTGTCGGATGCCAATATGGAAAAAGGGGAAATGAGAGTGGAGGCGAATGTCAGTGTTCAGATATCGGATATCAGATATCAGACATCAGATATCCGAAATAAAAAATTAGGAACCAAAGTGGAAGTCAAAAATCTTAATTCTTTTAAAGCGGTAGAGCGGGCGATTGAGTATGAAGTAAAAAGACAGGCGGAAATTTTAGAGCGGGGAGAAAAAGTAATTCAGGAAACACGCGGTTGGAATGATATTAAAGGCGAAACCTTTTCCCAAAGACAAAAAGAGGAGTCGCACGATTATCGTTATTTTCCAGAACCTGATATTCCTAAGTTAAAATTAAGCGAATTACCAGAATTCGCGATTAACAATCTTAAAAATGAATTACCGGAATTGCCTTGGACTAAACGCGCACGTTACGCCGAAGATTTCGGTGTTAAAGGCAATGACATAGAGATTTTTGTTCAAAATAAAAAGTTAGCGGAATTTTTTGAATCAACGGCCAAGATTTTAAAGGATAAAAAATTGATTCAATTATCTGCTAATTATATTATCAATGACGGTATTGATGAAAAAATTTCGCCTGGCGCTTTTGCTGAACTGATAGTAATGGTAGGAAATGGGGAATTGTCTTCCCGTGGCGCTAAAGATGTTTTAGCGGTGGCGGCAAAAGACAGCGGCAAACCGTCAGAAATTGCCAAAAATCTTGGTTTAATTCAAAAGAATGACATGGTAATTTTAGAAAAAATCGTTAAAAAAGCTATTGACGATAATCCAAAAGTTGTTGCCGAATATAAAATCGGCAAAACTGCCGCTTTAGAGTTTTTAGTTGGTCAGGGGATGAAAATATCCAAAGGTTCGGCTAATCCCGTTATTCTTAAACAATTGTTTATGAAACACCTCTAAATTTTTTGAGAAGGGCGTGAAACACTAGAAAAGTTGAAATTTAAGCCAAAAATAACATCTCGGGAAGCCGAGATGTTATTTTTCAATATAAATTTTAAGAAAATTTAGCAAAACTCTTTCTCGGGTATTCCTTCATCGAGACACGCATATCCCGCCGCAGCGGGATTGCTTTGGTCGTCCCATCTGGCTATGCAAACTCTCACCAAAGGAACACCATCAGCAAGTTTTGCTTTTTTTCTCATTTTTTACCAAATTTTTCTCAAATATGTATTTTTTTGAGTTTTTTCTGATTTCTTGATATTAAATTCCTCCCTTAAAAAAATGGGTGTCCCGATGTCTATCGGGACGGGGGGTTTAATCCTCCTTTGTAAAAGGAGGTGCCCGAAGGGCGGAGGATTTTAAATCTCTCCTTTCAAGGTGGATATTTATTTAGAGACAATTTTAAGCAAATTTGTAAGTTATCTCGGATAGCCGAGATGACTTTATTTATCCACAGTTTTATTGGACATCTCGGCTCGGATTTTTGGTATAATTCTGTTTAAAGAAATGCCAAAAAACGAGTTTATTTTAGGGGGAAAAAAATTCATCACTTCCAAAAAGGCGGCGATGCTTTTTGGCTACACTCAAGATTATGTCGGCCAGCTTTGCCGTTCAGAAAAAGTTGATGCCAGACGGATTGGCCGAACTTGGTATGTCTGCGAAAAATCCATTTTGGAACACAAAAAAATATATGGTGTGTCGGAAAAGAAAGGATTAGAAACAACATTTTCCGAAGAAGTGAAAAAATTGCCGGTGAGCGGCGAGAAAGAAATTCAGCCTTTGAAATCAACAATACCAAAAATTGGTTTCGGTAAAATAGATGAATCAGTTATTCCGATTATTAGAGAGTTGCCAGATATCAGTGAGTTTCAATATGAAAAGGAAGCGGCTCCGTTTTTGCCGAAAATAGGCCGCGCCGATTTTGCTTTACCAAAAAAGAAAATTAGTCCGTTTTTTCAAAAGTCATTAAGTTTTGTTTTGGCGGTTTTGTTGGTGGTCGGCGGTTATGCCAATCGCGACGAAATTATTGTTAATGCGGCGCGAGGTTTCCGCGCCGCCCAAAGAGAGTTAGTATCAGCCGTTCAGATTTTGAAAAATTCAACAAGGCTTCGCCTTGCGGATTTCCGCAAGGCGAAGCCTTTCGGTTTTAAGCCCGAATCAATTTTTGACCAACAGCCAAAACTTTCTTGGATTGATTCCAGAATTAGCGCCGAACAAGTGGCGGCAACTTTCGGTTCAACTGGTTTTGTTGACGGCGGCAAATTAGTTCAAGCAGTTTCAGGCGCGGTGAAATTAGCGAGCTTTGATTATTTTGAAAATTTTGTCGCGACAAAATTTGAAGCGAAGACAAATAAATTTTTTGCTTCTGAAAAACTTTTCGCTTTGGTAGAAAAAGTTTTGCCGGACAAACAGCGAGTCGCCCTGGAATCAGTTGCCGAAACCACTTACGAAAAGCTGAATCCGTTTCTGCAAAAAACCAGTCGCTTTTTTGTTTCGCTTTTCGGTAAAAAATTCGTGACCAATCTTGCCGTGGAGACTGATGGACACCCGGTGTCCACAGGTCTGCAGATTACGCAAAACAAGCCATCAACCGGCGGACAAACCGTCGTCTTGAGTCCGCGCAATGTTATTGAAGAAGTAACTAAAAATATTTCTTATGTTGGCGTCTCGCGCGAGGAATTTGAAAAACGGCTTGCCACTCTCGCCGGTAATGTCTTCGGCCAGCTCGCTACGCTTTCTACTGCCACTGCCTCCAATAACACTTATATCAACAATGTCTACAATACTGTCGCTGGTAGCAATAACATTGACATGCTTCATAAGGTAACTATCAGCGACTCTTCTATTTTCACCGGCGGCACTGTTACCGGCTCTACCATTACTGATTCGCCCATCAGCGGTTCTACTGGTTCATTTACCACTCTTTCCGCTTCCAGCGATACTTCATTGGCAACGACAACAATTTCCAAGGATTTGGCGGTAGATACCAATACTCTTTATGTGGATTCCACTAATAACCGCGTCGGTATTGGCACCAGTTCACCAACCGACACTCTCGCCTTAAATGGTCCCGCCTATTTTTCCCAAATTTCCGCGCCTTCCATCACTACCGACCGACTTTACAATACCGGCGGCGACCTTTATTTCGCCGGCAATCTTATCGGTTCAGCTTCTATCGGCAATTGGACAACTAGCGGCGGCAATGTTTATCGCGCTAGCGGCAATGTGGGAATCGGCACCAGTTCGCCTTACGCAAAACTATCTGTAGTAGGGGAAACGGTTGCTCAATACTTCACCGCCACCTCTACGACGGCAACGAGTACATTTACGAATTTGAAAGCTTCCGTCTTTGTGCAAGGCGCTGTGCAAATCGTTCACAAAGACGGCTCCGCGACATTTTATCATCCATCCGCGAACACCGACCTTGCCCGCGGGACGGCTCTTAATTCCGCCGTTGCCGCGGCTGTATCCGGTGATGTGATAGTAGTGGGAGCCGGCACATACCAAATTGCGGAGAGCGGCGTTGATGCCTCAATTACGCTACCGGACAATGTCAGCTTAATCGGACAAGGAAGAACCGCCACAAATATTTATGCTTACTCTTTAGGCGGTGGTCCCAATGTATATGTGGGGAATAATTCAACCGTTGAGAATCTTAAAATTCAGGATGATGGTGGTGACGGCCTTGGTATTTCAGGCAAGACGGGAGTTAGGATAGTCAATGTGGAAGTCGTTGCGGGTGTTACCGGAGCCGGTCTTTTGGTGGACGGTTCGGCCAGCGCCAAGATATTTAATAGTCGTTTTTCTGGACCGCTTTACGGAGTGACCATCACTTCCGGTTCTCCTGACCTTGAGTTCTATAACAGCGAAATTGACGACAGTACGGGAACTCCCGGTATATCAAAAGCGTTAAAAGTAACCGGTGGCACTGTAAAGATTTTTGGCGGAAGAATAGATGGAACAGAGGCGAGATTCGGAGTGACCGGTGGCACCTTGAATGTGACGGAAGTGGGATACACTAACGGTGGGGCTCTCCTTGGAATAGGTAGTGCCAATGTCGGTATTGGTACCACGACACCTTTCGCCAAGCTATCCGTTTTTGGGGCCGGGGTTGCCACAACCACTTTCGCTCTTACCGGCTACTACAATCAAACCGCGCCTTTGTTTAGAGTGTCTTCAACCACTGGTAGCGCAACAAGCACCGCCTTCGTGATTGATTCGCAGGGACGGGTGGGGGTGGGGACGAGTACGCCGGGGACGGACTTTGCGGTGCAAGGAGGTTTGCTCGCTTCCGGT